>JAIXOO010000447.1 GCA_027486765.1 Saprospiraceae bacterium
AATTGGCTGGTTTTCAATCTTTTTAGAGTTGGATTGGAGCCCATTCGCCTGAAAAAGATCTACAAACAAATTTTAAACTAGCCCGTTCTATTCCCGAACTGGTCAATTTTTCCTTTTTTTATGAAAAAACAAGTGTTTCTAATCACCCGACTGATGGTATTGGCAATGGTTTGGTTGAGCGCATCCAACTGTGCTGCCATTCGCCGCAATACGAATTCCAGTCCGATCAATCACGATCGCTGGGACCAATTGGTCAAAAAACACGTCAAGGACGATGGCTTTGTTGACTACAAGGGTTTTATCCGCGATTCAATGGAATTGAACCGTTATCTGGATCAACTTTCGGCGGTCCATCCTGACGACAAAAGTTGGTCCCGCAACGAACAAATGGCGTATTGGATCAATGCCTACAATGCCTTCACGATCAAGCTGGTCGTCAAAAACTACCCAGTGGAAAGCATCAAAGACATCAAAAAAGGCATCGCTTTTGTCAACTCGGTTTGGGACATTAAATTCATCAAGATCCAAGGTTTCACTTACGACCTCAACAACATTGAACACAATATCCTGCGCCCGGTGTTTAAAGATGCCCGAGTGCATGCCGCCGTCAATTGTGCCTCCTTTTCTTGCCCACGCCTGCGCCAGGAAGCCTATACTGCGGAAAAACTGGATAGCCAATTGGAGGATGCCATGAAAAAATTCCTGGCCGATCCACTGCGCAATAACATTACTGCTGAAAAGGTCGAGATTTCCGAAATCTTCAAGTGGTTCAAAGGTGATTTTGACCGCGATGCCGGCTCCTTGATTGCCTACATCAATAAATTCTCTGCGCAAAAAATCTCGGACAATACTGAACTCAAGTACCTCGATTACAACTGGGTACTCAACGAAGCGAAGTAAATAAGTAACCATTCATCTAAATACAACAAGCTAACCATGGCTCAAAAGCATTATTTCGATCCAGCCGACCTCGCCAAGTTCGGCGACATTACCAAGTGGCAAAAAGCAATGGGTGATAAATATTTCGCCTGGTACGCAGAAACCATGAAGGAAGGAGCGCTTACCGAGCGGGAAAAGGCATTAATTGCTCTCGCAGTAGCTCATGCCATCCAATGCCCTTATTGCATTGATGCCTACACCTCCACTTCGCTAGAAAAAGGTGCCGATGAGGAACAAATGATGGAGGCCGTGCATGTAGCGGCTGTCATTCGGGCTGGATCCAGCCTCGTTTATGGCGTGCAGATGATGAACCACGCGGAAGAAATAACAATGTAACTTTAAAGGTTCCAGGGTTCCTGGTTCCAAAGTTCCATGCTTAACGGCAACTCGGACTTTGGAACCCCAGAACTTTGGAACCCCAGAACCTAGGAACTTTGGAACCTCGAACTTTGGAACCTTTTAATTTTCGTTATGGCCATTCACCAAAAAGGAAAATCACTTGCTGCACGCGGCGATGCATTGTCAGATACTTTTTTCCAACTGGAAGTCCTCAATGGACGCGAACGCAGCGCGGCTCAATTCAAAGCTTTTGAGGAATCCATCAAAATCGCCGGTTTTGATCAGGGAAAACTATTGCCCTCCCGCATTGAAATTTTTCAAATCAATGTAGGCAAATTGTGCAATCAAACCTGTTCCCACTGCCACGTGGACGCTGGGCCCGACCGCAAGGCCGAAAACATGGACAAGGCAACCTTCGATCGTTGTTTGGAGATTCTGACCAAATACGATATTCCTACCGTAGACATTACTGGTGGTGCGCCCGAGATGAATCCACACTTCCGCTGGTTTGTCGAAGAGTGCCACAAACTGGGCAAACACGTGATGAACCGTTGCAACCTCACCATCATTGTATCCAACCCCAAATACCAGGATTTGCCCCATTTTTTCGCCGAAAACAAAGTAGAAGTCGTTTCCTCTCTGCCTCACTATTCCGCGCTGCGCACGGATAGCCAAAGGGGGGATGGGGTATTTGAAGATTCGATCAAAGCACTGCAAATGCTCAATGCGGTGGGTTATGCCCAAGCCGATTCTGGACTAAACCTCAATCTGGTCTACAACCCTTCCGGTGCTTTTTTGCCCGGCGGCCAAGTTTCCCTAGAAAACGAATTCAAGCGCCAGCTCAAGCGCAAGTACAACGTGGATTTCAACAATCTCTACGTCATTACCAATATGCCGATCAGCCGCTTCCTGGATTATTTGCTGGAGAGTGGGAATTACGAAAAGTACATGACGGCACTCATCGAAGCATTCAACCCCGCTGCGGTGGCCGGAGTGATGTGCCGCAATACCATTTCGGTCAGCTGGGACGGTTGGATGTACGATTGTGATTTCAATCAGATGTTGGATCTTAAAGTCAGCACGCCGGGCAAATCAGTCCATGATTTTGACTTGGCTGAGCTTGAAAAACGAGACATTGTTCTCAATCAACACTGTTATGGGTGTACTGCAGGGGCGGGATCGAGTTGTGGTGGGCAGGTGGCTGAATAGTTGAGAAGGTTGAGGGAGGTTGAGAAGGTTTAGGCTACCGCGAGTAGCTTAGACAAGGACGCGTCTAAGTCGCTCGCGGTAGCCTAAACCTTCTCAACCTCCCTCAACCTCCCTCAACCTTCTCAACCGAATGCCTCTCTTGTTAAAAAATTCCTAATCACCCATTCACCCAATAATTTTTATCTTGCTTAGGTCATTCTTCTGTTATCACAAAAAACCAAAACATGAAACAATTGAGATACCTAAGCTGTGCCTTGGCACTCATTTTCGTCGGCACTTATTCAAAAGCCCAGGTACGCGTGGGTGGTGGTTTCACCTACGGGAGCAAGTTTGAGCAACCTGGAGTTTTCGCCCGTGGAGAATTTCAAATCCCCAACAAAGACCTTGGCATTGTTGCCTCAGGTAATTTTTATTTTCCCAAAAAAGACAAAAACCTGGGGGTAAGCAGCAGCCGCACCGCCTTTAATCTGGATGGGATGTACACCTTTGCAAGCAACGACTTCCTGGACATTTATGGCCTGGGCGGGCTCAACGTTTTGCTTTCTTCCGTTAAAATTGATGGCTTCGACGATAAAACCAGTGATACGACCCTTGGTTTTGGCGTAGGCGGCGGGATCCGCTACAAGCTGGAAAGCAATCTTGTGCCGATGGCGGAGATTAAGTACATCAATGGTGGGCAAAAAGAATTGGTGATCAATATTGGGGTGCTGTTTCAGTTGTAGGGGCAACCCTCGCGGTTGCCCAGGATCGTAATCAATATTGATCGTTATTGTGGCAAAAATAAACGGGGGAAACCCAGATTTTCCCCCGTTTAAAAAAATAGTCAATTCTTCCTTTGCGCAAATCTCCACAAAATCCCTACCTTTGCGCATGGATACGCAAAATACCAACCTGGACAAATTTCTGGGCGAGGCACTCACCTTCGATGACGTGCTGCTCGCTCCGGCATACTCTGAAGTATTGCCTCGTGAAGTGGACATCACTTCCCAACTTACCCGCGAACTTAGATTGAATGCCCCCGTTGTTTCGGCCGCCATGGATACGGTGACCGAGGCAAAACTGGCCATTGCAATTGCCCGTCAGGGTGGCATCGGGATCATCCACAAAAACATGACCATTGCTGAACAAGCCGAGCAGGTTCGCCTGGTCAAGCGTTCAGAAAGTGGCATGATCATTGATCCCGTCACGCTGAAGCCCGACGCTACCATTCGCGACGCCAAAAATCACATGGAACGCTTCAAGATTGGCGGGATTCCGGTGGTGGATACGAGCAATCGCCTGGTGGGCATTCTAACCAACCGCGATTTGCGTTTTGAAACCAGTCTGGATCGTTCAGTTCAAGAGCTGATGACCTCCAAAAATCTGGTCACTGCCCCCGTAGGAACTACCCTATACCAAGCGCGCGAAATCCTGCAACGCAACAAAATTGAAAAACTGCCCGTCGTAGATGACAACAACATACTGGTCGGTTTGATCACCTACAAGGACATCATGAAGGTGATCAACTATCCACTTTCGTGCAAGGATACCTTTGGACGTTTGGTAGTGGGTGCAGCATTGGGCGTTACCCGGGACATGATGGAGCGGGTGGAAGCCCTGGTTCATGTAGGGGTAGATGTCGTTGCGATCGATACCGCTCATGGGCACTCTCAAGGTGTACTCAATGCCGTAAAAGAAGTCAAGAAAAAATACCGCGATCTACAAATCATCGGTGGCAACGTAGCTACGGGAGCCGCTGCCTTGGCTTTGGTTGAAGCCGGAGTAGATGCCGTAAAAGTCGGAGTTGGTCCCGGTTCCATTTGTACCACCCGGATCGTAGCGGGTGTAGGGGTACCGCAATTGACCGCGATCAGCTGGGCAGCTCAAGCATTGAAAGGAACAGGGGTTCCAATCATTGGCGACGGAGGGATCCGTTACACGGGCGATATTGTCAAAGCCCTTGCCGCAGGTGCCAGCACTATTATGGCTGGTGGTTTGTTTGCCGGGGTGGAAGAAGCACCGGGGGAAACCATCCTTTTTGAAGGCCGAAAGTTTAAAGTTTATCGTGGCATGGGCTCGTTGGGTGCCATGCAGGAAGGTTCCAAAGACCGCTACTTCCAGGATGTGGAGGATGACATCAAAAAACTAGTACCGGAAGGGATTGAAGGTCGGGTACCATTCAAAGGAACCCTGGCCGAAGTGATGGTGCAATACATTGGTGGCTTACGCGCCGGGATGGGCTACTGTGGTGCCAGTACCGTTGAAGAACTACAAGAAAAAGGTCGTTTTGTAAAAATCACGGCGGCGGGCGTGAAAGAAAGCCATCCGCACAACGTGAACATTACGAAAGAGGCGCCGAACTATAGCACGAGGTAATTTCGGATTTCGGGATTTCGGATTTCGGTGGAAGGTTACCTCTGAGGTTGGGTAAACTTTCAAACTATGCCCCCACCGAAATCCGAAATCCCGAAACCCGAAGTCCCCTCACATTCCTTTCTCCACATCCACAAGCATATCCATGTGGATCCGAATCAGGTCGTTGACCCGAATCGTGCCCATGAGCGCCCGGGGTGGAGTGAGCCCAAAATCAGTCATGAGGATGTTTTTATCACTGACAAATCGAAATCTTCCCGCTTCAGTTTGTTGAGCGCGGACACTCAAGTCAATGGTTTTTCTTACTCCAGCAATGGTCAGTCCAGCCTCGACTACCTGAGTTACCCACGCGCCATCCGTCATTTTTTTATCATCCAACTGTTTGACTTGGACCAATTCGATGCGGATTCTGGGGTGTTCGTCCCCCTTCAAGGTTCTTTGCAAGTCCTTGTTCATCATTTTATTACCACAATCCAGGGCAGCAACGCCCAGATCGAGTATTGCATTGGAAAAAGTAGCCGTAGTTCCATTTTTCCCTTTGTTGAATTTCACCGTTGAGCGCGGGAACTGATCGGTACATTCACACTTGAATTTGTTTACGTTGCTTGACCCGTAAAGCATCAACTCACTCGCTGGATCGATCGAAACCACAGTATCATTGGAAATACCTAGCACCAAAACTCCAAACAAAAGGACCAAAGCGGAATACTTTCTCATGACTTTGAATTGTGGTGTAATAAAATCGGGGGCATCAGAGTATGATGCCCCCAAGTATTTAGAAGAAGAAAGATGGTTTGATGGATGGATTAGAACCCAATCACCGCTTCAACCATCATCCCT
>JAIXOO010000512.1 GCA_027486765.1 Saprospiraceae bacterium
ACTTTTCACTTTTCACTTTTCACTTTTCACTTTTCACTTTTCACTTTTCACTTTTCACTTTTCACTTTTCACTTTTCACTTTTCACTTTTCACTTTATTCAACCAGCAATTTTTGTGTCCAACTGAGTTCCGGCAGTTTCACCCGCACCAGATACACTCCTTTTTGTAGGTGATCTACCGACAGTTTGTTTTGGTTGATGCCTTGCACCATTTGCACCGATAAACTTTTGCTGACTTCGCGGCCACTCAGGTCAAATACCTGAATCAGGGCTTGACCAAGCTGGTTTGATTCGTATTCCAGGAAAGTTTCGCCCCGACTTGGGTTGGGATACAAACGGGGTTGCTGTAGCAGTTTAGGTTGCTCAATCATAGCAATTTCCGCGCTGGTAAAGCCAAAAACTTTTACCAATTGGCAGGTAGTAGCCGTACCACAAGGACTGGTTACCGTCAAACAAATGCGCTGCGGGCCGTTGGGTAAATTTACCGTATCTACTGCGCCACTGGTCACCAGGCCGCTACCGAAGTCCCAAGTGTAGGTGGCACTATCTTGTGCTTGCGCGGTCACAATTACCCGGCTACCACTTTTGCTGACCGTAAAGTTTGCATTGGGTTTGGAGCAAGCTCCGCCTTGAGTGAGCAATACCGTTTGTGTTTCGCTGCCACAAGTGAAAGTGAGGATTTCCTGGCGGCTGCCGGGGTCGTCCTTACGAATGACACTTACTTTGGTGCTGCCATTGCCAGTTCCAGTCCGAGGCGACAGTTCCACCCAACTTTTCGTGGGTTCGCTGCTCCAGGCTTTGGAAGCGTTGATGGTCAGGGTTTGTGGTGCGCCATTGCCGGTAAAGTCCAACACATTGGGCACTACACTCAGGTTGCAGGGTACAGGATCACAGCTGAAACTGATGTGGAAATTGCCCTGAGTCATCGCCATGCGGGCGTCCACCACTACGTAATAAGTACCAGCAGGCAAGTCCTCGAGGATGGTGCGGCGATTGCCACCCGTGCTAGATTCCGGACTTCTACCCAAACAAAATGGTGCTTCAACGGTATTGATGGTACGGTTTACATCCGAGCATATTTCCCCTTTGACCAGCGTCAAATTCATGTCCTGACCAGGAGTGAGGATGTTCATTTCTACAAACAGCTTGGTCGCTTTGTCCAATTTGATTTTGTACACCCGGTCGTTGCCTTCTGAATCGAATACCCCAGAACCACAAGTGTAACGCCATACATCGTTGCGGCCACCAATGGTGCTTTGGTTTTGTAGTTTTTCACCACATTTAACCGAAACGGCTTTGCCGCAAAGGTCCTGGAAGCCACATTCCACATTCAGCGTAAAGCGACCCCGGTCATAATTGGTTTCGCCATCGATGACCACCAGGTAGGTTCCCGCCTCTAGTTTGGCCACGATTTTTCTTTCTTTGTGGTTGTCCTGTGGAATCCAGGCCTGGGCGATACAATCCTTTTTGTCTACCTTGTAATAAGGGCGTTGAGGATCGCATACATCTCTAATCAAGAACATATCCAGATCAATCCAATTGTCCAGGATTTTCATATCCAGGCGGACTTCCGTGTATTCGCTGACCTCCAGGCGATAGACCTTTTCCCCACTGTATAAGTCAGATTCGTAGCCTGAGCAATTGTACAAGGTGAGGCGGTTGGGCTCCAGATTGTTGTTGGCGCTGATGCTGCTGCCACAGAAAATCTTGGGGATGTTGATGTCACAAATGGTGCCCTGTGCTGGCGCAGCTTGCACCAGAAAGCATTGGCTATCCGTGGTGTTGACATTCAGGCCGCCATAAAACTTCAGGCAATAATTTCCAGGATGATTCAATCCCTGAAAAGTACGGGTGAAGGTAAAGGGGGTGATGACCTGTGCACAAGGTCCGGCACTTTGGATGACATTAAAATAGAGATTGAAGTTATTGCCCGCCGAAACCGTTGCACCCTGATAACTCAGGCTGTAACAGGCATTGGGGAAATCTCCTTTCAGGGTAACTGTGAAAGCTTGACCTGCAACGGGTTGCGCCGGGTCAATTTCAATTTCACGAATGGTTTGGGCGCCTAGCCAACTGAGGTTAAACAGGAAGCACGCGAAGGTGAACAGGGTAGATAGTTTGTTCCGCATCATATCGAATTTGGTGATTGGTATTGTTGCGGAGGGATGCGCTGCAAATATAGGATATTTTGCCATACATACCAATGCCGCAAAGGTCTTTAGTTTGACAAAAGAAGACGGGTATAACGAGGAAAGGGTTTGGGGCTATGCTTGTTTTCAACAATAAATTATTTCTCAGGTGTTTCTTAGGTGCCTATGGTTTCTTAGGTGGTGAAAGAGCTCCTTGCGGAGCAAGTTTTTTATTTTCACCACCTAAGAAACCATAGGCACCTAAGAGACACTTAAGGGGGAAGCTATATTTCCCCTGCAAAAACCAGCTTCGCCGGGCCACACAACCAAACATCGCTAAAGCCCTGCTCAGTCGCAGTAAAACGGATCACCATTTCGCCACCTTTCACTTTAATCGGCACTTCACTCGACCCCAGGGCTCCACCTTTTTTCAAGTGGTAAGCCAGCGCAGCAGCCGTTACCCCCGTACCACACGCCAGGGTTTCATCCTCCACACCTCGCTCATAGGTCGCGATGCTGAGGCCCTGCTCGGTGATTTGAGTAAAATTGACATTCGTGCCTTCCGCCCGAAAACGTTCGTTGTAGCGAATTGCCCGGCCCGCTTGCACGACATCAATGTTCTCAATCTCTTCAACAAAAGCAATATAGTGAGGTGATCCAGTATTGAGGAAATAAAAATCACTGCCTGCTTCTACATGTGTCACATCGATCATTTTTAGTTCCACCCATTCAGGATTTTTGATCACGGCATCGTGGGGGCCATCTACCGCCAGGAAGTGGCAAGTATTTCCAATGGCACCCAATTGGTGTGCAAAAGCTACCGTACAACGCCCACCGTTGCCACACATGCTGCCTTCCCGACCATCGGCATTGAAATAAACCATCTCAAAATCGTAGTCAGGGTGGTTTTGCAACAAAATCAATCCATCGGCACCAATGCCAAAACGACGATGACAAAGTTGTTCTACCAAAGTCTGATCTTCGCGTGCGATCCATTGCTGATCACGCTGGTCGATCATAATAAAATCATTTCCAGCCCCCTGGTATTTGTAAAATGGAATGACTTGCATGTTGCACATTTATTTTTTATAAGGTGCTATGTTTTGTAATAGTTGCAAAAGTTGCTAAAATGTTAGATTTTGTGAAGTGTAGGCTCTAATAAAATTAAGCATGTTGAAAAAATATCTTCCGACTGTACTGGCTTCCTTGTGTAGCGCCTTGTTGGCTGTGGCCATTTATCGTTTATCGGAACCACCCCGTGAAGTCATCATTCGTGAACCCAATGACGCATGGTATCAGTCGCGCAGTGTAGCCCGGGATGGCATTATCACAGGCAATTCGGCAAGAACCCTTTCCGCAGCGCCGACCGAATTCACCAAAGCAGCAGGCATTGCCACGCCAGGGGTGGTGAATATTCAAAGCATGAGTACAGGTGGAAATGGCCTTTCCTTTGATGATTTATTCGATGGGGAGCGTTACCACCAACGGGGTGCCTCTGGTTCGGGGGTGATCATTTCCAAAGACGGCTACATTGTAACCAATCATCACGTAGTGGCCGATGGGAATAAAATCAGCGTTTCGTTCAGCAACAATCGGGAACTGAAAGCTACTTTGATTGGCAGCGACCCTTCCACGGATTTGGCGCTGATCAAAGTAGAAGCGGACAACCTGCCCTTTTTGAGCTTTGGCAATTCCGATTCGGTGCAAGTAGGGGAGTGGGTTTTGGCCGTGGGCAACCCTTTCGATTTGGAATCTACGGTGACTGCGGGCATCGTCAGTGCCAAAGGCCGCAGCATTGATGTACTGGATGCCCAAGATAAGATTGAATCGTTTATTCAAACCGATGCTGCTGTTAACCCCGGCAACAGCGGTGGCGCTTTGGTCAATACAGAAGGGGAACTCATTGGCATCAATACCGCCATTTTGACCCAATCTGGCCAATACGAAGGTTACTCTTTTGCGGTACCCGCTAATTTGGTGCGCAAGGTCATCGGTGACTTAAAAAATTACGGCATCGTACAACGGGGGCTCATTGGCATCCGAATTGAAGATGTCACCAGCGAACTGGCCAAAGACCTGGGCCTCAACAATGTTGAAGGCGTACACATCACTGGAGTAACGCCGGGTAGTGGTGCTGCCGATGCTGGTTTGCGCAGGGACGATGTCATTTTGCGGGTCAACGGGGTGAAAACTGCCACCATGCCCGAATTACAGGAACAAGTAGGCCGTTATTCTCCGGGCAATGTGCTCAAAGTGGAATACGTCCGCAACGGCAAAAAATCCATGGCACGGGTAACCCTCAAAAACCGCAGCAACCGCACCAGTATCGTGAAGGGGGATGATTTGAAGTATTTGCAAAAACTCGGCATGGAAGTCCGCCCTTTGAATGCACGTGAGCGCAAAAGTTCAAAACTGGAAAATGGGATAAAAGTAACCAGCGTATTGCGCGGTAGCACTATTGATCGCACCAACCTCAAACCCGATTTCATCATCACCGAAGTCAATGGTCTTCGCGTTTCAACTGAAGCGGATTTGGTCACTGCCCTGCAAAAGGCTGGCAAGGAAGTGAAATTGAAAGGAGTGTACGAAAACGTAGATGAGCCCTATTTTTATGTTTTTCATGCAAAATAATTCATCTTTCCCAAAAGCTTGATGAGCCTAGTGTTCATGCTAATACCATCCAATATGACCCAAAAACTTTACTTAAGCCTTTGTTTTGTTTGCCTGCTTGGCAGTACTCAAGCCCAAATTTCCTTGACGCGCAACGATTTTACAGTTTCGAGTAATCGGGCCGATACCATCCTTACACAGGGGATGCAGCGCGTTGGGTTCCAGTTGCCGAAAGGAGGGAACAACCAGTTTTGGGATTACTCCAACTTACAGGATTCAGCAGTATCTCCAGCGCGGTTTGTAACCTCAGTGATTGATCCCTGGCTGGTGCCTTTGGAGTTTCCCAATTCAACGGGTGTCTATAGTGCCACTTATACTTTTGGACCTTTTCGAGTTACCGATAATTACCAGTTCGAGCGTTATGCTGATGATGGCTATTCCATACAGGGTACTATTTTTGCAGGTGGACGTTTTCCTCTGCGTAGTTTTACTGGTTTTGCAAGTGATTCGGTCGTGCTGTTCACCAAAGTGGACAATTACACCAACAATCCGCTTTATTATTACAAATTTCCGCTCACAGCAACAAGCAAACATACCTGGAGTTACCGTAATGTGATCAATTTTCAGTTAACGGTTGCGCTGGTCGGCTTGAACCGTGCACCTGGGCAGGTAGTTACCAACGAGTTTAAACGCGACTCCACCATCGGCTGGGGTACCTTGCGCATGCGCAACCCTAAGGGTGGTAGTGCCCTGGATTTTGCGGTGCTCTTGGTGGAAACTTCAGAAGTTTCGCGGGACAGTTTTTATCTCTCAGGAGGACCTGCCCCTGGCTTGTTGTTAAGCGCATTGGGTTTACAACAAAACGCCGTCCGTCGAAATACTTCGTATAATTTTTACGGCGCTCGGTTTGCTACGGCTATCCTGAGCGCTACGGTGCGCAATGATACCTTGGCTCGGGTGACTCGCAGCATCAACCCAGTGCGGGGCTTGGTAACAGATTTGCCTGATGTGAAAGAACTTTCGGTACAAACCAAATTGTACCCCAATCCCAGCCCTGGTGAGTTTTACCTGGAATTTGACAAAACCGAAGCCGCCGATTGGGATGTCCTGATTTACAATACGCAAGGCCAAATGGTCGGTTTGGAACGCATCAGCGCACCGAGTGGCCAGGTCAAACAGCACATCCAGCTCAAACCCACACTGAACAATGGCACTTATTTTTACCACTTGTTGGATCAACGTTCTTTGATTCGCAGCAGCGGAAGCTTTGTTTTAGCGAAAAGCGAATAGCGAAAAGCGAAAAGCGAATAGCAGAATAGCAGAATAGCAGAATGAACCATAGCCTAAACTTTAGTGTTTCGCCAAATTGGTATATGGTGAAACGCAAATGCTATATTGCTATTCGCTTTACTCTTTTCGCTAAAAAAATTCATTATGAACTATTTCATCCTCTCCTCCCTCTCGGTTATCATGAGTTTGCTGACGGTGTTTCAACCGATGCATCGCCGGGTAGCCCTGACCAACCCGATGGAAATGCCCATGCCGATGTGCCACAGCACTGGCGACGGAATGGCCGCTTTTGTTGATGATCCCAAATTTGTGGCTTTGCACCCAGCACCACTACCGCTGGATTATGCCGAAATGGGCAGCAGTGTCAGCTTCAAAACGCCAGATGGAAAAACGGCAAACGGCTACATCATTAAGGCCAAGAAAAAATCGAACAAGTGGCTGTTTGTGTACCAGGAATGGTGGGGCATGAACGACTACATCAAGCGCCAATCGGATATTTTTTACAACGATTTGGGCGGCTCCGTCAACGTGATCGCGCTGGACATGTACGATGGCAAAGTTACTGCTGATCCCAAAGAGGCTGGGGCATTCATGCGCGGTGTACAGGAAGCTCGCCTGGAAAGCATCGTTAAAGGCGCGGTGATGATGGCGGGTAAAAAAGCCAAAATTGCCAATGTTGGCTGGTGCTTCGGTGGGGGCTGGTCCTTGAAGTCGGCTATTCTGGGTGGCAAACAAACGGTTGGTTCCGTGATGTACTACGGCATGCCTGTACAGGATGTAGAAAAACTCAAAACCTTGAACACCGATGTGTTGGGCCTTTTCGCCACCGAAGAGTACATTTCCAAAAAAGTCATCGAAGATTTTGCTGCCAATATGAAAACGGCGGGTAAAAATCTGACTTACAAAATTTTCCCTGGCGTACATGGTTTCTCCAATCCAAGTAATCCCAAATACGACGAGGCGCTCTCGAAAGAAGCGTATGGGATGGCGATTGGGTATTTGAAGCAGAAATTCGGGGTGTAAGGGCTCAAAGAGCTATAAACCATTTTAGCACATTTCTACTAAGGTGATTCCTTGAGTGTCTTAGGTTTCTTAGGTGGTGAAAGAATACCCTGCTTTGCAGGTTTTTTTCTTTTTTACCACCTAAGAAACTTAAGAAACCTAAGACTCACCTCAGATTATGCCTCAAAAATACGCTGCAGTAAAGTGAATAGCAAAAAATAGAGATGACTCATGTTTGATTTTTTTAACACGTTTCCCCAATCACATTGGCTTCAGCACATAAGCCTTCCCCTTCTCCGTCGCAAAACTCAAAGAACCATCCTCTAGCAATTGACTCTTGACCTTTTTCCCACTTTGAGTCACCTGAAAAGTGCCTTTGCCAGCCAACACCCGGCATTCCAACCCCGCCTTCGACAAAACCCGCAATTCCTGCACTGCTCCATTTTGCCACGTAAAATCCAGTTGGAAACCACCGCGGGCGCAAACGCCCTCCATTCGCCCACTGGCCCAGGCCGTAGGTAAGGCGGGCAATAGGTGAATCCGACCTTCGTGGGATTGCACCAAGGCCTCAACCACCCC
>JAIXOO010000396.1 GCA_027486765.1 Saprospiraceae bacterium
ATCGGGCTTGTAAGGAGGGGTAAGCAAGGTTCCAGCACTTATTGGCAGGCTGCGATTAATTTTTCAATCCAAGCGCGGAAGCGTGGGCATTTTTCGAGGATGGTGTGGATGCCGATTTCCAGGGCGATCAAATTGCCCTCAAATATTTTGTTGTAATTCATGCCGTGCGCTTCAAAGATTTTTTGAATTCTTTTGGAAGGAGCGGTGTTTGGATGGTTGTTGATTTCTTCGGGGTTGTCGTATTGGTCGATGATGGCTTGGGTTGCACTGGCAATACTTGGTTCGTTGTACATTCTAGAAAAGCCTTGATTGTTGGAAAACAATAAGGCTTCAAATTCAAATTTCTGAATATAGGGGACAAAATTGGGGTGATTGATGTCCTTAGTTAAGCCGTTTTCTAGAATTTCGATTTTTTGATCTGCTTTGACGGCTTGGGTCATCAGTTCATAATCGGGCATAGAGGTAGGAATCCGAAAAAAATCAACAAAAGTCGAAACGACTACGTTCGACTCTTTCAAAATCCTGGTCACATCATTTTTGAGGTGTTGGTAATTGACAAAACCACCTTTGTGTCCTTGGCTGGTTTGGATTCTAAGCCCAGCTACATCAAAGATTTGTTTTTCGAACAAGTGTGGACGAAGGATTTCATTGACAAAAGTTTCTTCCGTACCTCCTTCGGTAACGATTCGAAGTCGCTTCATGGTTTACCACCAATTAAACCCTTAAACCAAATCTCACCAAGTCCATATTCTTCAAGCCAATCTTGGAGATGTATATGTTCTATTTCATTTGCGCGAGTAAAAATTGACTGGCGATTTTCACGATCTCGATCCACTACTATAATATCTTCCGGTTCAAAATTATTGACAAGCTGGATTGATTGAGTAGCTAAAATAACTTGGCTTTTTGCAGAAACTTTACGCACCAATCCAGCCAGTTTTTCGATGGCAGAAGGATGTAAGCCTAATTCTGGTTCGTCGATGATAATAACTTTAGGTGGATTAGGTTGAAGTAATAGGGTAGTCAACGCTATAAAACGTAGTGTCCCATCTGATAAATTATGAGCGTTTTGATAGCGGTCGTGGCCTACTTCTTTCCATTCTAGCTGAATATATTCTTCATTGAGTCGATCAGGCTGTAAGTTGAATTTGTCAAAAAAAGGCGCAATTGAATGAATAGTTTTTTCAATAATAGACAAAACCCTGGGATGTTTTTCCTGTAAATAATAAAGAAAAGCAGGAAGATTGCTGCCATCTTCCTGCAGAAAGACATTATCGTGGAGGCTGGCTATTTTTTTAAGTGGAGAATTAAACGAGGTATCGTGAAAATGATACAGATAAAAATCATTAAAATGCTTGATTGTGATTTTGTATACTTCATCCTCCTCGTGCACCAGGTGGCTACTTTGATCAGTATTATTGTAGCTGGTATAACTGTCACTTACTAGCTCTTGCCCTTCCTTTTTTATATTTAAGCGATCACTTGACTCAAAATGAACTTTGGCTTTGGCTAAGGCTAAATTTCGATGATCTGGAATCAACCTCAGTTCATAGCGATGTGACGGCTTTCCAGGCTCTTCTGAAAACACAATTTGCCCTTGAATAAATGCCTCCCCTTCATGGCCAAAATAAACGAGGTTATCCATGTAGCCATTTTTAGCCACATAGGTATTGAGCTTATCATTTTGCAGGCTTTTTAGTAATTTGAAAAATGAGATAAAATTACTTTTGCCTACACCATTGGCTCCAATCAGCACATTGATTTGCCTCAAATCCAGATCTAGATTCTTGATTGACTTGAAATTGCATATTTTAATGTTCTCGATCATCAAAACTATATTTTAATGCCATCAATGCTCTCGTATTTGTTTTTGCCAAGCCGTCGGATCTTCAATTTTACTGAACATTGGTAACTGCTTCATTTGATCAAACAACGCCAATAGCTTTTCCTTTTGAGATAGCTTTTCTACAGTTTTTTCAACCAAGACAATGATCCTTACTTGAGCATTGTCATATTCCGAGTACTCCCTCGGCAAATGAATTACCCCTTGCTCAATTGTGCCTGAAAACTCTAATGCAACCATACCTGCTTAGTTCAATGATTTGCAAAAATGCAAAAACAAATATCCACATTTTTTCCCAATCAAGCAATCTTCCCCCTCACGCCGTCTTCCGATAATTCCAAATCGCCCAGCCATTAAAAAACAGTGCAAACCCCGTCATCACCAGAAAATGGTACTTGATATCATGGAACCCACTGCCCTTCAACACCACCATGCGCACCACCTCGATGAAGTGGGTCACCGGATTCAGCCTAGCAATCACGATGGCCCAGTTGGGCATGCTGTCGACGGGGGTGAACAGGCCGCTCATCAGCATGAAGATCATCATGAAGAAAAAGGCGATGGACATGGCTTGTTGCTGCGTTTCGGAATAGGTAGAGATCAGCAGCCCGATGCCGAGTACTGCGATCAGAAAAAGGAACAAAAAGGAGTACAGCAGCGGGATACTACCAAGCGGGTGGATGTCGTACACCAAACCTGCAATGATGAATAAACCCACCGAAAAAAGGAACACCCCAATGACCCAAAAGGGAATCAGCTTGCCCAGGATGAAGTGGATTTTTTTGATGGGCGTCACGTTGATTTGCTCAATGGTACCGACCTCTTTTTCCTTCACAATGTTCAGTGCGCACATGTACACACCGATCATGGTCACGAGGGTACACAAAATGCCGGGCACCATGAAGAAGGGATAATTCAGGTAGGGATTGAAACGATTGATGGAAGGTACTTCGATGTTTGGGACAGGATTCATGCGCGGATTGGCCGTCATTTCCAGTCGAATGTCCGCATTGTAGCTCGCAATGATTCTGTTGAGGTACGAACTGCCCACCATGGCCTTGGTGCCGTTGATGGCATTGACGGCGATGAAGAGTTTTTGTTCGTTTTCTTTAACCAGATTGCGCTCAAAGCCGAGTGGGATTTCCAGGATCAAGTCGGATTTGTCTTTTTCAAATTGCTGAAAAGCAGCATTGAATGAGGTGCCGTAATCACTGATCACAAAATAGCCCGAAGAGCTGATTTTGGACACCAATTGCCGGGAATACGCAGAATGATCGTGGTCTACGATGGATATATTGATGTTTTTGATCTCGTAATCGGCGGCCAGTGGCATGATCAGCAACTGAATCATCGGCGCGATGAAGATCACTGGCAGCAGGGCCCGGTTTCTGAAGATCTGGCGAAACTCTTTTTGCAACAAAAATCTTAACGTTCTCATCCGAGGCGAATTTTGAATTTATTGATGCTCACGCTGAGCAAAAACACGGTCATGCCCAACAAAATCAGGGTCTCTTTCCAAATGGCACTAAGACCCAAACCTTTGATCATGATCGATTTTACGATGATGTAATACCATTTTGAAGGCACTACGTTGGCGATGATTTGCAGGGGCAGGGGCATATTCTCCAAAGGAAACATAAACCCGGTAAACAACAGCACCGGGATCAGCATGCCCATCAGTGAAATGAGCATGGCCTGTTGCTGGGATTGTGCAGAATTGGAAATGAGCAGGCCCAGGGAAAGCGCAGTGAGAATGAGCAGTGAGCTTTCAAAAAACAGCAAGCCGATGCTGCCGTTGATGGGCATTTTTAGCAAAAAAACACTCAAGAGCAAAATCACCGAAAGATTGACGATCGACAAAAACAGGTAGGGCACAGCCTTGGAAATGACCACCATGAGCGGGTGCATCGGCGAAACCAGTAGCACTTCCATGGTCCCCTTTTCCTTTTCCTTCACGATCGAGACCGAAGTCATCAGCACACAAACCAGGAGCAAAACCAGCGCCATTACCCCCGGCACAAAATTGGTGGTGCCTTTGAGCTCCGGGTTGTAAATCATCCTGATTTCGGTATTGATTTGTTGCGGCAAATCATTGAAGGGCGTGATCTCTTTTTGGTAATCCATGACGATGTTGGTGATGTAATTCGTCAGGGTATTGGCGGTATTGGGGTCGGATGCATCAGCAATGACTTGAATTTGCGCCTTGTGGAGGTGCAACAAGTCGTCGTTGAAGTGGTTGGGAATCACGACCACCAGTTTGACGTTGCCCTCCTTAAAGGCTTGCTCAATTTGGCGGGGATCGAACAAGAATTTTTTGATTTCAAAATTCTTGCTGGCCTCAATCTTGTCGATGATGCGCTGGGACGCTGGGTCCTGGGCAAAATCACAAATGACAATTTTTGAGTTTTTGATCTCATTGCTCAACGCAAAACCAAAGAGCAAAATCAGCATGATAGGCATCCCGAACAGCATCAGCATGGACTTGGGATCGCGGAAAACGTGGTAGAATTCCTTGATGACGAAGGCGAAGAATTGTCTCATGGTTAATCTGCTTTTCTTTTTGCACCCCGTGCCAGTTCAAAAAATACGGCATCCATTGTTTCGGCAGAAAATTGTTGTTTGAGCTTCGTCGGGGTATCCAGGGCTTTGATGTAGCCGTCGACCATCATCGAGACGCGGTTGCAGTATTCGGCTTCGTCCATGTAGTGGGTGGTGACAAAAATGGTAATGCCCCGGTCGGATGCGTCGTAAATGAGGTCCCAAAACTGCCTGCGCGTAACGGGGTCAACGCCACCCGTAGGTTCATCCAGAAACACAATTTTGGGCTCGTGGAAAATGGCCACCGAAAAAGCTAGTTTTTGCTTCCAACCCAGCGGTAGCGAACCGACCAGTTTGCCCCGCTCTTTTTCCATGCCCAGCTGTTGAATCAATTCATTGCTTTTGGACTTGATTTTTTGATCGGAAAGGCCATAAATGCCGCCAAAAAAGCGGATGTTTTCCTGCACCGTCAAGTCCTCGTAAAGGGAGAATTTTTGACTCATGTAGCCAATGTTGGCCTTGATCTTTTCGGTTTCCTTGTACACATCAAAGCCGGCGATGCTCGCTTTTCCAGATGATGGAGTAGACAAACCACAGAGCATCCGCATGGCCGTAGTTTTGCCCGCGCCATTGGCACCCAGGAACCCAAAAATCTCACCTTCGTACACATCAAAAGTGATTTCATTGGTGGCCACAAAATCGCCAAAACGCTTGGTGAGTTTATCGGTAGAGATGACGATGTTCCTATTCATGCTGATCGAGTAATTTGATGAAACAATCTTCGATGGTCGCAGGCGTTGCCTTGAATTCGATGTACTCGTGGTTTTGGTGGTTCAAATCCGCGATCAGTTTTTTCTGTATTTCGTAATCATCATCGTCCCGAAAAGTGATGTGGTGGTATTCGCCAAAGGAATTGCAACTGTCGATGTAGTCCAGGTGGCGGATGTCGCGCAACAACTGACTCATGCGCTCGGATTTGATGGCGTAGAGGTTTTTGGGAAACTGCGCCACAACCTGAGCGGGGGTATCAATCGACAAAATTTTTCCATCCTGGATCAAGGCAATGCGCTCGCACAAAGTGGCCTCGTCCATGTAGGGCGTAGAGACCAAAATGGTGATGCCTTGCTCTTTGAGGCGCTTGAGCATTTCCCAAAATTCCTTGCGCGAAACGGTATCCACTCCCGTGGTGGGCTCATCCAAAAACAAGACCTGTGGACGGTGAATCAAGGCACAACACAAGGCCAGTTTCTGCTTCATCCCGCCCGAAAGTTTCCCGGCGCGGCGGGTTTTGAAAGGTTCGATTTGCACATAAATGTCCTTGATCAGGTCGTAGTTTTCGGCAACGCTGGTGTTGAAAACCGTAGCAAAAAAATTGAGGTTTTCTTCCACTGTCAAGTCCTGGTACAAGGAAAACTTGCCGGGCATGTACCCCACCCGCTGGCGAATGGCCTTCCAGTCTTTCACCACATCCAGGCCATTGACCGATGCTGAGCCCGCATCGGGCAACAACAAGGTGGTGAGTACGCGGAAAATGCTGGTTTTGCCCGCCCCATCGGGGCCAATCAGGCCAAAAAGCTCCCCTTTTTCAACGGCAAACGAAACATCCGTTACGGCTTTGACCTCGCCTTTGTTGTAGGTTTTGCTGATGTGCTTCAATACGACGTCGGCCATGGCTATTGAAATTTGATTTCGCCATACATTCCGATTTTGTAGGTGCCGTCGTTTTTCACTTTTACTTTGATGGCGTACACCATATTGGCGCGTTCATCTTTGGTCTGGATGGTTTTGGGGGTAAATTCCGCCTTGTCGTTGATCCAGGTGATTTGCCCGGTGGTTTCTGTGAAGCCGCCTTTGCCATCATCGGTGAGGACTTTCACTTGTTGGTTCAATTTGATCAAGGGCAGTTGATTGCCGGTGATGTAAGCGCGCAGGGTGAGCACGGAGAGGTCGGCGATTTTGTACAAAGCCTTGCCCATGCTGGCAAATTCTCCGGCGGAGGCGTACTTGGTCAGCACCGTTCCAGCAACGATGTTTTTGATTTGCCCGCGACCAATTTGTTCGTCCAGGATGCTGATCCGCTTTTGCATTGGCGTCACTTCGCTAAGCACACCTCTGTTTTGGATGCTGACGTTTGCTTTGGCAGCGGCAATTTGCTCATTGAGCACGCCAATTTGGTCTTGTGCAGCGGCGATCTGTTTTTCCAGAATCGATTTTTGTCCCATCAGGTCGTCCAATTGCTTTGGCGTGGCGGCATCGGCCTTGACGAGGTTTTGAGTTCTGGCTACTTCCTTGCTCAGCACTTCCAATTGCTGATTCAACACCTGGATTTGGGCTTTTTGGGTTTTGATCTGGCTTTGCAAAATATTGACCTGGGGCGCAGAGTTGTTTACTTTTTGGCCAATGGCATTCACCGAGGCCTGGGTTTGTTCTTTCTGCACGTTGAGCGCGGCTACATCGATTTGGCCGATGACCACATTGCTTGCCAATTCTTGGCCTTCTTCGATGTTCAGGCTCAAAATTTTTCCGGTTTGTTCGGCAGATACGATCACCTCTTCGGCTTCAAAAGCGCCGGAGGCGTCAAAGGCGTTTTGGTCTTTGTTGCAGGCGAAGAGGGAAATGGAAAGGCAAAAAATCAGGCCGATTTTTGATAAGGTATTCATTGTATTTTGATTAAAGGTTAATAGGTTAGTTTCCTGAGGTGGTTTGGTAGTTGTACTGAGCCATCAGCAACTGAATTTGATGCAGCAGCAAACCCTGTTTGGCCTGATCTTCGGCATTCAAATACGTGATGTAATCGTTGCTGGTCACCGTGCCAAAATCCAGTTGGTTTTTAGCGGTGTTTTTGATGCTTTCTCGGAGTTGGATGATCTCGCTGTCGGAAGCAATCAGCTCCTGCAATTTGCTCAATTCCGCATTTTGTTGTTTGAGGTTGAGGTTGGTGTTGAACAGGAAGGTTTCCCGTTGCAGACCGATGATGTCCTGGTTGATCGACAGGATTTTTCGTTCATTTTTGGCCGTGTAATAGCCCGAAAGGTTCCAATTCAGCCGCAGGCCGCCGATGTAATACAAATCGAAGGCATTGTTGAGCACATTCAGCGCAGGTTTGCCGTATCCACCTTGCAGGAACAAACTGGCGCGAGGCAAATTTCTGGCGGTGATGAGCTTGTTTTGCACCTCAAAAGTGCGTTGTTGCGCACTGTACAGGCGCAACTCGGGGCGATTGATGGTGGAAGAAACCGTCAGTACCGCTGGTTTTTCGAGTACCACATTGTCGTCCAGTTGCTGATGGATGAACAAGGAAAGCATGTCCAGGTAACCTTTGCGGGCAGCTTTGAGTTCAATAATCCGTTGATTGGCCTTGAGCAGTTCGGCTTTGAGGGCGTTGACGCTGCTTTTGAGGGCAGTGCCGTTGGCGATGGCGGCATTGGTTTTGTCGATCCCTAGCTGGATGTCTTTTTTGAGCAACTCAGTCTGCTGGATTTGGGCATCGACCAGGATGATGCCAAAAAAAAGCTGATTGATCCGTTCTTTGATCTTGAACAGCTCCACCTCAATTTTTTGGCCTTCCACCTCAGCATTCGATTTGATCAGCTCTTTTTGGTATTTGACCGTAAAGAGGTCGGTGATGGGCTGTGCTACCTCGGCGTACAATTTGTACTGGTCTTTGCTCAAGGTCGGAATCTCCAGATTGGGCAAGGAGATCGGAATCCTGGTCACCTCCGACTGGTACGTGCCTTGTCCGGCCAGATTGAGCTGTGGCAGGGTTCCTTTGGCGGCATTTTCGAGCGAGTAGTCCCTGGATTTTTCGATCAGGGCGTATTGCTTCAGCAGCGGGTAGTTTCGCTTGGCCATGGCGTAACAGCTGTCCACGGACAATTTACCTGTTTGGGTAAATGCGGGGTAAAAAATAAGGGCACTCAAGCCCAGTAAGAGTATCCTGTACATAGTTCAGGGTTTTATTGCGTGTTTCACAAAATCCAAAATTTCAGCTTTCCGCTGGCGCATCATGTCCATGAAAGTTTCATCGTTGACATTTACTACACGTTGTAACAAAGGCCGGGCGATAAAAGGAAAGACCGTCATCGACAACACATTCAATACCAAGTGCACCGGATTGATGGGCCGGATTTTACCCTGGGCCACTTCTTCCATGATTTGCATGATTAGGGGAAGTGGATTGGGCCGATTGGGTTTTTGCATGATTTCCTCCACAAAGGCATGGGTATTGGTATGCAACTCATTGACGATAAAACCAGGTAAATTTGGATTCTCTAGCAATAAGTCGAAATAGGCGTCCAACACCAATTCAATTTTGTGTTCAAAACTATCTTCACTTTCGAAGATGTAATTGATCCGGGCCATTATTTTCAAATAACTTTCTTCAAAAATGGCTTTGAAGAGTTTTTCCTTACTGTTGCCCTTGAAGTAGTACTGCAAAAGCCCTTTGTTGACGCCTGCTCGATCCGCAATTTCC
The DNA here is from genome assembly GCA_027486765.1 of Saprospiraceae bacterium. Taxonomy (GTDB): domain Bacteria; phylum Bacteroidota; class Bacteroidia; order Chitinophagales; family Saprospiraceae; genus Haliscomenobacter. The sequence goes on from JAIXOO010000396.1 coordinate 8,856, forward strand.
TGGGTTCGGGCGGCAGCATAACCCTTTTGGGTAAATACTTCCTTGGCAGCTTGCACAATCTTTTCCTCGGTACTCAGTTCTTTCATGGGTTGAGTTTACCCAATTGGGTAATTTTAGGCAAAGGTAAATGCACTTGATGTAAAAGTCAAGAGGGTGGGAAAAAAAATGTTCCAGGGTTCCAAGGTTCCAGGGTTCACGAAGCGCTAAAACTTACCCGCGAACCCTGGAACCCTGGAATCTTGGAACTTTGGAACCCTTAAAAATCACTCATCGAATAAGGCACATCCCCCTTACCCACGCCCCGCAACATATTCGGCTTCGCCCCCATCATCAACTGCAAAGTCCCACCCTGCATAATCTGTTGATGCGTCAAAAAGTTTTTCGTCCAGGGCACTTGGTTCAACTTCGCACTTTGGATGTAAACATTTTGCTCCGAATTCCCTGTTGCGTCGATGCTGAAGGTTTTGCCATTCTCCAGCTTCAAGGTGATTTTTTGGAAAAGTGGGCTGCCCATGGCATATTCCCCCGCAGCGGGGCAGACTGGATAAAAACCCAGCGCAGAAAACACGTACCAGGCTGAAGTTTGGCCATTGTCTTCATCACCACACAAGCCATCCGGGGTGGGTTGGTACATTTTTTTCATGATGTCGCGGGCCCGCATTTGTGCTTTCCAGGGTTGGCCTACCCAATCGTAAAGGTAAACCGCGTGCTGGATCGGTTGGTTGCCATGCGCGTATTGCCCCATGCCCATGATCAACATTTCGGTGATTTCGTGGATGGGAAAACCGTAGTAGGAGTAGTCAAAAGTTGGCGCTGAACTGAAGATTGAATCGAGTTTTGCCGCCATTTGCGTTTTGCCACCCATGGCACCAGCCAAGCCGGAGGGATCGTGGAAAACCGACCAGGTGTAATGCCAGGAAGAACCTTCGGTGAAGGCGTCCCCCCATTTGTCGGGGCGGAAGGGCGTTTGCCAGGAGCCATCTTCGTTACGGCCCCGCATGAAGTTGCTGGACTTGTCAAACACATTGCGCCAGTTTTGGGCCCGCTTGGCAAAGGTCGCTGCCTCGGGTTTGCCCAGTTTTTGCCCCAATTGCCAGATGCAATAATCGGCGTAGGCATATTCCAGGGTGCGGGCTGCATTTTCGTTGATGCCCACATTGTAGGGCACATAACCCAGGCGGTTGTAGTACTCGGCACCCATTCGCCCCACGGAAGAATAGGGCCCCACGCCTTGGCTGTTTTTGACCATGGCCTCGTACAAGAGATTGATGTCGTAGCCCCGAATGCCTTTGAGCCAGGCCTCGGTGATCAGGGAGGCTGAATTGGAGCCAATCATACAATCGCGGTGCCCGGGGCTGGCCCATTCCGGCAACCAGCCACTTTCTTTGTAGGTATTGACCAAACCCTCCATGATCTGGCGGTCCAGCTCTGGGAAAAGCACCGAGAACAATGGAAAAACTGCCCGGAAAGTATCCCAAAAACCATTGTCGGTAAACATGTACCCCGGCAAAACCTGCCCATTGTAAGGGCTGTAATGCACCATTTGTCCTTTGGCGTCGTATTCAAAAAACTTGCGGGGAAACAGCATTACCCGGTAAAGGGCGGTGTAAAAATTCATTTTATCCGTTTCCAGACCCCCTTGAACTTGTATCCGGGCGAAGATTCTTTCCCAGCTTTGCCGGGCTTTTTCGCGGGTAGCGTCAAAGGCGTCGCTTCCGATTTCACGCTGGAGATTTAATTCGGCTTGTTCGTGGCTGATGAATGAAGAGGCCAGTTTAACCCCAACCTGACGAACGCCGGGTTTGAAATGTACCACAGCCCCTACGTGTTTGCCTTCCACACTGGCATCTTTCAGTACAATGGTATCGCTGAAGGTGCTGAAGCCTTCAAAATCTTGGTCAAAAACCGCCACGAAATAATTGCGGAAATTATCCGGCACCTTACCGTGGTGGTTCTGGGCATAACCAATGATTTTGCGCTCTGCCGGGATGATTTTGACCATGCTGCCTTTGTCAAAGGCATCGAGCAACACAGATTTGGGGCCGTCCTGCCCCCAGCGGAAGCGCATTTGGGCGGCCCGCTCGGTGGGGGTGATTTCGGCCCAGCAATCGTAATCCGCCAGATAGACCTGGTAGTAGTGGGCCATGGCAGTTTCGGTTTTGTGGGAGTACCAGGAGCCGCGCTTTTTGTCGCGAACTTCCGGGTTTTTACCCGTCATGGGCAGCAGTGAAAATGCGCCGTAATCGTTGATCCAGGGCGAGGGTTGGTGGGTTTGTTTGAAGCCCCGGATCTTATTGGCGTCGTAGGCGTATTGCCAGCCGTCGCCGTTGGGCGCAGTTTGGGGTGTCCAGAAGTTCATGCCCCAGGGCAGCGCAATCGCGGGGTAGGTGTTGCCCGTGGAAAGGCTAAAATCGGAGTCAGTCCCTACGAGTGGATTGACGTAGCGCAGCGAGTTCTGCGCATGGTTTTTTTGGCAAAAAAACAAGATAGCAGTCAGCAGGAAAAGGATTTTTTTCATGTATGTAGATTGGTAGGTTGAAAATTAGAAAAATCGCCCAGCATTTAAAAAGCCAATCGGCAATGCAGTTGCTCCATTACTGGACAAATCTGCCAGGATTTCCCCCACCACCGAAGCAAATTTAAAGCCATGCCCGCTAAATCCTGCCGCTATGACCACATCCTGATCGAAACCCGGCAAAAAGTCGATCACAAAATTTTCATCGGGCGTATAGGTATAAAGACAGGTTTTGAGCACATGGGTGGATTGGTAACTTTCTGGGAAAAAACGCAGCAAGGCATCAATAATCAGCTGCTCCTCCGCTTTGCTTACTGTGCGTTCTACCTGATCTGGATCACTCACCTGACCAGGCACATGGTAACCTGCCTTGAATCCAATTGGCCCATTGAATTGCCCGACCGGCATGATGGGGAATCCATACAAAATGCCCGGATTGACTTCGTCCACAATCATCCAGCAAGGCAATTGGCCCAGTTCAAATGGCTGTGGATTTTTAGGAATGACCCAAGCCAATACCTGGCGGGTGACTTGCAATTTGGGTTGGAGCTGAGGGATGAAGTTGCCAGCCCAAGGCCCAGCCGTAATGACCAATTTGGCCGCGTGATAGGTTCCTTTATCGCTGGTAACAGTCAATCCGCCTCCCGGATTTTTTTTCCAGCTCAAAACCTTTTCCTGGGTTTTGATCACTGCTCCGTGTTTGATGGCCTGATCGGTGTACAACAAGATGGCGCGTTCGGGCGGGAGGAATCCTGCACCGGGTTCCAGGAGTCCTTCGTAATGCTTGGGTACGGTGATCTGAGGAAATCTATTTTGTTTATGGTCTTGACTCAGCACCTCAAGGGGCACATCATACGTTTTGGCCGACAATTTCACCCCCTGCATCATGTCGTCTTCGGGAGGCCCATAATACAGCAGCCCTGTTTCATGGTAAAGCGGGGTATCCATCAATTTTTCCAGGTCTTGCCAGTTTTGATAGGCACGCTCCAAAAGAGGCACATAATCAGGGTGCTCAAAATAGGCTTTGCGGATGATCCGGCTCTGCCCGGCGTGTGAGCCCTGGTCGTGGGGAATACTGAATTGCTCCAGTCCCAAAACTTTTAAACCACGCCTGGCCAAATGAAAACAAGTGGCTGAGCCCATCGAACCTACTCCGAGTACAATGACATCGAAGGAGTTATGATTTGAGTCCAATGCAATTTGTACATCCATAACGACACAATCTGAATTTTTTTCCTTAATTTTTGGCTGGCAGTAAATGTAGAAGGAAAAAATCACCTATTCAGGTGAGGCGTGCCCCTTTTTTCTCCTGCAACTTTGTGGGGTATTCAATCGAATGCTTAGATAGCTGCTCAAGATTGAATCAAATTCATTGAATCTCAAAATCCTATTGAAATGAAAAAAGTATTGTTTTTGCTCGGATTGTTCACCTTGTGTGCAACGGTAACTTTTGCTCAAGAGCGCACTAAAGTCAAAGCCAGAACCGCAAAACCTTCTGGCTGGAGAGATGATTCCTTGCTGTGGGTCAAAAAACCTGGTACTGCCACCATTAAAAATCCAGGCACGAATAACGGGAACCAAACTCAGGATAAGCTGGGCAATTTTGAAATTCAGGATGTAAAAGCGCCTGAAAACAATACCCGTGAAGCTGGAAGTGGTCAGGCAACCGGAAGAAGAGTACACAAACCAGTACGTCGGAAGCCTAATTAGTCAGCGTAACCCGTCTTGACAAAAAAGCTAAAAGTTGCACAAAGGAGGACATTTCGTGCAACTTTTAGCTTTTTTAGGTAGTTGGGCGATACACAGATACGGTTATTACAAGATTCCTTATTTTGGGGCAAAGCGCAAAACCGTACCTATGCAACGTCTACTTACCTGCACCTTTCTTTTCTTTGGGGCCCTGATTTCCCTTTTTGGCCAGAACAAATTATCCAGCGAGCTTTTGTCCAAACTGCCTTACCGCAATATCGGCCCCTTCCGCCCCGGTTGTTGGGTTGTGGACATTGCCGTACCCGAACAACCCCAAAACGAACACCTCTACACCATTTATCTGGCCACGCGCAACGCTGGCTTGTACAAATCCAGCAACAACGGCACGACCTGGACCTCAGTGTTCAACAACCCCGACGTACACTCCCTGGGGGCGGTGGCTGTTGCTCCCTCCAACGCCAATGTCATTTACCTGGGTACTGGCGATTCGTATTATGCCCGCAGCTCCTACAGCGGCAATGGGCTGCACAAAAGTACCGACGGCGGCAAAACCTGGACCCATTGTGGTTTGCCGGAAAGCCAGCACATCGGCAAAATTTTGGTGCATCCCAAGGATCCCAATACCGTTTATGTAGCTGCCATGGGTCACCTCTTTGGCCCCAACCCCGAACGTGGCGTTTTTAAAAGCAGCGATGGGGGAAAGACCTGGCAAAAATCCCTCTTCATCAGCGACAATACTGGGGTGGTGGACATGGCGATGGACGTCAACAACCCCAATGTCATTTACGCTGCCGCTTACGAAAAATACCGCTATCCCTGGACCCTGATCACCGGAGGTAAGGAAAGTGGTATTTATAAAAGTGTTGATGCCGGGAAAAGCTGGAAAAAACTCAGCCAGGGTCTACCTACCGGAGACCTGGGCCGAATTGGACTTGATGTGTGCCGCAACAAGCCCAATGTGGTGTATGCCGTGATTGAAAATGTAAACCTCCGCGATCCTTTTCCTGCCGAGAGCAAGGCTGATACGGACGCAGGACGTGAACCTCAAAAACGCGAAATCGG
>JAIXOO010000250.1 GCA_027486765.1 Saprospiraceae bacterium
CCAATGATTTTAATGCTGTTTTTATTCGCACCCACTGTGCCATCTGCGCCGAGGGCAAAAAACAGGGCCTGGGTCAAATCCTGATCCTCCAGGTCTAATGCCTCGTAGGTCAAACTACTGCCTGAAACGTCATCGTTGATCCCGATGGTGAAGTGATTTTTAGGCTGAGCTTTTTTCAATTCATCAAATATGCCTTTGACCATCCCCGGGGTGAATTCTTTGCTCGACAAGCCATAACGCCCTCCAACCACCTGTGGCAATTGCGCCCAAAGCCCTTGGGATTGGCCTTCTACCAACGCCGTAATCACGTCTTGGTACAGGGGTTCACCCGCTGCGCCAGGTTCTTTACAACGATCGAGGACGGCAATTTTTTTCACGGATGCGGGTATGGCAGCCAGCAAGTGTTGCATGGAAAAGGGTCGGAACAAACGGATTTGAACCACTCCGATTTTTTCACCCTTGGATTGCAAGTGTTTGCAGGTTTCGATAGCGGTTTGAGCGCCAGAGCCCATCAGGATGATTACCCTTTCGGCGTCTTCGGCCCCGAAGTAGTCAAAAAGTCGATACTGGCGCCCCGTTAAAGCGGCGAAGTGGTCCATCGCGTTTTGGACAATCTCCGGTGTGCGGGCGTAAAAGGGGTTAACCGTTTCTCGTCCCTGGAAGTAGACATCTGGGTTTTGAGCGGTACCCCTCACCATCGGCCGTTCCGGGCTGAGCCCCCGTTGGCGGTGCGCAATGATGTCTTTTTCATCAATCATTTTTAGAATGACCTCATCGGCAATCAGGCTGATTTTGTTGACTTCGTGGGAAGTTCTGAACCCATCAAAAAAATGGATAAAGGGCAAGCGGGCTTTTAGCGTGGATGTTTGCGCAATCAGGGCAAGGTCGTGCGCTTCCTGTACCGAGGCCGAACAGAGCATGGAAAAACCCGTGCTGCGGGCCGCCATCACGTCGCTGTGGTCGCCAAAGATGGACAAGGCCTGGGCGGCCAAAGAACGGGCAGCTACGTGAAACACCGCGCTGGTCAATTCCCCGGCAATTTTGTACATGTTGGGCAACATGAGCATCAAACCCTGCGAAGCGGTAAAGGTGGTAGTCAGCGCTCCCGTTTGTAAAGCGCCGTGTACAGCACCTGCTGCGCCGCCCTCGCTTTGCATTTCGATGACTTCGGGTACGTGCCCCCAGATGTTTTTTACTTTTTGAGCCGACCATTCATCGGCCAATTCAGCCATGGTGGAGGAAGGGGTAATGGGATAAATGGCACAAACCTCATTGACGCGATAAGCAATGTAGGCGGTTGCTTCATTGCCATCGATGGTCACTTGTTTATTGGACTTTGACATGGTTTTGTGGTTCTTAGTAGTGGGGCAAAAATAAATGTTCATTTTTCCTGAGCCAGAGGATTAGATAAGGCACTTGAATTGAACCGTTTACTTATCTAATCCTCTGGCAAAATGAACAATTTATTTTTTTATCGCCCCTTTGGGTGAATAATTAGGCGAGTTCAGGGGCCATTTCGATGGCGTGACAAGGGCATTGCTCAAAGCAGACCGCGCAGCCGGTGCACTTGGTGAGGTCAAAGCGGTAGCGATTGCCTTTGCCCAATTTGATGACCGCATCTTCCGGACAAGCACCATAACAGCCGTCACATTCAAAACAATTGCCACAAGACAGGCAGCGTTGAGCTTCAAAGCGGGCCGCCGCTTCGGACAAACCACCCAGTACTTCCCGAAAATCCTGCACGCGTACGGCCTCCGCCACTTGGGGTTGAGGACTTTGGGGTGCAAAGGTTTTGTACCAAATGTGGAGGCGTTCAAAACCGACCACCGGGTGTTTGGGCGCTTTTTGATAGGTGGTGTTGCGCAGAAAAGCATCAATGTGGCGGGCGGCTTTTTTGCCATGTCCGACGGCTACGGTTACGGTTCGTTCGCTGGGAACCATGTCGCCGCCAGCAAAAACGCCTTTGGCCCCGGTCATCATATCTGGGCCCACCACTACCCTACCGTCCTGGTCAAAATTGATTTCGGAGATGTTTTGTAAAAAAGAAATGTCGCTGTCTTGGCCCAGGGCCAGGATCAGGGCATCGGCTTCCAGGGTTTCAAATTGCCCGGTACCGACGGGTTTTCCCTCCGCATTGACCTCCATCACTTCTACCTTGATTTCCTGTTCATTGATTTCCTTGATGGTACGCAGCCAATTGATTTTCACCCCTTCTGCCAGGGCCTCGTCGGCTTCAAAGGAGTGGGCGGGCATGTGTTCGCGGTCGCGGCGGTAAATGATCAGGGGTTCGTAACCCAGGCGTTTGGCAACCCGGGCGGCATCCATGGCCGTATTGCCCCCGCCGTAGATGGCTACCTTGCGGCCTAGTTTGGGTGCATTGCCCGTTTCGGTGTCTTTTAAGAAGGTGAGGGCATCGAGGATTTGGCCTGCGTCGCGAGAGGGGATGTCCACTTTTTTGGACAAATGGGCGCCAACTGCCACAAATACCGCATCAAAAGCTCCGGCTTCTTTTTCCGCCAGGAGATTTTCTACTTTATGGTTGAGGGTTATTTTGATGCCCAGGTTGACGATGCGTTGAATTTCTGTATCGAGGATATTGCGCGGCAGGCGATAAGGGGGAATGCCAAAGTGCATCATGCCACCCAGGATGGGGCCAGCTTCGCGGATTTCGACCTCGTGGCCGGCTCGCCGCAAGTGGTAAGCAGCGGAAAGGCCACTGGGGCCACCGCCTACGATCAGGACTTTTTTGCCCGACCGGGGCACATTCATTTCAATTTCCCAGCCTTCTTCCAGGGCTTTATCCCCCAAAAAACGCTCGATGGCATGAATGCTGACGGGGGTATCCATAAAGGTGCGGTTGCAGTGGTCTTCACAAGGGTGGTAACAGACCCGGCCATGAACTGCAGGGAGTGGGTTTTCTTCTACGAGTTTTTGCCAGGCTTCGGCGTATCGGCCTTCCTGCGCGAGCCCGAGCCAGGCCTGAATGTTTTCGCCAGCGGGACAGGCGTTGTTGCACGGCGGCAAATAATCGATGTATTGAGGAATTTGTGAACGCAGGGCCCCGGTTCCTTCGCTGTGCGATTGGAGGTCGGAGGGCTGCACCAGGTCTTTATCTAGGATCGGCATGACGTACTCATTCAAAGGGTGAATGCTGGAAGCTTAAGTACCCGCTCACAGTGAATGATCTGGCACTTTTCACGCCTAAGGTCTTGCTTAATGGAGGGGTGGCAAATGAGGAAGGTCAGTAGGTAGGGGTGATTTTAGCCGAATTTAAATTTGAGCGTATTTTTTGGTGCCCATTAATACGTCATCTCAAAGCCTGAAATCTGAGCAGTGATGGGATCATTCACTTTTTGTACAATGCCCATTTCGGCTGGTCCAGGACCAACAAACGTGCTTACCTTTTCTTCCAGGTGGATGAGCCCTTTGGCTGGATCAATTTCCAAAAATGTAAACAGTGGGTCTTTGTACGGAATGGTACTCCGCAGGATGGGATATTGCTTGTCGATGGCTTCACTCAAACGAACGCGTTGGTATTGTTCCCCCACCCAACGGTAGGAAGCGCTGTTGATTTGGCAATAATGGATGCCATTGATTTGGGTGAGGTAGTTGGTATGGTTGTGGCCGCTAAAGCAGGCGATGATTTTTGGGAAACCTGCTTTTTGATTCTCAGCTTCCAGTACTGCTTGAATTGCTTTGGCATTGTACACCCCGGCGGAAGGATCTTCCAGGGTTTGATGCGAAAAAACCAGTGTTGGTGCTTTGGTTTTTTCCAAATCTGCCTTCAACCATTCCAGTTGCTCCGCTCCAAGGTAGCGGTTGTAGCCGGACCAAGGTTGGGGATTAGGATCATTTCCATCCAGAAAAGCAAAATGAAATCCCTTGAGGTCAAAGGAGTAGTACCGGCTTTGCATGCCATAAAAACTCATGGTTTGCTGCCGGGTAAAACCGCTATCCATGTCGTGATTGCCCAGAAGGTGGTACTTGGGGCCAGGGTGGGCATTCCAAAGATTGAGGAAGCTTTGATTTTTGGGTAGGGGTTGGCAAAAATCGCCCATTTGCAGGATGAAATCGGGTTTGCGTTTTTGGGAAGCTTTAAGAAAGTTTGCCAGCCGGGCATCGGCATCGTACATGAGGTCTTTGTGAATGTCGGCGATAAGGCCGATGCGGATTTTTTGAGGTTTCCTCAGTGGGAGGTCCAGCAGGAAAGGGATGCTGATTACGGCAGTGTTTTTGAGAAAGGTGCGTCTTTGCATGGTAATTGCGATAGCTTGTTCCTTCAAAAGTAAACACTGAAGACCTAAGATTTGGATTTTACAATAAAACAATTGTTAAGTTTGGCTGAGTGCCTGGCAAAAAACCGGCCTTTTTACCAATCCAAAAGCCCCCATTTTCCGTCGATTTTGCCCCATAAAGTGTTGCTGGATTTCATATAGTTCAATTCACTGAATACGGGAGGTAAATCTTTCTGTTGGCCACGCGCCACCAATCCCATTTTATCCCCAAGCGTATAAATCGTTCCTCCCGGAATAAGCCCCCACTGGCAATCCGATTTTTCATCCGTTAACCTTTGGCCGTTTTTGTCGTATAACACTAAATTACCAAGTTCTTTAGCACACGCCACGAATGGCTCTTTTGTTTCTTCATCGGTATACAAATCAACGAAATACTGTATTCCATCTGAGTTGTAGCTTTGAATCAGTTGGAGGTTTTTATCAAAAAGAAACATCTTTCGCTTTTGTTTGCTGGAGCTTACCCAGTAATCTCCATCTGACTTTACCCTATCAAATTTTTCGTTCAATACAGGTTGCCCTTCCATATTATAGATTGCCCATTGTTCCTCTTTTTGCCCTGCAAAAAAACGCTCACAGATCCATTCAATACTTTCAAATTGAGGTGGGATAAGTAATTTTCCTTTTTGATCCATGATACCCAACTCCGACGGATGAGCGCCTGTTTTTTCCACTGTAAAGAAAGTGAGATAAGCGATGCCTGGGCTCAATCCATCCATCTGACTTAAAATATTCCCAAGGGTATCGATTAAAACATACTCATCTGTTTCTTTGAGGGTAGCAAAAGCAGAAAACCCGTTATTAAAATCCCGAATAAATCTAAACTTACCCGGAGCGATGAGTATTCTACCAGATTGATTTATGAGGTATTCTGACCTGTTTTTATACAAAGTGATGTATTTCTGACCGTTCTGATATGGAACTCCCTCTGAAGAAATGTAGCCTAACTCCTTACCCTGACGTGTTAATTTGAAAGAATCTTTCGACACGCCTATCATCCTCAATCCTGATGGGAACAAAATTGTATCCCTTGAAATGTCGTATCCCTTAAATGGTGGGGCGAAAGTTTTTGCCGGCGATTTTTTAAACGCCACCAAGGTTTGATTCTCCCCAAGCGAGTATTGCCATTTCTGTTTATTGCTCAATACATTTAGATAAGATGGAGGAACCAGTTCCTTACCACGTACATCGGCAATACCATCCAATGTGTATGCACTTTTTCCAAGATAAGCTCGAAAAACCACCTGTCCATATACTGGGTCATAGTCTTCAATCGATTTGGCTTTTATAAAAGGTGGAATTTTCCATTTAATCTCTTTTTTCAACTTTTGCACCGCGTCTGTATCAAGGTATTCAAGCTCTCTGCTGATGAAGGAGTATACAGATTTTATGGATTTCAGGCTTAAGGTTAATGCATCAATAAAATACCATTTCTTGGCATTTTGAGGTGCTGATAGAGCAATCAAATTATGATGAGCAGTAAGCAAGGTATCCCCCAATTTGAAGCTTAAATCATAAGAAAGCGCACATTGTACTGTTTGGCCTTCGAGGATAATTTGGCCAGGGCCCTTGAGGGTAAAGCTTGCTTCCGAAAAAGCTTTTACTCCGTACTGCTTGAATGCTTCTCTTAATCCCTGAGCTCCTCCAGACTGCTTTAAGGATTGGGAATGAGTATAAGACAGGAATGTTTCTTGATCATTATTGAGGTGGGCTTGTACAAATTTATGGGCTTCCGCAATTAACGCGCGCCTGGCGCCACTTGTGTCAATCTGGCCTTCTATATGGAGTGAAAAGAGTAAGGCAATGACGGAGCAAATACTTATTTTGCACAGACCATTCATGGTATCCAAATTTTTAGATCCTAATTTATTACTGCTTATTGTCTAACTCTACCGATGCGGATGCTCCAATATCTCCTCCTGCTCCGATCGATGCACAATCGGAACCCCCAGTGCATCCAACAAAAAGGAAAGAATGATCAGCAGAATAAAAAAGATCAGCACCTTGCGCCCGAAGCTCATCTTGGGAGAAGAAGGCGGTGGTGGTGGAGTGTGTGATTTGGCCATTTCTAGTGAAAAGTGAAAAGCGAAAAGTGAAAAGCAGGAAGTGAGAAAGTAGGATCCCAAAAGGTGTACCCGTTTTTCACTTTTCACTTTTCACTTTTCACTCAAAAGTCCATCCTCAATCTCAAATTGATCCTCCGGGAGGTCAAATAAGTGGGAATGGCGTATTGTTGTTGAAAAATAGTTTTGATCCAGTTGTTGCCCGCCTGGTTTTGCACGTCGAGGAGGTTGAACACTTCGAGGCTGAGCCAGGAGTTGCGGGTAAAGCGCAGGTAGTGGTTCGGTTTTTTGGCCGCCATTTTGAGGCGATCCCACATTTGAATGGAAAAACCAATGTCTACCCGGTGGTAGGGGTTGAAGCGGTAAGTATTGCGGTACACGATGTTGTTGCCGCGCAAACCGTAGGGAAGTCCACCACCCACAGTGAGGTTCAGGTGCATCTTGAAGTTTTCGTTTTTCGGCAGGTAATCCTGGAAAAACATGGAGAGGTTGAAAAAGCGGTCGGTGGGACGGGGTACGTCCTTGACCTGGGTTGCTTCCTCTTGTCCAATTTCCCGCACCAGGTGCTGCACGCCCAGGATGCGTTCACGAGCCCGCAGGAAGGAGAGGTTGATGTAGGATTCGGCGCCGGGTACAAATTCGCCGTTCATCCGCAAGTCCAACCCCGTGATGTAGCCTTCCGAATCGTTGCGCCCCGAGTAGCGGATGCGCACGTTTTCAATCTCATACGACACCATGTCCCAGAGCGACTTGTAATACGCCTCCCCGATCAGGCGGAATTTTTTGGGATTTTGACCCATGTAAAAATCGTAGGTCAGGCCCGCCACCAGGTGCAGTGATTTTTGAGCTTTGAGGTCGGTATTGACCGAGCCATCGGGTGCCCGCATTTCGCGATAAAAAGGTGGTTGCACGTACAAACCTGCGGCCAGACGATAAGAGATGTCCTTTTCACCCTTCAGGGGTTTGTACAACAACTGTGCCCGGGGTGAAATCAACATTTCCTCGTTCAAATCCCAATACGTGGCCCGCACTCCCGCCGAAATCCGCCATTCTCCCTTGCCATTGTTGCGGAAAGTATAGGTATCCTGAAAAAAGCCGTTGATCCGATTGGAAATGAGCTGGTTGCTGGTTTTGAGTACGTTGAACAGGTAAATATTCGCCGTATCGTAAGGGATGGAATACCCCGCTGAATCCAGGCGCTCCCATTCATTGATACGGTCGTTGATGTTTTCCTGCTGGTATTTGAGCGCCCATTGCAGAAAGTGGCTGCTGGTGACTTCGGAGTTGAGGTGAGTGGTTTGAAACTCGATTCCCCCACGGTGTTCCAGGTTGGTCACATCGATGTTGAGGAAGTTGCGCACGTACAGGTGCTGGGTGCCAGTACCCAATTCGGAAATGACATCCCCAAAATTGCCACTACCAAAATTGGATTCGATTTCGCGCAAGCTGTAATCGCCAATGATGTCAAAACGTTCGTTTTCATCCGAGCGAAAACGTGAACCCAAAAGTTTTAGAAACAGCGGATTGCGCTTGCGGTCGGGCAAATAAGTGAGCGAAAGCCCCCCCATCGAGGTGGTAAAGTCGTCAACTTCGCGGCCTTCAAATACGGTGTACAATTGCAGCGCGTAGTTGATCAAGCCAAAAGCACTGGAACCCTCCTCGGGGACAAAAGTATACCTTGAACGGTTGTAGTTGCCTAGGAAACCGACCTGCAAGTCGCGGGTAATGTCGTAAGTGAGATAGGTTTGAATGTCCGCAAAATTAGGAACGTACTCCCCTTTTACATCCAGTGAGCTCAACAAATAGCGGTTGGTTTTGTAGCGCGCACCCGCGAGGTAGCGAAAACGGCGAAAATTGTCTTTCCCGGTTTTAAAACTACCTTCGATGTGGGTAGAGCCACCCAAAAAACTGGCGGCCGCTGAAGCACGTAAACTATCTGGTCGTTTGTATTTGATGTCGAGTACCGAGGATTGTTTGTCTCCGTAACGCGCCTCAAAGCCCCCGGAAGAAAAGGACAGGTCGCGCATGAGGTCGATGTTGGGAAAGCTCAGACCTTCCTGTTGCCCAGCGCGGATCAATTGAGGACGGTAAATTTCAAAGTCGTTGACGTACACGAGGTTTTCGTCGTAATTTCCTCCCCGCACGTTGTATTGAGAGCTGAGTTCACCTCCCGTACCACTGCTGGTGCCCAAGGCTATACTTGGCAAAATACTTTCCAGGTTGCCCGTGGTAGTAGGTAGGACTTTGAACTGATCTACCCCTTCGCGCACCATACC
>JAIXOO010000508.1 GCA_027486765.1 Saprospiraceae bacterium
GTTCTAAGGTGCTCCTTCGGTGCCTTAAGTTTCTTAGGTGGTGAAGAAAAATTGTTTTTAACCACCTAAGAAACTTAAGGCACCGAAGGAGCACTTCAGGAGCTTGCACAATATTTATTATCGTTTTCCTACCACTTCAGTCAGCGTCTCCTTAATCTGGCCGTAATACTTCGCCATATCCTGGGCCTGCTCTGGGTGGTCAAATAGGTACCCAATCAAAGGATACTTATCCAGGTTGATGTTCGCCCGTTCAATCAGGGCTTTTTTCACATCCTGCAACATCTCCTGGCGATTCGCGTAATTTTTACCCTGAAAATAATTATCCATTTGAGAAGGGTGGGTATTGGACACCGTGAAGTCCGGTGCCGCTGGGCGATTCGCCAACGTGGTTTCCCCCACCTCAAACAAATGCGGCTGGTAATCGGGCTTCAGTTCCTGAATCGCTTTTTGCATTTGATTGATCACCATTTGCATTTCTTCGATGAGTTTACCCGTGTCATTTTGGTTCAAACCCACGGCCGTGTTGATCAATTTGAAAAATTCGCTACCATCGGCGGCTTCCCAGGCTACTCCTATGATGCGTTTGAAATCGCGGGCTTTCATTTTGTCAGGCGCGACAGCAATGGCCAAACCATCACCCTCGCCCGAAGGCAGCAGATAATCACCAATGTGTACGACGCCGCGCGCTTTCACGGGCACTTGACCCATGAAGGCAATTTTTTCGGAGTTCTTTTCGCCTTCCTTCGTGCTGGGCATGTTCCCCAGTACAATCGGCGAGGCCGATACCACCATAAAGCGTTCGGCCTGGCTGAATTTTTTGGACACTTTGCCGCCATTTACCCCCACTACATCGCCAAAACTCATCGCTTCGTTTGGATTAACACGGGGCAGCCATTCTGCATAGTCGCCCGCACCGGATTCAAATGCTACGCCCAGATTGAGGTCTGCGAATCCTCCTATCAAAACGAGGTTGGTTATGTCGACCACCAAATCGACACCATTGCTGAAGATGTCTTCGGGGTCAAGCACACTAGCCAGGCTAGCTGCCGTCTGTGCAATGGAACCAAAAACGATGATGGAGTTGCTAATGATGTCTTGTGTGTAATTTGAAAATATTTGTGATTCAAAATTGGTGACTGTTTCAGGGTCAACGCCAGGATTGGGGAAAATTTTTGTCAATTCTCCCCGAATTTTATTAAAAAGAAACCTTGCCGGACCACTGGTCGGATTCTCAATATAGGTTGTCAAATCATTTTCAAGGTTGTTAAAGGGATTCGCCAAATTCATGGCAGGCGAAAGGATTGAGATGTCTAACGAAAAGTCGGCAGGGTCAAAAAGATTGGGTACTTTAAAATCAATTTTTGGCAGTGGAAAACTAGGCGTGAGTGTTCCAAATCTATAGGAGTCTACTCCACTAGGCGGATTTGTGACCAAGGAAGTGATCATGCTAAGCAGCCCAAAAGGTTCGAGGTCGCCCGTGTTCATGCCCTCGATGCGGCCAGTCATTTCGCCATTTTTCCAAAAAGACATGTAGTTATTGCCTCTACCTGATTCCAGATTGTTGTTGGTGCTCGGGTTGACTTCGATGGCAATCCCCTGGGTGCTGCCCTTTACCAATAGCGGATAACTAGCTTGTTTGCTTTGGCTGCCATCGGCGCCACCGTCCACTACTACCCGACCATTGGCGTTCAATTGACCATCAATGGTTGCTGTTTCATTGACCTGTAAGGTTTTGGTGGTGGTTTGATCGCCTACGGTCAGATCTTGTCCCATGCTTGTATTCCGTCCAACACTCAAGTCATTCTGTATGCTTAGATTGGCAAAAGAACCATTGCCCTTAACCGTTAGGTCATTATTGGCTGTTAGGTTCAAAAAACTACCGTCTCCATCTACCGCAAGATTGCCTTTTATAAAAAGATTACCTGGCATATTGATGTCACCTGAAGCCAGAATGCGCATCCTCTCAACATTGTTGGTTTTAAAAACCAGGTCTTCATCCACAGTCGTGCCAATAAAGTGGCATTCGTCCGATACTTTGTCATTGCCATTTACCGTCCAAAAAGGCATCCCGGCTGCGACCCGGCTACAGGCACTTTTTTCATTGGTTTCGTGTAAGTGTAGTGTTTCGGCTGATCCTGCGTGGTAAGCATAGGGCACGGCCAACAACTGGCTGGCACCAATCACACTAAACGCTTCTTTTTTACTTTCGGACAGGGCCAGTTCCAGCCAAATGTTTTTTTCAGCCCAGGGGATCGTTTGAAAGGCACTTCCTTTGTTTTCTCCTTTCCCGATGACGAGATTAAAGAGTCCATTCTCATTGGTAGTGACTTGGTGTACTTCCGAATAAACGGCATTGCCCGTAGGTCCATCGGACAATAAATTGACCCGCAGGAAAACGGTCTTTTTGGAGAGCAATTTACCAGTAGCGTCGCGAGCAACCGCCTGGTAATTCATGCCTGGCAGGGAACTGATTTGTTGGGCTTGGGCCGTGCTGGCCCAGCAAAGTAAAAGGATGTATAGGGCGATAATCTTTTGCATCTTAATGAAGTTTTGGGTGTAAGAAAATAATATTTACTGCTTAAGAATTTTAGCCGACTGCAATACTTTACCCTTGGCATTCAGTACCAGGAGGTAATAATGCCCGGCGGGGAAACGCTGCAAATCCAATTGTTCGTCGACCAATCCTCCCGTAAGGCGATCGGGCAACAGTAGCCGGCCAGTGGGGTCGATGAAGCGCAAACGAACTTGTTCATTGGCTCGAAGTTTGGCCTTGACAAACAACTCCGTGCTTACTGGATTGGGGTAAATTTGGAAGCGCTGGTCGGAGTTGGCCAGCATTGGATCTGATTCAACGCTTAGGTAAGGCTGATGGAACCCTTCATTGATTTCGCCACCGGGATGTTCAAAGTGGCTAATGGCGACCTCCCCTAGCGTCCATTCCAGACGAATGGTCTTGCTGGCATCGGCTTTGCCCGCTGCCCCCAGCACCGATCGCTCCAGGCTTTGCCCCCGAATGTAGGGTGCCAGCGAGCAGGCTAGCAGGATAAAGAGAATTTTTTTCATGACGTATGGTTTTTGAAATAGAAATGCCTTTCCATGAGCTTCCAATGGAGCTTTGAATCCTGATACGGGCCATCTTGTTTTTTCTTAAGTAATTTACAGAATCAGAGAAGGGAGGACAACAAAGGCACTCTGAGTCAGCAATATACGTTTTTTTTTATATCTGCACAGTTTTTTAACGCTTCGTACAAAAGCAAACAGGAAGTAGCTTAAATTTCTTAAAACACGATCTAAGCGACATATTGTAAATAGCCTCTATCTTTCCAAGACCTGTTGATCCTTCAACAATACCGTCCGCAACTTCTCGTAAGGCAATTGCTGTGGGCTAACCTTGTTCTCAATCGACAGCACCGCCGCCGTAGCCGCTGATTGCCCCAATATCATGAAGACCGGCTCCATGCGAATAGAACCATAAGCAATGTGTGAGCTCGACACACAAATCGGCACCAGGAGATTTTGACAGTCTTTGGCTTTGGGCAAAATCGAGCCATAAGCAATCGAATAAGGCCGATCCGGGTGCACCCCAATGTCGCCCTCGTTTTGCACATAGCCATCCGCTTTGACATAACGCTGGGCATTGTGTGAATCCAGGGCGTAGGAGCCCATACCTACCGGGTTGGGTACCTTGGTTTTACCCAGTGCATCGGCCTCGGTCATCACAAATTCCCCAATCATGCGCCGCGCTTCCCTGATGTAGAGTTGATGTGGCCAGTTGCCATTGTCGGTAAACTCATCTTTGGGAAGGCCCCACTGCTGCATTTTGTCGCGCACATCGGCAGGCACCCGTGGGTCGTTTTGCAGGAAGTACATCAGTCCCTTTTGGTACAATTCATGGTCTTTGATGATGGCTTTACGCCGTTCGTAGGAAGCCTCGGGATAATCGTAGTTTTTGCCAATGTAATCGGTGCTAAAGGGGCCGTGGTTGTTGGTATCGGTTTTGCGGTTGGGGATAGGATCAAATTTGTCGTAGGTTTCGCGCCAGCCACTGGCGAATACCCGGGCGTACAGTTCGTAGCGAGCAGGGTCATAGCCTGCAGGTTTGGCAAAGGGAATGCGGTTATCAGGATGGTTGCTCAAACACATGCGGAAGCAATAGGCCTGGATGCGTTTGTCGCCCGAGCCATAGGCACCCGCAGGTTCGGCAGATACCTCGGGCAGGAGTCCACTACTGGGGTCGTTTTCAATTTTGTAAGGACTGATTTTGGCTTTAAAATGGTGGCCGTGTTGAAAAACTTCGGTTTGTACCCCGTTCCATTTTTCGTTGTATACGGAGTTGGCTTCTCGCCCTACGTGGTAAGCAACTCCGGCTGTGGCCATAAGATCGCCTTCATACGTGGCATCAATGAACATTTTGCCGCTGTACAATTTGCCGCTGAGGGTGCGGAAGGAACGGATTTTTCCTGCTTTTTTGCTGATGCCTTTGGCCGAACGATCAAGCCATTCGTTGCGGTGCACGATTAGTGCGTATTCTTTGACAAAGTCTTCAAATATTTTTTCCGCAGCGTGTGGTTCAAAAATCCACATGGTGCGGTTGGTGCCATCGATGGCGGGCGTACCTTGGCCTTTGTTGCCGTACTCCGCTTTTTTTTGCCAGACCCAGGAGTTGTCCTGCTGATAATGTTCGTAAAGGCGGTGATAAAACTCTCGAGAGAGCCCGCCAATGACTTCCTTATTCCCGGTATCGGTAAAACCCAAACCACCGGAAGACAAACCGCCCAAATGGCTATCCGGCGAAACAACAATGACCGATTTGCCCATTTTTTTCACCTGTACTGCTGCGGTGATGGCGGCAGAGGTACCGCCATAGATGATCACATCGGCGGAATACTTAGGCTGAGCGGTTAAAAAAAATGGTAATAACGCTGAGAAGAGGAAGTAGAAAAGAGAATATGGCTTCATTGATTGATGTTTTCGACTGAATTCGGGGTTGGGTCTGGTTGGGCAACCGCGAGGGTTGCCCCTACTGGTCTTTCCAGCGCCAAAGATAGCGGCAGGCGTAGGTGCGGTATGGGCGCCAGGCTTCGGCAATCTCCGTCAGTTGTTGGGATTGGGCCTTGCCTACCGACTCCACCTTGTACAGACGGATCATCGCTTGCCGCACCCCTAAATCATCGATGGGAAATACATCCGGGCGGCGCAGCACAAACATCAGGATCATTTCCACCGTCCATTTGCCTACCCCTTTGATACTACTTAGTGTTTGCACCACTTCGGCGTCGCTGTAATCGGACCAGTCTTTTTCGAACAATTGATGTTCAAGAAAAAAAGCGGCGGTATTGCGCATGTATTGCGCTTTTTGGTTGGAAAGGCCGACACCACGCAGGTTTTCATGAGGGGTATCAACCAACAATTCCGCAGTGGGGTAATCGTTGGGAAAAAGGGCCAAAAATCGTTTAAAAATGGTATCAGCAGCTTTGACGGAAAGCTGTTGGGAGGTGATGGATTCCAACAAACCAAAATAAACATCGGTATTGTCGGCACCATAATCCGGGAAAGCAATAGCTGGAATAATAGATGCCAATAGGGGATCGCGCGATAGGTGAGCGATAACTTGCTCCTGCATGAGTTGGGTGTTTTTGTTTAAAATCTCATGCAAAATAAAACTTTACTTTTGAAAATTAAAATTTATTAAACCCTTACTTTGGCCGCGAGCGGAGCTGCTTTTTGAAACTTGAGCTCTACGTATTGGTCTTTAAAGCCCATCCGTTTGGCCATCATCAAGGCAGGGTGATTGGGTTTGGCATAAATGGCGATATCGCCATCGGCATAATCCACTGCTTTATTGATCAAATCTTCCAATAAGGTGGTTTCGGATTTAAAATCTTCGTGTATTGCCGCAAGTACCAGCAGGTTTTCCGACTTAAAACCCTGCATTCCTGTCTTGTTGACGACTACACCAGCTACAATTCGGTTGTTGACCGTATAGGTGAGTACAAATCCTCCGAAAGAAGGCTTATTTTTGAGGGCGTAATCCAATGCCTCTTGAATGGCTCGGTACTCGGTATCGGGTGTGTGTACCCGAAAGAAGTTGAGTAATGCGATATTTTCTAGAGCATTAGCTCCCGAAAAAGCGTTGTACATCTGAATGGAACGTTCCATGCCGTGATAATGATTGAGTACGTAGATCTTGTTGCTCTCAGTTGATATGTACAAATGGGAATTCTGTATCTCAATAGCTGGAAATGGAGTGAAGTAAAACTATTTTGTCATTTGCATGTAAAATAGCTCTTTTTTGAGAACTGCAAAAGATTTAACGTTTTTATTTTATTGATTATCAAATATATTCATACACTTGTTTCAAGGGCTTAATCGAGGCCATAACCACAATCCGATGAAACACATCTTTATTAACGCATTTTGCCTGTTTGGAATTGCCCTGGGGTTGTTTTCACCAATCCAGGCACAAAAAATAGAGCGCGAGGTACAGGAAATGCTGCATACTCAGGGGCATGCCGAAGCCATCATCATGCTGGCCGAACAAGCCGATTTGAGCTTTGCCCGTCAACTCCCCAGCAAAGAGGCCAAAGGTGCTTATGTTTTTGAAAAACTAAAAACGACCGCCGAACGCAGCCAGGCACCTTTGTGGAAAATTTTGCTCAGTGTCAAACTGAGTGCCAGTCCGCTGTGGATTGTGAATGCCATCTTTGTCCCTGAATTGGATCAGGCGACTGCGGCCCTGCTGGCCGCTCAACCCGCAGTAGAAGCCATCATCAGCAACCCACACACCTACCTATCGCCGCCGCGAATGGAACCGAGTAGTGCAAGCCTGCGCTCTAGCGTGGAGTGGGGAATTGATAAAATTGGGGCCGCCGCAGTATGGAACAAGGGGATCACCGGACAAGGAGTGGTCATCGCCGGTCAGGATACTGGTTACGACTGGGAACACCCCACACTCATCAAAAAATACCGGGGCAGTGCGGAAGCAACCCCCAACCACAACTACAACTGGCACGATGGCATCAGCAAATACAACCCGCTCAACAACGATACCATCAACCCTTGTGGGCTCAATTCCAAATTTCCCTGCGACGACGACAATCACGGCACCCACACGATGGGCACGATGGTCGGCGACGACGGAGTGGGCAATCAAATTGGAGTAGCTCCCGGGGCGCGCTGGATCGGCTGCCGCAATATGGATCGGGGTTGGGGCAGTCCTGCTTCTTACCTGGATTGTTTTCAGTGGTTTTTGGCCCCCACCGATTTGAAAAATCAAAACCCCAATCCAAAACTGGCGCCTCACGTGATCAACAACTCCTGGGGATGTCCCAATATCGAAGGTTGTGGCCCCGGCAACTGGAAACTGATGGAAAAAGCCATCATTAACCTGCGCGCTGCCGGGGTAGTAGTGGTGGTTTCTGCGGGCAATTCCGGTAGTCAGGGCTGTGGCTCGGTAAATGATGCACCTGCTTTTTTTCCACAATCTTTTTCGATTGGTGCCACCAACATCAGCGATGTGATTGCCCGCTTTAGTTCACGCGGGCCAGCACGGTGGCAAGACACCCTGGTACTCAAGCCCAATGTATCGGCGCCGGGCCAGGGCGTACGCTCTTCGGTGCCGGGAGGTGGGTTTGCGGTATTCAGCGGCACCAGTATGGCTGGCCCACATGTGGCGGGCGCTGTAGCGCTGATCATTTCCGCCAATCCTGCACTGGCGGGGCAAGTAGAAACCATTGAAACCTTGTTGGAAAAAACGGCAGTATCCCTCACCGACACCATGAGCTGTTCAGGATTGCGCAGTGATCGCAGCCCCAATCCGGTATATGGTTACGGGCGCATCAATGTGTTGGCGGCAGTAGAAGAAGCCCAACGCATTACCAGCTCAGTTGACACTCCCAAACAGCAAAAAATCGCCTTAAAAGCAACGCCCAATCCGGTTGTAGAAGGCAGTGTGCTGATCGAACTAGGTACCCTACCTGATGTAGGCAAATTGGAGGTACTGGATCCTACCGGGCGTTTGTTGCAACGGCATGTATTGCCACAAGCCAATTTTCAAAGCAAAACCCTTAACTTGGACGCTTTACCTACGGGCACCTACTTCATTCGGATTGTGGCGGGAAGTGCTTATGGGTACCAGAAGATCGTGAAGATATAGCTAAAAGGGTTGAGGAAAGTTGAGGGAGGTTGAGGCTGCCGCAGGAACTTGGACGAGACCCGTGTCTAAGTCGCTCGCGGTAGCCTCAACCTTTCTCAACCTCCCTCAACCTCCCTCAACCTCCTCAACCTCCTCAACCTCCAACTCATGTTCAAATCCCCCTTCCTTATTTTTTTAGGAACGGCCTTTTTGCTGCGCATTTTTTCGTTTTTTCCGTCGGTCATCAATCACGATGAATCAACTTACATTGTCATTGCGGATGCGCTGCTGCGCGGCCAGACTTATTGGGTGGATGTGGTTGACATCAAGCCACTGGGGATTTTTTTGATTTATGCGGCTTTGTTAAAAATCGGTGGGGGATCGATTTTTTTGTTACGCTTGTTCACCGCAGTTTGGGTAGCGGGCACTGGCTATTTTTTGTATCGCGCGGCCAAAGCCTGGCAAGCCGATGAAAACGCCGCCCGTGCCAGTGGAATGATGTATATCTTCATGTGTTCCTTGTTTACTTTTTATGGGGTATCGCCGAATACGGAATTGTACTATACCTTGTTCAATGCTCTGGCACTTTGGCTGATTTTGGCTTTTCCTCAACGGATTTGGGGCGCTTTGGGCGCGGGGTTGTGCTTGGGTGCAGGTTTTATGATCAAGTATACTGTGGCTTTTGATGCCTTGGCCATGGGGCTGATGTTGATCTGGCTATTTTGGCAGGCCAAAGCTTCCTTTTTTCGCTTGTTTTTACAAGGACTCCTAATGATCGCCGCCTTTTTCGCGGTTCCGCTATTGGTGTATTGGATGTACAAAAGTTGGGGGCTGGAGGAAGTATTTTTGCATTATACTTTTGGCGTGGGAGGAGCTTATCCCGCAGAGCTGAGTGTGGGAAACCGCGCCTTGTTCTTGCTGGATTTTTTGCTGCGCTTTTTGCCCATCAGTTTAGCTTTTGGCTGGGGGCTGTATTGGCGTGCCAAACCCTGGATTTTGGCCAGTATTTGGGCGGTATGTGTGTTGGTGGCCATCAATGTGCAGGGAAAACCTTTTGGGCACTATTTTATCCAAATGATGTTGCCGGTGGCATGGCTGGCTGGCACTTTTTATGCGCGTGACCTGCCTAAGCCGCGTTGGATTGCGCCTTTGTTTCAGTTGCGCAATGGGGCGTTTGCGCTAAGTTTGTTGTTTTTGGTCAATTTGTTTTTGCAGAAAAAAGACTACCTCGACAAGCCGGATCATGCCCGTGAAACGGCGAATTATTTGCGCCCACTCTTGTTGCCTGATGACCGGATTTACATGGGCAATTACCACCAGATTGTGTATCATTTGTTGGACCAGGAAAGCCCTACGCCGTATGTGCACCGCTCCTTGATTTGGGAAAAACGGCACCGGGCGGTATTGCGCATTAGCTTGAGCCAGGAACTGGCGCGGATTCAAAAGATCAATCCACGTTTTGTCGTGTTTCAGCCTGAATTGCCGGATGAACCCGCAGCGAAGGCGTTTTTGTACCGTTACCGAGAGATTAAGCAGATTAGGGATAAGGCAGTGGTGTATGAGCGGCGGCCTTGGTAGCACACAACCCTAACCCCATAGTTCTACTCCGTAATCACATCAATTTCTGCATAACCCGAAGCGGTCGTTTGTACATTCTGTAGCGCTTTGAGTTTGATGTAACGTCCTTTTGTGGTCTTAAAAGATTTCGTTTGCCAAAAAGGATTGTTCTTGATGTTGGCAAATTCGCCTTCACTGACCAATTCCCACTTTTGATTGTCTTCCGACACAAAAAACTGATATTGGGTGATGATGCTCCCCTCTGCCCACCAATTTTGATCAGGCAAATAGCGGAACCCCCTCAAATTTTCCAGTTTGCCTAAGTCAATAACGAGCTCAACTGGCATCTTGGCGCTCCTGCTTTGGTGCCAATTGGTATTCACATTTCCATCCAGCACCTTGGATACGTTTTTGTCTTCGATGCCGAGCACCTTCCAGTTTTTTCGGGCTATATCAAATTTCTCTTCGGTGAGTGTACTGCTTTTTCCGGTAGTCGGGTTGTAGGCGATGGCTTTGACTTCTGCTTTGCCATCATTGGTCTTGATTGGACCGGTGTATTTGCTCGATTGCGCTGTAGGTGTACTGCCATCCAGGGAGTAATACAGATCAGACTCAGGATCAGCAGGCGTAATTTGGATGTCTCCCGATTGTTCGCGCACGATTGTGGGTGGGGTCAAAATTTGCGGGGCCTTGTACACCCCGATATTGGAAATAAGCGGGCAACTCTTTGAATCGGTGATGGTAAACCGCAATTTGGTCGCCTCAACCGTCGGAAAGCGCAGAATGCGCTTGTACCCGATCGTCGTTTCTTTGGCTAGTTCTTTCCAAACGCCATTCACCAGGGCTTCCACCGTAAATGCTTTCACCCTTTGCCCCAAGCGGATGTATTCCTGCACCAAAAAACGGTTGAAGGCAGTTGGCTTCGCAAAATTGATGGTCAGGGCAGCTTTATTGACGCCATCATCAGTGGCCCAATAACTCTCTTTGTCTCCATCGATGGCTTTCTTGGCATTGTATTTGGAGCGCTTGCCGCGAATGTTGGAAGCTTCGACACCCGCCTTTTCCACCAGATTTACCGCAAAAGCCTCTTTAATGGCACTGGCGAATTCCAGGACTGCCTTTTCATCTTTTTCATGGATCAAACCGTTGGGCATAATCGGAAAATTAAGCAGCAGCGTGCCATTGCGGCCAATCGAGTGGTGGTAAAGATCCATGAGCTGAGGCAGGGTTTTTACCTTTTTGTCCTCACGTTCGTGGTAAAACCATTCTGGACGGATGGAAGTATTCACTTCTCCGGGAACCCAGCTGTCCCCATTTTCCACGCCGTGGCGCAACATTTCTTCGGGCACCTCACCTGTGGCGTTCAATAAGCTCCAGTTGGTTTCTCCCACATAGCCAGCCTCGGTGCCCACCCATCTGAGATCAGCTCGATCGCCGCCGTCATTCCAGATGACGATGTTGGGTTGTAGTTCGCGAACCAACTTATAGGTATTGGGCCAGTCGTAGTAGGTTTTTGCATCAATTTTGCGGGTTTCATTGGCGCCACCATAATATCCCGAGCCACCATTGGCACCATCGTACCACACTTCAAAAATATCGCCGTAGTTGCTCAACAATTCCCGCAATTGATCGCGGAAATACGTGATATAGGCTGGTTTGCCATACTCTGCGTGGTTGCGATCCCAGGGAGAGAGGTATACGCCAAATTTCAATCCGTACTCCTTACAAGCATCGGCCAACTCTCGCACAATGTCCGCCTGGCCATTGCGCCAGGGAACATTTTTTACGGAGTAGTCGGTATACTTGGACGGCCACAGGCAAAAGCCACTGTGGTGTTTTGCGGTAAAAATGATTCCTTTCATCCCAGCTTCCTTACAAATGCGGGCCCACTGCCGACAATTCAACTCGGTAGGATTAAAGAGCTTGGGATCTTCATCACCCTTGCCCCAGGCCATATCGGTATAAGTATTGATGGAAAAATGGATGAAAGCGTAATACTCCATTTCTTGCCAACGCAATTGATTTTCGCTTGGAACTGGCCCGTGTGCGCTGGGCGCTTTTACTTGGCCAAGAACGGGAATGATTAAGCCCAGGCAAAAGAATGCCCCAATAAAAAAGCCTTTGGTCTGCATGTCTGTCGTGTTTATAGTTTCATCCGCTGGGGTAAGGGTGCAAAATAAAGAAACATAATGGAAGTGGGTATAAGTAGGACTATATAGGCTTTTGATTTTTGTGCTTACTTTTCGGACTTCATAATTCGAAACTATCACAACAAATAAAAAGCATTTAGTGATGAAGCAATTTATCAGCACCTTACTGATGTTGTGCTGGGCAATAATCGCAACAGCCCAACACAGCACCACCCTACTGAACGAACCCCTGGACTTGAGCAAAGACTTCAAGGATTTTACCAACACCTATTTTCTGGCCGACAGCCTCGCCACCTTCGACCCCGCCACTGGCCAGGGCCAACTCAAATGGCGGCGCAACGAGTATTATCCTGCCCATGCCTTCAACAACACCCAGGCCGGGCTACGCAAAATACAAGGCAATGAATTTCCGGGAATTGAGTACGCTGTTGATCCGGTGTTGCCCTTTAGTGTGGAGTTTGTATCGCCTCGCGCTGTGCGGATTCGGGCTACTACGGGGCATACTGCTCCAGCCACCGAACCATCCTTGATGCTGGTCAAAGAACCCGGCAAGGACAATTCCTGGACGTACAGCAAAACCCAAAATGGCCATCAGTACAAAAGTGCTTTTGGCAGCGTAACCATCACCCCAAATCCCTGGACGATTGAATTCCGGGATGCCCAGGGGAAATTGTTGACCAAAACCTGGCACCAGAGCAACAGCCGCTCTTTTACCCCCGTCCTGCCTTTTTCTTTTGTGCGGCGGGCAGGGGATTATTCACGTAGCATCGGTGCCGCCTTCACGCTGTCGCCCGATGAAAAAATTTACGGTTGTGGCGAGTCCTTCACCAGCCTGAACAAATACGGCCAAAAGGTCAATCTGTATACCACCGACCCCAACGGGGTGGAAAATGCGGGCATGTACAAGCCCATCCCTTTTTTCATGAGCAGTCGGGGTTATGGCATGTTTATGCACACCTCTTCGCCAGTCACCTGCGACTTTGGAGCGACTTATGGCGCGGTCACCAACTTGATGATTGGGGATGAAAACCTGGATTTATTCGTGTTCCTCGGTGAGCCCAAAGATGTGCTGGACGAATACACCGACCTCACGGGCAAAGCGAGTATGCCGCCACTGTGGTCTTTTGGTTTGTGGATGAGCCGGATTACTTATTTCTCGGAAGCGGATGGTCGGAACGTCGCCAACTTACTGCGGAAAAATGGGATTCCTTCGGATGTGATTCACTTTGATACTGGCTGGTTTGGTACCGATTGGCGTTGCGATTACCAATTTGCCAAGGATCGTTTTCCTGATCCCCAAAAAATGATCAGCGACCTCAAAACCCAGGGCTTCCGCACCTGCCTTTGGCAATTGCCTTATTTTGTGCCCAAAAATGACCTCTTCCCCGAAATCATTGCCAAGGGATTGCATGTTAAAAACCCTAAAGGTGGGCTGCCGTATGAAGATGCGGTGCTCGATTTTACCAATCCCAATGCCGTACAGTGGTATCAGGAAAAAATTGCCAATTTGCTGAAACTGGGCGTTGCGGTCATCAAGGTGGATTTTGGCGAAGCGGCACCCTTGAATGGCATTTACGCCAATGGCCGCAGCGGCTTCTACGAGCACAACCTCTACCCCTTGCGCTACAACAAAGTAGTATCCGACATCACCAAACAAATCACGGGCGACCAAATCATCTGGGCCCGCAGCACCTGGGCGGGCAGCCAGCGGTATCCGCTGCACTGGGGCGGCGACGCCGAAACTTCGGATATGGGCATGGAAGCACAGTTGCGCGGTGGCTTGTCGCTGGGTTTGTCGGGCTTCACCTTTTGGAGCCACGATGCGGGAGGCTTTACCACCCGTACGCCGGAGGAATTGTACCGCCGTTGGGCACCCTTTAGCCTGTTTAGCTCGCACTCC
Organism: Saprospiraceae bacterium; assembly: GCA_027486765.1. Lineage (GTDB taxonomy): Bacteria > Bacteroidota > Bacteroidia > Chitinophagales > Saprospiraceae > Haliscomenobacter. The sequence goes on from JAIXOO010000508.1 coordinate 13,742, forward strand.
CGCTGCCATGGCCAAGCGCCAAAAGAGCCCTGGGAGTTCAGCGAAAGTTTTTTGAACCACTTCCGCAATGCCACCGAAACGCGCTACCGATTGATGCCCTACATTTACGCCCAGGCGAAAGCTTCGACGGAAAAAGGCTTGCCGATGCTGCGCGCCCTTTTTGTAGAATTCCCTCAAGACCCCGGTGCCTGGCTCATCGAAAATGAATACCTCCTGGGTTCGGATATGTTGGTTGCGCCCCTTTTTGAAACGGGAGCGACTCAACGCAAAGTATACCTACCCGAGGGCAAGTGGATCGATTATCAAACGGGCAAAGTGTACAGCGGTGGCTGGCACGTGATCGATGGCGGCAAACTGTCGCTAGTGGTGATGATTCGGGATGGGGCGGTGATCCCCCACGCGGAATTGGCGCAAAGCACGGATCAGATTGATTGGTCAAAAATCACGTTACAGGCTTACACTAGCACAGGCACGGCCAAAGGAAAGGTATGTTTGCCTGCGGAGAATGTGTTACAAGAAGTAAATGTGACGCTGAAAAACGGGAAGGGAACTTTGGTAAAAGATCCATCTGCCGGGAAGGTGAAGTGGGTAATCAAATGAGTCCGCTCTTCTGAGGTGATGCTTAGGTGCCTTCGGTTTCTTAGGTGGTGAAGAATAGTTTTTTCACCACCTAAGAAACCGAAGGCACCTAAGAACAACCTCAGTTCAGGAATTAAAAATAAAGGTTTTGGCCAAATCCATTTCAACAGGCGACACTACATGTGGTCGCCCAGGGTAAATCACCAGATTCACCTCGGCACTCAGATTTTGCAATGCCGCCTTGCTCTCTTCACTGCGGCTTTGGGGCACATGCGGGTCATTGTCGCTGTTGGTCATCAAAATGCGGGTTCCAGCAAACTTGGCTTGATAAGGACTTGTATCCAAGGTTTGCCCAATCAAACCACCCGTAAACGCAATCACACCGCCAAATGGACGGGCAAAACGGGCCGCGCTTTCCAACGTCAAACAAGCACCTTGTGAAAACCCTAGCAGGTAAATTTGGGCAGCTGGCAACACCTTCTCGGTTTGTTCAATCAAGTGCTCAGCATTCGCCAGCGCTGAATCCAGCCAGGGTTGATTGTCTGCCACTGGTGCCATAAAACTGTAGGGGTACCAGGTGTTGTTGGTGGCTTGTAATGCAGCCAAGTACGTGCCTGCTGGTGCGAGCGCCCGTCCGATTTCGAGGATGGCCTGAGCATTGCCGCCACGGCCATGAAACAGGAGCAGGGCGCGTTCAGCCTGGGCCAGGGGAACGCCGTCTTCGTGTAGGGTAAAACTGTGCGACATTGGCTATTCATTTTTGTTGAAAAACTCCGCTACGTCAAAACGTTTGACTTTGAAATCCAGTTGAACACCATTTCTCAACACTTTGACCCAGATAAAAGCTTCATTGTCCTGGCCGTTTTTTCCATTTTGCCATAAATCACAATAATCACTCTGGGTGGGGTGACGCAGATCACGTTGATTGATCATCAGAATTTGATCGTTGTATTCAAGCCCTTTTTCCTGATCCAAAGCATTTTTATACACACTCGATACCATTAATTTGTCGTCCACCAAATTGATACCAAACCCATAGGCGTTTACCTTCTTTTTTTCTGCTGCTGCAACAGGAGATAATATGAGGTACTGGCGTTGCCAATCAATGGTCAATAGGTAATTCCGCAAAAAAGCGGTACCCATCACCCCTTTGCTTGTTGACGATTCCAAAACAACAATAGGATTGCTCAACTCCAACTTATTCCCAACTGAGGCAGACGGAAATTGGATAAAAAAAGCAGAATCCAGGCTTGATCCAAAAATACCATACGTCAATCCAAATCGCTTCACCAAGGCAGCATTCCGTTCTTCTTTGGAAAAACCATTGGCGGGCATTGACAAATTCCCAGAAGAGCCTGTATCCAAAATCATGTCTTTTTGAACCCCATTCGACGTGGAAAACTTAAAGGCGGGTGTTCCTTGCAGATTTGGAATAAACCGAATGGTGTCGCTATTCTCCGGAATCTGCAAGGAATCCATACTACTGGCAAAGCGCAATTTTTGCTGTTGAAAATCGATTTGCCACTTTGCTTTTTTCATCCAATTGGCACCAATAATGCCCGCCACTGCCGAACATCCTTTTGTTTTTAAGATGCCAAAATCAGCTCCTACAATCCCTGCTGACCGAAAATTGATGTTTTGCACACTGATTTGTTCCAGCTTGTGGTAGTTTAATTTTGATTTTATGCCAACATAATCCTTCACTTTCTGGCTTGTCACCTTTTGGGCTTTTAAGTTTTGAAGCACCTCATTGTCAATTACAGCAATCGCTCCAGTGTCGAATAAAAAATCATAAACCTTGTTTTGAATCTCAACAGGAAGGATGATTTTCCCATTCTCTTCTTTAAAAGACATTTCTTCAAAAAAATGGCCTTGTTCAATTTGAGTGCCATTGATTAACCCTACCGTTTTGATTCTACCCACAATGCCACAACTCGAAAAACTGAACACGCTCAATAAAATTAACAGGTGTTTCATATATGTATTCTTAGTTAATTACCATCCTAAACCTTTAACTCCAATGCAGCTTGTTTTTGTATTTAGGTGAACAGGTTTGAGCCATGAAAAATGAACAGTCGAAAGCTTTTATTGCTCCTTTTCTCCCACATTCCTGGATAAAAGCTTAATTTTCATGTCCATAAACTATAAACATGAAAAAACTGATCGCAAGCCTGTTGTGCTTCGGCTATGCCGCCCTGGCTTTTGCCCAAACACCTGCCGAATCCTATCCCGTTGACGCCGCCTCGGTGGAACAAGTGGGGGTGCCCAAAGGGGAAATCCTCAAATTTACTTATGAAAATTCCAAGATTTTTCCCGGCACCCGCCGAGAAGTATCGGTTTATGTACCTGCACAATACCGCCCGGACAAACCCGCCTGCGTTTACGTCAATCAAGACGGCATCCAGTGGAAGGCACCCACCGTTTTTGACAACCTGATCCAGCAAAAAGAAATGCCGATCACCATCGGGGTCTTCATCACTCCCGGCCAGGTAAAGGCGAGCAATGAAGAAACGGCCCTGGATCGCTACAACCGCAGCTTTGAATACGACGGCCTGGGTGATGCTTACGCCCGTTTTGTACTGGAGGAAATTTTACCTGAGGTTGAAAAACGCAAAACTGCCGATGGCAGGGCTATCATACTTTCTAAAAGTGGCAACGATCGCGCCATTGGGGGGTCGAGTAGCGGCGCGGTTTGTGCTTTTACTGCGGCCTGGGAGCGGCCCGATGCCTTCTCTCGCGTGTTCAGCGCCATTGGTACCTACGTCAACCTGCGGGGCGCCGATCGTTACCCTTCTCTGATCCGCAAGTACGAACCTAAGCCGATCCGCATTTTCCTGCAAGACGGCAGCAACGACCTCAACATCTATGCTGGCGACTGGTGGAAAGCCAACGAAATGATGGCACGCGCTTTGAGTTTTGCGGGCTATGAGGTGAATTATATTTGGGGTGAAGGGGGACACAACGGCCAACACGGCACCGCCATTTTCCCGCAAGCCATGCGCTGGTTGTGGAAAGACTACCCCAAACCCGTCGGCAAAGGGGCCTCCAAAAATCAATTCCTCAATGACATTTTAGTAGAAAACACCGACTGGGAGCTGGTCGGCGAAGGCTACAGCTTTACCGAAGGTACCGCCACCAATGCCGCCGGGGAGTTCTTTTTCCAGGATTTCCCCAATTCCAAAACCTACAAAGTTGGCCTGGATGGTAAACTCACAGCCCTGCCCATCGACTCCAAACGGGCCACGGGTACCGCCTTCGGCCCCGATGGCAAACGGTACACCGCCGCAGGTGGCAACAAACAAATCCTGAGTTACGACGCTCAGGGCAATGTAAAAGTGGTGGCCGATAGCGTCGCCAGCAGCAACGACATCACCGTGGCGGCCAATGGCAATGTTTATTTCACCGCGCCCGATGGCCGCGAACGGCCCAGTAAGTTGTTCCTCATCCGGCCCAATGGGGAGAAGCTGGTGGTGGATGAGGGTTTAAAATTCGCCAACGGGCTTTGCTTGTCGCCCGACCAAACCCAGTTGTACGTGACCGAGTCGGCCTCGCACTGGGTATGGGTGTACCAAATTCAGGCCGACGGCAAATTGGCGAACAAACAAAAATTTGGCTGGCTGCATGTGCGCGACGAGGATGAAAACGCCTGGTCGGATGGCCTGAAATGTGATCGGGATGGGCGCATTTACGTCACCTCGCTCACGGGGATTCAGGTGCTGGATCAGTTGGGAAGGGTGAATGCAATTTTGCCAGTGCCGCTAACCAAGGGGCAGGTCTCGAACTTGTGTTTTGCCGGGCCCAATTTTGATACCTTGTACATTACTTGCCGGGATAAGGTGTACCGGCGGAAGGTGAAAGTGAAGGGGGTGAATGGATTTGAGGCGGGCGTGAAGCCGGGGAAGCCGCGATTGTGAGTACTTGAATTTGCTCCTTTCAAATGAGCATTATTGATTATGGTCTGGTACTTGTGGGAAAAAGTTGTAAACATTTTCCACAAGTGCTCTTGATTCTTGTCACAATACCACCTAAATTTGAGAAATTGGAACGATTTTTGCTTAATGATGCAACCATCGGCGGATTTTTGCGTATTTACCATTGATTGAATCGACATTTAAGCCAGTACTGTACCGTGAAAACAAGTTTAGGACAACGCCAGATCATACTCCAAAAGTTATCTCCACAGCAAATTCAGTTGATGAAATTGCTGCAAATCCCCACTGTGCTGCTCGAACAACGCATCAAGGAGGAAATGGAAACCAATCCGGCGCTGGAAGAAACCGACGACGAGTTTGCCGACGAGCAAGTAGACTACGAGGCAGGTGCCGATGCCGTTGGAGAAGAAGCCGCAGCTAGCAATGAAGCCGATTCCGAAGAGACCCAGTACAGCGACGACAACTTCGACCTCGACGATTACCTCAACGGCTACATGGAAGACGATCCCGCTTCCTACAAAGAGCGGGGCGAAAGTTACCAGGCCGATGAAGAAGAAAAAACGGTTCCGGTAGCCATCGAGAATAGTTTCCACGAATACCTCGAACAACAAATCAGCTTACTCAACCTTACCTCCGAACGGGATTTAACCATTGCCACTCAAATCATCGGCAGCATTGACGAAGACGGCTACTTGCGCCGCGAACCTTACGCCATTGCCGATGACCTGCTTTTTTCTCAAAACCTGATGATTGAGGAAAAAGAAGTAGTCGACATCCTCAAAAAAATTCAACGCCTAGACCCTCCGGGCATTGGTGCCCGCGATTTGCAGGAATGCCTGTACATCCAATTGTTGATCCGAATAGAACAAGGGGAAGACCTGGATGACGACGAATTGCAGGCGCTGAAAGTAGCTTGCAAAATCATCAATCGGCAGTTTGAAGCTTTTTCAAAAAAGCACTTTGAAAAACTGCAACGCCAGTTCAACTTGACCGAAAAACAGTTGAGGGCCGCCATTCACGAAATCCTGAAGCTCAATCCCAAACCCGCCAGTGGCTACATTGCGGGATCGATGGAACGTTCGGCGCAGTACATCATCCCCGATTTTATTGTACTCAACCGCGATGGTGAATTGGAATTGACACTCAATACCCGCAATGCGCCCGACTTGCGCATCAGTGATTCTTTCCGCGATATGTTGCGCAATTACAATGACCAGCGCAAGGTCAACAAACTGACGCGCAGCCAAAAAGAAACCCTGCAATTCATCCGCCAAAAGATAGAATCGGCCCGCTGGTTCATCGACGCCATCCGGCAACGCCATGAAACGATGTACAAATCGATGTATGCCATCATGGACTACCAAACGGAGTACTTTTTGAGTGGGGATGAAAAAAAGATTCGCCCGATGATTTTGCAGGACATTGCCGATCGTACGGGCCTCGATGTGTCGACCATCTCACGGGTGGCCAACAGCAAATACGTGGAAACAGATTTTGGCATTTTTCCTTTGAAATTTTTCTTCTCCGAAGGCTTAACCAATGAAGAAGGCGAAGAAGTCAGCAACCGTGAAATCAAAAAAATCCTTGGAGATGCCATCGGTCAGGAAGACAAAATCAAACCTCTCACAGACGAAGCGCTCATGGACTTGCTA
>JAIXOO010000277.1 GCA_027486765.1 Saprospiraceae bacterium
CGATCGGTGGTGAGTAAGGTGGAATAGGGTTAAAAGACGGAGAGTTGGAGTCGAAAATAGGAGTCATCCCGAATTTTAAGTTTAGGAAAGCGGTCAGAATCACGGAGTGATTCAATCTTGCATAGCCGCGGTCGTCCGCGGTAAAATGCCAAGCGGAATGTTCCACAACCGCGGCAGCGGTTGAACAAAACTGGGCGGAATTCAACCGCTACCGCGGTTACGGAACGGCGCAAAACGGCTAAGTCCGCGGACGACCGCGGCTATGCAAGATTCAACCGCTGCCGCGGTTAGGGTTTCAAAATTCGGGATCGCTCCTATTGTTAAGTTCTATCAAGTCGATTTTTCAATAGGGACCAATCAGTAATTTTCAAAAATTTCAACACTATTTTTAGAAAAAGTAATTGGAGTCGAAAAGCAATATGCAAAAAATACATATTGCTTTTCAAACAAGCCAGTTACTTATACAGGATAGATGAAATCATCTCGGAGGATTACCACTGTTAAGTACTTTAAACGTCGAAAAACCCCGCCCATCCTGCAACACCCCAAACACCACGCCCCCAACCATCTCCGGCAACACCACCAGTATCTCCCGATCATTGAGCTCCCTAACCGAAGCCTGAATACCCCTTCCCAATACATCGTACAACACCAACCTGGGCTTGTTCAATCCATGCTGAATCCGAAAACTACCATCGTAACTGGGATTGGGGAATACCTGCACTTCGAGTAATTCCAAGGCTTTATCTCTGGTACCCGTCGTTTTTGCAAACACACATTCCTGCAAGGCCTTGTACTTGGGTGCCTGGGTATGGCTCATGTACTCCTTCATGCCCCAGCTGCCCCACTTGGAAGGCAGGCCGTGGGAGGAGAAAAAGCTGAATAGATCACCTTTGTTGGTATTGTACCAATAATTAGTGTATTCACAGTAAAGGCTTTGTAGCTCGGGATCGCGGTTGGCGGCGATCAGTTTTGTGGTTAGGGCATCATTGTCTACCTGTGGCCAGGTGGCTACGATATGCGAACCACCTTCGTAGGCCAGCAACTTGACCTTGTAACGATCGGCCACAACTTTATGGGCGTCCATCCAGGCGAAGGTTTCGGGCAAAGAGGTACGAATGCGCCGCACAATTTCGGCGACGCTAATGCTGCTCACCTCATTGTTGCGCCCAATCTGATCCCCTACCGCCCCACCAAAATAAGGCGCGATGGCCATGGCATCGGCTTTAACCTGTTTGGGATTGTAGAGTGGATCGTTAAAATAGCTCATGATTTCATTGCTCACCCAGTCATTTCCTGCCCAGCAGGGCACTACTTTGACCAGCTGGGTACTGGGACCAAAAACGCTTTCAAAAATGTAAAAAACATCCGCCGAACGTTTGGCGGTGTACTTCCAAGCACGGCCCCAGGGTTCGCCGCTGTAGCCCAGGGTTTGGCCGATGTTGCCTGCGTAGGCATGTTGGGCAAATTGCCCGTTCCACACCTCATTGCTATACTCCAGGTAAATTTTTAGCTTGGGATTCAGTTTTTCTTTCAACAATATGGCCAGTTGTTGAATGTAATCGTCGGTAGCTTGATGGGGAATGTTGATCCAGGCATCTTTTTGAGCAGTATTGCACAATTCAATGATGTATTCCCAGGCGACACCGCTGTTTTTGGTTTGGGTGTAATGCGCCGGGAGCGTGCGCTCATTCCAGGTCTTGACCGGCGAATCATTGGTGCGCAACCAATCCATGAAGCGAATGGACTGGAAGTCTTTGACAAAATTGAGGAACTCCGTGGTGAAGGTTTGACTTTGATAGGTATTGACATACTGGGGAAAAATGAATTTCACATCCCGAATCGGGTTGCCGACCAAAGATCGTTCGATTTCCAATACCACCCCACCATTGTTGGCGTTCACCGTGACCAAGGTATCCACTGGGCATTGAAAAGTACCGGACGCTGCACCCCACAAGCGCACTTGTCCATTGCCCTGTACGATCAGTCGGTAGCGCCCGCTGGGGTAATGCCCCTGAATGTCCCACAACATCAAGGCCCGCACGGCTTGGGGCGGCTGAACACCGTTGGAGTAGGGAATTTGTAGCGGGAAACCATTGGCTTGCAGCGGGATGGAAACGCCGCTGTCCCAGGGGGCACCGTCGCGGGCCTCGTGGACGGTCCATTCGCGGCTTTGTTTGAAGGCGTCGGTGAAGACCAGTTCGGTTGACCAGTCGACTACGCCGGAAAGGTTGATGCCAGCGGGTTTGGGGCTTTGGGCGAGGAGGGCCGTGCAAATACAACTGAAAAGGATGCTAAGGAATTTGCTCATGTAGTTTTGGGTAATGGTTGTGGGCAAAAATGGGCAATAAGTTTGAGGTATCTACCACGAGTAGAGTTTTTTATTGTAAGAAACTAGGCTGCATTATTGGGGCAACGCACCGTAGAGACGCACGGCCGTGTGTCTTTTTGCATCCGTCACCAGCATGGAGACGCACGGCCGTGCGCCTCTACAATCCGGCATAATCCATTATTTTTTACGTTGCTCGATTTTTATCATGCCCTCAAATCATTGCTTCACCAGTCGCACACTCCCGTACCTGGAGCGAAGCACATAAAGACCCGGTTCAAACCTGCTTACATCCAGCAGTTTGTCCTTGCCACGGTAGACGATTTGCCCCAAAGCGTTGTACAAGTGGTAGGTCTCGCCAGCAGGCAATCCACGCAGCTCGACTTGATCGCTCGCTGGATTAGGCCAAATTTCCAAGGGGACTGTATTTCCAAGAGGCGGATTCACTGCCACTGTCGTCAAATTGAGGCAATTTTTAGGGTAGTTTTTCACAGTTTCCCAGGCGATGCTTTGCATTTTGGCGGCCAATGCGGGTGAAGGTGCCTTAAAATTTCCGCCCCACCAAACCTGAAGTTGGTTCCCCAAACCTTCGGGGCTTTTGCGGTGAATGGCCGCGTAATGTACACAAGCAACGAAATATTTCCCCACGTCATTCAAATGAATGCGGTCGCTGAACAAGTCTTCAATTTTGCTAATTCCCGGCAAAGCACCGTTGGGAATCAGATCGTGCAAACGAGCCAAACCTTGTGCCGCCGGAATCATACAAACGGGCTTGCGGGGTTTGTATTTGTTGTTCAAATAACTCACTACACTTTCCCACATGGGCAGATCATCACTGAGGCGTTGCCTCCATTTTGCTGCATTTACGTCGTAGTCACAGCCCGTAGGAGTGCCACTGTCCAGGCAATGCCAATCCTCGTACAAATACACCTGAATGTTGGGATTGGCCCGGGTAGCGTACACATAAAAACTGTCGGCATACTGGTAGGTCTCATCAATGATTCGTTGGTACCTGGGCACACTTTCGGTCAGTACCAGCACATCAAATTTGCCGGTGGACAATCCAAATGAGTTGTCATAAAAGCCGTGATAATGCGGAGGAATGGGGGTGTAATCCCTGGCTGTTTTGCGTTGCCACTGCCAGCGCAATGGTGCTCCGGGAATCCCCTGATAAGTCCAGTTGAAGCTACCGGGTTTGGCCTGATTGGACAGGGAAGCGACCATATCCGGAATTTGATCGGACAAACTATGCCCAATGTAAAAGGCATTGATTTTGTCTTGAGCAAAAAGGCAGGTGCTGATCCCGTAAAGTGCCAGCAGCAGTAGCGTTTTGTGTGGATTCATTGGTTGAAGGTTCTTTCGGTTTAGATTCCAACAATCCCGTAGAGGGGGATGTTCATCATCCAGTCTTGTGCTCGAAATTGACTCGTTGAGGTACGGATGGCGCTTGAGGGCATTCGGTTGGGCATTTATTGGGCCTCTACATTTTTCCGTACGAATAAATGTGCTGGGATACACTTTTTCGTACGAAAAAATGGGGATTGGTACACTTTTTCGAAGGAAAGAGAAATTGTGAGGTGTTTGGTTTTGGTATTTATTGCCCGAATTCCAGGCTTACGACCAGCGGCAGAGCCGCTTTATTCAAGATTGTATAGGGTCAGGTAAAAGACCAAACTGCTACTAACCATTTGGTTAGAAAATCCCTCACCCCTCATCATCCAACTCCCCCACCACAACCCTTTCAATCCGATCCACGCCACCTTCCCGTTTCACAAAATTGCACCAAGCGCAATTCGGTTTCCCGCAGCCCTCATAAAACTCCTGCTTACGGATTTTCGCGTAGGCCTCCCGGATCATTTGCCGCATAAAGGCCGTATCATCAGCCGTGTAGCTCAGTTGCACCACTGGAAAGTGGCCATCCGGAGTGGGGTCCAGGTAAGCGATTTCGCCGAAGGTGACCCGGCGGGACGAACGGTCAAAGTGTTCAAAAAGCAGCTTGTAAAAAAGCAATTGCCGCCAGTAGCTGCCGCCGTGGGGGTTGGTATCGCTGGGGCGGCGCAGTTTGCTGGTATCATGGCTGCCCGTTTTGTAGTCGATGATGCCCACGCGGAGTTGATCGTAGTATTCAATTTTGTCGATGGTGCCCGTGAGTGGTACGCCGTCGACCTCCACCTGGCGGATGGTGTATTCCACCTTCACCCGTTTGTGCCAGCGGCCGTAGTAATAGTTGTAGTAGCGGCTCAGTTGGCGTTTGCCCAGTTCCAGGCGGCGCTCGAAGGAGGCGTTGGAGAGTTGTTGGCGCTGGCGGTTCAGTTCCTGCTCGAAGAAGTAGAGCAGTTCCTTTTCCGAAGGGAAGAGCCGTTGTGGGGAGGCCAACATGCGCAGGAACAAACGTTGCAAAGTATTGTGTACCGCAGTGCCGTAAGCCGTGGCCTCATTGTGCAAGCCCGGTACCTTCAGGATGTACTCGTAATAAAAAGCCAGGGGGCAATTCAAAAAAGTATTCAAAGCGGAGATGCTCATGCGGAAGTTGCGCAGCAGGGCCTCCACCATGCCCCGATCCTGGGGCGCGATTTTCGGCTTTTCCTGTTCCTGCAAACGCAGCAACTGAGTGCCGAGGATGTCGGCAGCGGGCAGGACCTTTTGTTCCAAACTCAGTGCCTCAGTACTCAACAACTCGTCGATGTACAAGGCCCGTTGCAATTCTTTCTCGGTATCATCCTGCCGGGCATAAGACAAGTGCAGAAAGGACTTGGCCCGAGTCATCGCCACATAAAACAAACGGCGGCGCGCCTCGGTGGCGTCCTCTTCCCCCGAATACGTCAAGGTTTCCGGCAAAGAAAAACGGTAACTGTTGCGCCCATTGGAAGGCTCCCAATAATCCTTGACACAATCCAGCATAAACACTGCCTTGAACTCCAAACCCTTGGCCCCATGCGCCGTCAAGAGCTGTACCCCCACCTGATCATCGCTCAGGCGGCTCAGTGCCAGGGGCAGGCGATTGGCCTCCATGCGGTGTAGGTTGTGCAGCAGCTCGCCGAGGCTGTAGTGTGGATGGCGCTGGCATTCCTCCCGTACGTATTGGAAAAACGTGTGCAACACCTGGATTTGCCAGGCGTGATTGGGTTGCGCCAGGATGAATTGCAGGAAGCCCGAGCGGTTCAGCAATTTTTCCAATAAAACCGGCAAGGGTTCATTTAAACTATCCGAGATGAGCTCCTCCAGCAAGATGGCGAAGTTGCTCAGGGTATTGGCATGTTCCAGATTCAGTTCCGACAAGGCACCTTGATCCAGCAGCAGTTCGCGCCAGGGTGGCCGAGCGTCGGTGGGAAAGCGCGACAAATGGGTACTCAGCCGCGCCAGTTCCACGGGGGGAATGCCCAAAAACTGCGCGTGCAGGATTTGAAACAACTTCTGCTCCCCCGAATGCGGCTGCAAGGTTTCGTGGTGCAGGTAATCCAACAAATTGCGCAGCCGTTGGATCAGCGGCAACTCCAGAATATTCACATCCCGCCGGGTGAGGTAAGGGATGCCTTTTTTTTCCAACAAACCCAGCAAATTGCGCACCTGCCGATGCTGGGCGTAAATCACCGCGATTTCCTGGAGTGGAATGCCACTTTTTTGCAGTTGCTCAATCTGCCGCACAATGTCACTCTCTTCGCTGATGCGGTTGGGGTATTCCACGATGTGGGGCAGGTTTTGCCCTTTGGCAGCAGCTGCTTTGAGGTTTTTGTTCAAACCCAGCGCCTGCAATTGCTGGATAACGCGCAGTTGGTTGTGCTGAATGAGTTGCCCGGCGCTGTCCAAAAAGGGCTGTACGGAGCGGTAGTTGTCGCTCAGCACCACCGTGTGCAAGTCCTTTTCGTAGCGGGTATAAAAGTCTGTGAGGTTTTTGAGGCGGGCACCCTGAAACTCAAAAATCGACTGGTCGTCGTCGCCCACCAAAAACACGTTGGGGGTCTCCCAGTAGTTGATCAGTTGCAGCAGGATTTCGTTTTGGGAGCCGTTGGTGTCCTGGTATTCGTCGACCAAGACGTAGAGGTAACGCTCCTGGTAGCTGCGCAGGAGGTAGTCGTGGGTTTCAAAAGCCCGCAGCACCCAAAGGATCATGTCCTGGTAATCGTAGCGGCGGGCGGCTTGTTTGGCGGCTTCGTAACGTGGGTAGAGCTCGGCAGCGGCGCGCAGGCGTTGCATGCGGATTTGCTCTTCCTTGATTTTGGCTTCCTTCAGGTCGCCTTTTTGTTGAGCGCCCTGCTTGCGCTGGTAGCGGTATTCGGGGCGTTCGGGTAGACTGGCCAGCCAGGTATCAATTTGCTGGATGACGTACTCGGCCGTCCAGTCTTCCATTTTGCAGCGCTGAAAAAAATCCTGCAGGTGGGTTTCGTAAAAGTAGATGTCGCTTTGGCCCCGTTTGAGCGGGTGTTCTACGTCCAGTTGGTCGAGCAAACTGCGGATAAGGTCCACCTTTTCCAAATCCCCCAGTGGTTCCAAATCCTGGCGACCAAACAGTTCGAGGTTGTCCTGAATGACCGCGTTGCAAAAGGAGTGGAAGGTGTAAATGTGTACCCGGTGCCCATCCGGCCCAATGAGTTGCAGCAGGCGTTCGCGCATGGCCGTCACCCCGGCGTCGGTAAAGGTGAGGCAAAGGATGTTTTGCGCCTGGGTATCGGTTTCGATCAGGATTTTACCGATCCGCGAGGCCAAAATATGCGTCTTCCCCGTGCCCGGCCCCGCAATCACCATCACCGGCCCTTCAATCTGCTCAACGGCGGAACGCTGGGCAGGATTGAGTTTTTCTAACTCGCGAAGGAAAGACTCGGTGTACTGCATGGAGTGAAAAGTGAAAAGTGAAAAATGAAAAGCAGGGAGGGTGGCCTTGCTTTTCGGGTGGTAAGTTAAGGATTTTAGGGAAATTTGGAGATTGCTCTATGGCAGTACTGGACAAACACATTAATGTGCATTCAAAAACAAAAAATGAATGCCATTCTAATAGAGCAAATGTAAAAATTGACCCTGGGATTATGCCCCAAATTCTGCAATTTTACCACAGGTTATCATCTCCGCAAGTTTCGGATTTTATCCCTCCCTCATTCCCACGATCTTTGTATCGTAAAAAGCAACCACGATGAACACACAAGATCAACTCAACTACACCCGCATTGCCGAGGCAATTGAATACATCCGCACCCATTTCAAAGACCAGCCCAATCTGGATGAAGTGGCCGAAAAGGTCCATTTGAGCCCTTTTCATTTTCAACGTTTGTTTAGTGAATGGGCGGGGACGAGTCCGAAGAAGTTTTTGCAATACATCAGCGTGCAGCACGCCAAAAAACTCTTGAAAGAAGAACAGGCTACCTTGTTTGACACCGCTTATGAAACTGGGCTTTCGGGCACCAGCAGGCTACACGACCTCTTCATCAACATCGAAGGCATGACGCCAGCGGAGTACAAAAATGGCGCAAAAAACCTGGACATCAATTACAGTTTTGCCGAAAGTCCTTTTGGCAATCTGATCGTGGCTTCCACCAATAAAGGGGTTTGTTTCATGGGCTTTTATGAAGACGAGCCTACGGCGTTTTCAGCACTCCAGGCACATTTCCCCCATGCCGAATTCAGTCGAAAACTGGACATGATTCAGCAAAA
>JAIXOO010000324.1 GCA_027486765.1 Saprospiraceae bacterium
CGCTTGAATTGCCTGGTGGGCAACAATGGTATGGGCAAAACCAATCTGCTCGACGCCATCTATTATTTGTGCATGGCCAAAAGCCACTTCAACCTGGCCGATACTGCCATCACCCGGCACGATGAAAATTTCTTCCGCCTCGAAGGCCATTTTATTTTACAGGAAAAAAAAGAAAAAATCGTGGCCAAGGTGATGCCACGCAAACTCAAGGAACTGGAACGCAACGACGTAGCCTATTCCAAACTGGCTGAACACATCGGCCTCCTGCCCGTGGTGTTCATCGGCCCCGACGACATTCAACTCATCCGCGAAGGCAGCGAAGAGCGACGGCGCTTTTTGGACAATACCCTCTCGCAACTGGATCAGCGCTATTTGTACGAACTGATTACCTATAATAAGGTGTTGCAACAGCGCAATGCCCTGCTGAAAAGCCTGGCCGAACGCAGCGGCGGCAGCATGAGCCTGTTGGATGTGTACGATGAACAGTTGATCGACCCGGCTTTGTACGTTTTGGAACAAAGGGCGGTGTTTACCCAAAAGTTTACGGCTATTTTCCAATCGACCCACCAATACATCACGGGGCGGAAGGAGGCGGTGCAATTGAGCTACGAGTCACAACTCCTGGAAAATGACCTGGAAGACTTACTGAAACAAAGTCGGCAAAAGGACTTGGCCTTGCAACGCACCACCAAGGGGGTACACCGCGATGATCTGGTCTTTAGCCTGGGCGAGCATCCCCTGAAAAAATACGGCTCGCAGGGGCAGTTGAAGTCCTTTTTACTCGCCCTCAAGCTGGCCCAGTACGAGATGTTGCGGCAAAACAAGGGGGTATCGCCGATTTTGCTACTGGATGACTTGTTTGACAAACTGGACGCACAAAGGGTGACCCACCTGATCCGGCTGCTCACTGAAGGGCAATTCGGGCAGATTTTTATTACGGATACGCACGAGACGAGGATTGCGGAGATTGTGGAGCAGTTTGGGGTGGATTATCGAAGGTTTTTTGTGGAGGGGGGTAAGGTGGGGAGTGTTGATCTGTGAATTTGAAATAAGTGTTTGTCTCGTCCTAAAATTACTTTACGCGTAAAAGGCTTGTCCTAAATTAGGTTTACATTCCTTCCTCACCCATAATTTTGAAAAAATGAAATACTTATTGTGGACGCTGGTTTTCGCAACAGCTATTTTGGTTTTAACTCAAATTAAGCACAAAGACCAAGGTGTAGTTAAACCTGAAAGCGCTGAAATGAGCGAAGAGGGCAAAGCGTTGGGAGATTCTTTGAAAGCAATCTATGATCAAGAACTCTATTTTGCGGCAGAAGGAACGAATGTGGATTCCATCCGATACGAAAATTGGAAACAGAATTTTGGATTAAAACAGTCCTTGCGCTCAAAGGTATCGTTGCGCGCTGGAATGGAATCATTCGCAGGGGGGCTCATTCAGGCGACTTGGCACGAACGAGGCCCCAATAATGAGGCGGGTGATATGCGAGAAATTGATTTTTTGCCGAGTAATGAGTCTCTTTATGCCATTTCTACCGCAGGACATTTGTGGAAAGGCACTCTGAGTGGTTCAAATTGGGCGTTGTTGAACGATGGCATTCGATTAGAGCCCGACGAACTTGAAGTTTTGCCACACAATGGAGGCACCCGTATTTTTGCCATTTTTGGCACCGGTGGAGATGATAAAAAAATTAGATACTCCGACGACAATGGGCAAACATGGACAACGGGCAGAGGATTTAGTTTTTATGATCACTGGGGAAATGGTCGTAGATTGCTGACCTTGAGCGACAATAAAACCCTCTATTACTTGGTGAATACTTGGTCAGCAAACCCTTGGGGAAGTCTGGTTCAATTGTACAAAACGACGGATAAGGGGGTAAGCTATGCCAAAGTTTGGGAATCTCCTGTAGGATATGAATACAACAGTGAGGAGATAGATTTGTGGAAGCCCTACGATGCTGACCAAATGTATCTTGTTGATAACAAAACGCAGCAGTTTTATAAGGTAACGCATAATTTTGGTACAGGCGCAACAGCTATTTCTTCACCCATCAGCTACAGCTCGAAAGGTGTGTCAACTGGAAAAATAAGTGCCAGTGGCAGGTACAATAGTTCGATCAGGGATTATGAACTTTTTATGTTTGTTGATGCGGATAAAAAGGCTTACAAAACAATAAACGGTGCGACATGGACTTATTTAGGCACCGCTGCAGACAATGTTTGGCGAAAAGCATGGCTGGCTGATCCTGACAATAGCAATTTGTATGCAGGAGGCTTTCAAATGCATAAATCCACAAATGGTACAACTTGGGCACCATTGTACGCTGAATGGTGGGAATATTACAAAAACACACCGACACAAAAGGATTATCTGCACGTCGACATGATGAATCTGGATTACTTCAAAAAATCTGACGGCACACCTTTTATCCTCATTCTCAACCATGCGGGTGTCCATGTGACTTACGACCATTTTGCCACGACTAAAAACTTAGGCCTGAGCAATCTGAATGTTACCACGCTTTATGACCAAACGACTGCCTCAGATGGTTTCCTCTATTGCGGCGCGCAGGATAAAGGTTCTTTTAAATACGGTGGCAATTCAAAGGCTAATTTCAACATGCTTGCCACGGACAACATGAGTACGGGAGATGGGATGTTAGGCGTATTTTTCAACAGTGACCAGTCTTTCTTTTCGATGTTGCAAAATGGTGGACTACTTTGTTTTAAAAATAGAAACAGTAGTGGCTATACTTCTTTCGATGTTCCTGGCACCAATAAAGCGGGTTGGATAAACCCTATCGTGGCAACACCTGATTTTACCGACAACAAGGCCTACGTTGCGGGTGGAAACTTAACGGGCGGTTCAGGGTCTTATTTGATCACTGCCGAAGCCAATGTCTCGACGGGTGCCATTGGTACGACTCAATTCAACTATGATTTCAGGGCAAATTCCAACAATGGTACATCTGTCATCAAAGCCATTGGTGTTGCACCATC
>JAIXOO010000219.1 GCA_027486765.1 Saprospiraceae bacterium
ACAAGGTAAGGACAATTCCGATTACGCTGAAATCCTGAACAACCTGGCAAGTCTGTACAGATCTATGGGCAACTACGAAAAAGCCGAACTGCACCACCTCGAAGCCATCGCGATCAAGGGGAAAATAATTGGAAAAGAGCACCCTAACTATGCCCTGAGTCTGAATAATCTCGCGATTTTATACAAGGCTATGGGCAGTTATGAAAAAGCCGAACAGCTCTACCTCGAAGCCACGACAATCAAGGAAAAAACACAGGGAAAGGAGCACCCTAGTTATGCCCTAAGTCTGAATAACCTCGCCATCCTTTACTGGACTATGGGTAAATATGAAAAAGCCGAACCACTCTACCTCCAAGCCATTGCCATCCGGGAAAAAAAACTAGGAAAAGAGCATCCTGAATATGCCTCAAGCCTGAACAACTTAGCACTGCTTTATCTTGACATGGGCAGATACGAAATGGTTGAGCCACTTTTCCTTCAAGCAAAAGTTATCCGGGAAAAAGCCTTGGGAGCAGCACATCCGGACTATGCTGAAAGCCTGGGCAACCTCGCAATCCTTTACCTAGCCACCAACAAGTACGAAAAAGCCGAGTCCTTCTACATCGAATGTTCGCAGGCGAATCAAGCCCTGTTGGAAAAAGCGATACGCCATCTCTCTGAGCGCGAATTGGGCAGCTACCTGAATAAATTTTCCGAAAGCCAAGATCAAGCCCTCTCTTTTGCAAAACTATCCACCAGTAAAAAAGCAACAGCAGCCTGTTTTGACAATGCTTTGTTTTACAAGGGCTTCCTACTCCAGACTGCGGAACAACTTAAACGTTTATCCCTTTCCAACCCGGTTGCCACCGAAAATTTCAATCTGCTTAAATCATACGAACGCCGTCTCGCCGCTCAGTATGCCCAGCCAATCGCCGACCGCGATAGCACAAGCGTCGCCGACCTGGAAGCCAAAGTCAACAACCTCGAAAAAGACCTTGCCCGAACGGTGGCAGGTTTTGGCCAGGCCTTGCGGCAAGTCAAATGGCAGGAAATTCAAACGTCATTAAAACCCGGTGAAGCAGCGATTGAATTTGTCAGTTACCGTTTTTATCGAAAAAAACAAACCGACAGCATACTTTACGCCGCACTCCTCCTTTTGCCAGGTTCAGACTCCCCAAAATTCATTCCCCTCTTCGAAGAAAAACAACTCACTGCCCTGCTCAAAACTGAAGGCAGCCCCCAATCCACTTTTTACAACGACCTTTATGCCAATGACAAAAAAGGCGACCAACTTTACAATTTAATCTGGAAACCCATCTCCACAGCCTTGCCACAAGGAATCACCGTGTATTGTTCCCCCTCAGGCCTATTACACCGCCTCAATCTGGGCGCCATCCCCACGCCCGATGGCAAAACCCTGGCCGAAAAAAACCTCCTGACCATACTGGGTAGTACCCGCCAACTGGTCGTTCCACCTGTACCCAACACCCAGCAAAGCGCTACCGCCCAACTCTACGGCGGCATCCAATACGACGCCGCACCTACCCTAGCTGCCAATACGCCCACAAAACCTGAGGACCTAGCTACTCGACGCGGCCCCGATATTGCCCAAAACGACTCCACCCTGCGTGGCGAAAACTGGAACTACCTCCGCTGGACCGAAGTGGAAATCAGCGCCGCCGCCAATATCATGAAGAGTAAAAGCATCACGCCTACCCTAAAAAAAGGCACTGAAGCTACCGAAGAATCCTTCAAAGCCCTGGGTCAAGGCAGCGCCTCACCGCGTATCCTGCACGTAGCCACCCACGGTTTTTTCTTTCCCGATCCCAAAGAATCAAAACCGAATGAAGGGCAGGCCATTGGCGAAAAAACCTTCAAAGTATCCGACAACCCCATGATCCGCTCCGGTCTGATGCTAGCGGGCAGCAATCACGCCTGGAAAACGGGTAAACCCCTACGCCCCGAGCTGGAAGACGGCATCCTCACTGCCTACGAAATCAGCCAGATGAACCTCTCCAATACCGAACTCGTGGTGCTCTCCGCCTGTGAAACGGGCCTTGGCGATTTGGTAGGCAACGAAGGCGTATACGGTTTACAGCGTGCCTTCAAAATAGCAGGCGCTCGCTACCTGATCATGTCGCTGTGGCAGGTACCCGATTTTCAAACCCAGGTGTTTATGACGGCTTTTTACAAACACTGGTTAGAGCGGAGGATGGCGGTGCCCGAGGCGTTTCGGGCTACGCAGGCCGAATTGCGGGGGAAGTATAGTGGCGAGGCGTTTAAGTGGGCGGGCTTTGTGTTGCTGGAGTGAGGATTGTAGCGTGTGTCAGGGACATTTTGTACCTTTCCGATACCTCTGACAATCGACTTTATGAAAACAACTCACGGTCTGATCCTCCTTTTTTTGCTGTGCTTTTTCTGGCAAACCCTTTATTCCCAGGATATTTATGTATCAAAAACGGGGAATGATTCCAATCCGGGTACCAAAGAAAAGCCTGTGGCCACCCTTACCGCTGCTCAAAACCTCATTAGGCAGTATAAATCAATCCATGACTTACCCGATGGCGGCTTAAACGTTTGGATTTCGGCGGGCGAATACGAGCAAAGACAGGCCTTTGTGCTAAATGAAAACGATGGTGGCGAACCTGGTAAACCCATTACCTGGCGGGCGGAAAAAGGTCAGGAGGTACACATCACTGGAGGGATGCGCATTCCAGGCGAAAAATTTACCGCACTTACCGCTAAGCAGATCATAAAGCAGCTCAGACCTGGCGTTGCTTCCCGGCTTGTCCAGGTCAACTTAAAAACCCTGGGTGTTTCCGACTTTGGAAAACATGCGCAATACGGCCACGGGCATGCCGTCAAAGAGGCTCCACTGGAGTTGTTTTTCAATCATCAACCCATGACTTTGGCTCGATACCCGAATCAGGGTTTTATGAAAATTGGTAAAGTTATTGATCCAGGCTCAGTGCCTCGCACCGGCGATTACAACGAACGGGGAGCCGTTTTTACCTATACAGACCCGCGCCATAAAGCCTGGGCTGGGTTAAAAGACATTTGGTTTCAAGGCACTTTTAATTATGGTTTTGCCGACGATATGATCCCGGTAGCGTCCATTGACACCTCACAAAATCAGGTAAAACTGGCTGCACCCCATTTGTATGGTGTAGCAGGCGGCAAAGATTTTCAACAGTATTTTGCCCAGAATATTCTCTCCGAATTGGATACTGCGGGAGAGTGGTATCTGGACCGCGCGTCAGGCATTTTGTATCTTTTCCCTCCCGGCGAGCTCCAAACAGCCACAGTGCACATTTCCCTTTTAGCAGACCCCATTGTTTGCCTTGAAGGAGTGAGCCACCTTGTATTCAGAGATGTGACCGTAGAAGTGGGGCGAGGCATCGGCATTTATATGGAAAGGGGGGCACACAACCTGATCGCAGGCTGTACGGTTCGCAACGTGGGTACCAATGGCATTTTTATGGGTCAGGGTGCACAACAGACTTTTCCCCATTTGACCATTGATGATTATGAGGGTGTGCCCATCTCGCGGAAAATCGGCAATTTGCAAGGGCACATTTATAAGTATTCCACCTGGGAACGCCAGGCTGGGACACATCATGGCATTCAGAGTTGTGACGTGTACAATACGGGCAGTGGCGGCATTTACCTGAGCGGGGGCAGCAAACGCAAATTGATCCCCGGCCACAATGTGGTGGAAAACTGCAAGGTGCATGATTACAATCGCCGCAACAAGTTTTTGTGGGCAGGAATCAATATTGACGGGTGTGGCAACCGCATTGCCCATTGTGAAATCTACAACTCCGATTGGCAGGGCATTTTTGTCTACGGCAATGAACATGTTTTTGAATACAACCACATTCACCATGTCACCCTCAACTCGGATGACACCTCTCCCTGGTACATCGGACGCAACCCTAGCAGCAGGGGCCATATCGTGCGCTACAACTATTTCCACGATTGTGGCAGTGCCAATCGGATGAATATGGGCATTTATTGTGACGACTCTTCTACCGGTGTGACGGTGGAAGGCAATGTTTTTGTCAATATGCAAACCAGTCATGGTGTATTGTTCAGCAACACGGGATGGGATTTGACCATGAAGAACAATATCATCGTCAATCCCCTGACTTACACCGCTGAAATTTCAGCCCATTATTACACCTGGGCAGCTGTACATGCCGTGCCTATGTTTGGCGAAAAGGGCCTGCTGCGGAAGCGTCTTTTACAGGAGGTCAACATACTCGAACCGCCTTACAGCACCCACTACCCTGAACTTAAGGACTATCTAAACCCAATTATTGAGGGCAAGGAATGGGAAGGCATGCGCTCAAAGCGGAATGTAGTTGCGGATAACGTCATTGTAGGAAGTAAAGAAAAACCCGTCCATTTGCTGGGTGGGCAGCACGCCGTTTGTGAAGACCGAAACAATCTGGTCATCAGCAGTGATCCAGGGTTTGTAGATTTTAAAAATGGCAACTTTCAGCTGCGTTCAGATGCACAGGTATTTAAAATGATCCCCCATTTCAAACCTATCCCTTTTGATAAAATGGGCTTGTATGCTGATGAGTTTAGAAAGTAAACCTTTTCACTAAGTAGTGCGGGCAAAATTTCTGGAAGGCCGCGAATACCTGGGAAAAACAAGCCGGAATTATTTGTTTAGTCTTTTGAAAAAATCATAGCGTTCAACTAGACCTTATGAGTTGTTGAAATGCTTCTACAACCATATACAGTCGCAATTAAGGAAAATAATAGTAAAGCACTTAAAAACATTTAACTTTATGGTCGAAAACACAATGGCCTCCTGCTGGTTATTTCGTCTAGTATACCATAAAAACTTGCCGAAAAACCGTAAAATTGTAGCTGATTAGCTTTCATAAAGGTTTGAAAAAAATAATGGTCCTGCTCCTGTTGTTGTGCAGCATTCAACTGCATGCCCAAGTAATCCCTAACCATCAGCTGCTTACCACAGTTGATGGCCTCTCGCAGGGTATGGTGTTCGACATCCTACAGAGCAAAGACGGCTTTATTTGGGTTGCCACCAAGGACGGACTGAACCGCTATGATGGGTACCGTTTTGAGGTCTTTTCGCCCGATCCGTTCAACCCGTTTTCCATTGGCGGTAGTGAAGTACTTAGTCTTTTTGAGGACAGTCGTGGATGGATATGGATCGTAATGCCTGGTAGTCTGGATGTGTACGACCCGGTTAACAGTCGTTTTTTTCATGTGACGCAAAACGGCGAAACACCATTTAATGTACCGACAAAAATGGCTGAAACACCCGATGGCGTGATTTGGGTGACAGACTCCGACCGGATTTGGAAAATCAGCCCACAAAAAGACATGCTGGCTGAAGCGACAAAACAATACATAGCTAATGTCGAGCCAGCTATCAAAGCCATTCCTATGTCTAATGGAAGTACTTCGTCGGGCGAACTCTTGGCAATCTCTGATTTACTTTATTCGCATAGCAAAAAACTACTCTTAGCTACATCGGCAGGACTGTACCGGCTCGACTTTGCCAGAGAGCGAATTGTACCCGAATTTGTAACCCCCAATTTAGGGATTAATGCAATGGCTGAAAGTGAAGCCGGGGAGTTATTACTCAGGGCTAATAATGGTTGGATTTTGTTAGCAGGTGGAAAAACTCAATATCGTGAAGATAACGGTAATTGGCAATCCTTGCCCATTTTCGGCAAGGCAGGGTATTTCTGGATATACCACGATGCAAGTATCCAGAAATGGAAGCTGTCGGCATTTTTCAACAAAGGGGAACCAGAACTGGATATACCACACCTGGATAAAAGTGAGGGGTATGGCTACAAATGCTTCATAAAAGACAAAAGTGGCCTGATTTGGGTTGGCACAACCGGCTATGGTCTGATCAAATTCAACCTACATGGGCAAAAGTTCAAAACTATATTACCGGGAACAGGCCATCGATTGTTGATGGAAGGTCCGGATGGCGCGATTTACACAAAATGGGCTCCGGATAAAAAATTCCTTACCAAAACTTTTGACCTTAGCGCCCCGAACACCGAAGTGCCAATAAACAAGTTTTCCGGGAAAAAAAATTTGGCATTTGATGCTGCTGGCAATATTTGGTCGATTAATAAATCCATGCTTTTGCGCATGGATGCAGCCACCAAAACAAAAAAGTCATTCCCAATGGAAGGTGTTGCACTGTTGTGTAACCGCAATGGCAAATTGATCAGCGTGAATGAAAAAGGGCTGCACCAATTCGACCCCAATACGGAAAGAAGCCAGGATTTTCCATTTGATAAACCCCAGCAGCGGCAGTCCGAAGATTCCCATTTTTTGTACGAAGATAGCGACGGTATCATCTGGATATTTGGCTTCGATGGCTTGACCAAGGCGACGCCAAATTCCTCAGGTTACCGCTATGTACAATACCTAAACAACCCCGCCGACCACAATTCACTCGCTATCAATATCGTACTGAGTGTCACCGACGACCCTATTGAGCCACAGCGCTACCTTTGGATAGGTACCAAGGGCGGTGGGTTGAACCGTTTAGACAAAAAATCGGGACAGTTCAGGCATTATAAAAAACCGCAGGGATTGCCCGACAATGTAGTATATGGTGTTTTGGCAGAAGCCAGCGGTAAGCCTTATATCTGGTTAAGCACCAACCAGGGCATTTGCCGCTTCGATGTTCGAGCGGAAACCACCAAAAATTTCACGGTTGCCGATGGCTTGCAGGACAATGAGTACAACAGCCCCAGTTACCTAAAAACACGGGATGGCACCCTGCTTTTTGGAGGGATAAACGGTCTGACGGTGTTTCATCCCGACGGCCTTCGCCTCAACAGGAACCTGCCCCAAACCCAAATCGTCAGCTTGCATGTCAATAACTCCAAATTTGACATTTCAGGGAGATCATCTTTCACCCTGCCCCACGACCAAAACCTGCTCACGTTCGATTTTGCGGCCCTCGAATTCACCAATCCGACACAAAATCAGTACCGCTACCAACTTGTGGGCGTGGATAATGACTGGATACCCTTAGGAAACAAAAACAGCATCCAGTTCGCCAATCTTGCCCCCGGAACCTACACCTTTAAAGTACAGGGCAGCAACAACGACGGCTACTGGGGTGAACAAGCCGCCGAATTGCGTTTTACCATCCGTCCGCCCTGGTACGCTTCCTTGTGGGCATACCTCTTGTACCTTGCACTGGGTGCTGCTGGGGTTTGGTGGTACTATCAATACTTGCTTCGCCAGCGGCTTTCTGAGCAGGAAAAACTACGACTCCAAGAACTCGACGACTTCAAAAGTCGCTTTTTTACCAATATCACCCATGAATTCAGAACGCCACTGACGGTGATACTCGGCATGAGTGAGCGGGTGCTAAATGAGGAGCTAACTTCAGGCCCCCCCCGTCCTATTGCCCAAGCAGTCTCGCTGATCAAACGCAGCGGTGAAAACCTCTTGCGACTCGTCAACCAGATCCTCGACCTTTCCAAATTGGAAACGAACGCCCTGAAAATGAATTACATACAGGGTGATGTTTTGACTTTCATCCGGTATATTGCCGAGAGCCTGCATTCACTGGCCAATGCCCAAAACCTGATGCTCCGTGTCGAAAGCGATCAGGCGAAGATTGTGATGGACTACGACCCCGAACGTTTTTTACAGATCATCCACAATCTATTGTCGAATGCGATCAAGTTTACGCCTTCTGGCGGGAAGGTTGTTTTACAGGCCAATCAGGAAGGCCAATATTTCCACATTGCTGTCACGGATTCCGGTGCAGGTATTCCACCCGATGAGCTGCCGCATGTGTTCGATCGCTTTTTCCAGGCCCGAAATCAGGCGCATGCCAAGGCGGGAGGGACAGGTATTGGGCTTTCTTTGACCCGTGAATTGGTGAAAGTCATGGGCGGCGAGATCTCGGTGGAAAGTAAGCTGGGCCTGGGCAGTACGTTTTTGGTGAAATTGCCGATGACCAACAACTGTGCTTTCAATGAAAAAGCGGTACCGCTTGACCAGGTGACTCCAAGTCAAGCGTTCGATAGTGCTTCGCCGAGTGAGGGGCTGACTCCAAGTATGGCCCCCACTACCCAAACCGTGCTTTTGATTGAAGACAATCCCGATGTGGTGGAATACCTGAATATTTGTCTCAAAGATCAATTCCAGCTCGATTTTGCCTACAACGGTCAGGCTGGCATAGACAAGGCCCTCGAAACGGTGCCCGATCTGATTTTGAGCGACGTGATGATGCCTTTCAAAGATGGCTTCGAGGTGTTGGAAGCCTTGAAAAACGATGAACGCACTAGCCACATCCCCATCATAATACTCACCGCCAAAGCCGACGTGGAAAGCCGACTTATCGGGTTGCGGCGTGGTGCAGACACCTACTTGTCGAAGCCATTCCATCAGGAGGAGTTGCTGGCAACCCTGGAAAACCTGCTCGAGACACGGCGAAGATTGCAGCTGAAGTACCAGCAAAACGTATTTCTGGCAGAAGTGCCCAAACTTCCGGAAGCTGATCCTGAAGATAGTTTCCTGCAAAAGGTTCGAGCGGTTGTGGAAAAAAACCTTTCCGATGCAGATTTTGAAATGCCGCAACTCGAACGCGCCCTGGCGATGAGCCGCAGCCAGATTTTCCGCAAGATCAAAGCGTTGACGGGTAAATCTCCCAGCCTGTTTATTCGTTCCATCCGCCTGCATCACGGCAAACAAATGCTGCTCAACACCACACTCACGGTTTCAGAAATTGCCTATGAAGTAGGGTTTACCTCGCTCAATTATTTCTCCGATGCGTTTTTTGAGGAATTCGGGGAGCGGCCGATGAAGCTGCGAGGGGGATGATTCCCGATATTCGATTTCAGGATTTGCGATTGGATTTGGGATTTGTTCAAACTTCCTGCTTGCGTCAGGCGCCCATCAAAGATGCAACGCCAAATCATTTCATTATCAATAATTTATCTCTATCACACACGCACCTTGTGCATCATAATCAGTAAAAAAAATCTCCCACCTGCAACCTCAGCAGTAGTGTTTGAACGATGAGTGGTAGCCCTACGATCCACCCTGCCTACACCTTTGTCTCAGTTCCCGAAGGGATCCATCACTACTAGACATTCACACAAACAAACAATGCTAACAATGAATTTTTTTTCAAATTTCAACAAAAACACGGGCGCACTGGCAGTGCTGCTGTGCTCTTTCTTTTTAAACCTGGGTGAGGGAAAGGCGCAGGTAGCAAAATGGCAGTTTATTGATGCCTATGAAGATACTATTATAATTTCGGTAGAACAGCCAGGAGGAGTATGCGGCAAGCCTGAAGTGGTAGTAGATAATTCTACTGATTCTCCAACTCTTGAGCGTATTAGATCGCTGGCAAGTAAAGCAATTCCATTTAATGGACAACCCAACTATTTTCGTGGTAATTCCATTGATGATCAAGAAGGCTTTGAAATCATATTTGAGTTTCATGGTAAAATATCGCGAAACCCCTTTTTCGGTACGAGAGTAAATACAGTTACTGTTGATTTTCAGACTGGCTTTTCAAGTACAGGATTATTTGAAGGAAATATAAGGCCATTTATTACTCTAAATCCTTTGGTGACTTCTCCACAACCAAATGTGCAAATAATTAGATTAAGAAATCGATTCAATCGATCCGCGCTGTCATCATTGTTGGAAACCACTATTTGTCAGAATCTGGTGATAAGAGCAAAAAGCTTGAATGATCCTAATTTTAATGAACCAGTCGGCGTATTGCCTAGATTTATTATTCCACTCGTTATTCCAGGAATTTTACCCGGACAGGCCGAAGTTCCAATTTTGGGTACTACCGTTCAACCTCAAATCCCATACCTCGTGCTACACGCGCCCCCTGGCGACGGCAGTTCCAGTGAGTTCCAGGAAACCAAAACCACCTGTCGGGAGTTTGTGAACACCTATGCACAAGATGGTTCCAACTCTGCCAACATAGATGTAAAGTTAGGAGTAGCCGGTTCGCTTGGTTTTATTGCTACCGTAGATTACGAGTTCTCTGTTACTTTCAGTGCAGGCGGCTCAAAAGGGGACGTGGAAGTCAAAACCACCTCCAATCAAACCTGTGTGACGACCAGCGCAGGCTTTTCCACTGGTGCGATGATTGGCAATGGCGGTGGCGATGTTTTCGTCGGTTACGGAACGGATTTGGCCTACGGTATTTACAAAAGATTTATTATAGACCCCAATACTTGTAAAGGGAAACTGGATACCAGCCTGATCTACGCCCCAACAGGCGAGCCGCGCGAGTTTGGGTACACCGAAGAGGCCATTCGGGCTGAAATCATAAGAGAGAAAGCTAAAGCCGAAAACCCGGCATTTAGCGTACGTGCCAGAAACGAAGCCCAAAATCAGGCCGATGTTTGGGAAAAAGTGCTGGCACAAAACAATGCCAACAAAAACAACCCCAAGAACGCCCTTATAGAAACACTTTCCTTTAGCGACGGCGTCACAACCAAGCGTGCAACTAACATCACGGTGCTCGAAACCAATTCCTTGGAGGTGGAACACTACACAGAATTTAACGCCGGAATATCCTCGGTAGTACAAATCGGCGGCTCAGGCGTGTCGGGCGGCTACGAATACCGCGGCTCTTACCGCTACGGAAAAACGAACAACAGCTCTTCAGCGGCCGACACGACGGTTAGCTACACCCTTTATGATGATGACGATGGGGATAAATTCGATGTAAAAGTGGTGCGCGATCCCATGTTCGGCACGCCGGTATTCAGAGTAGAGCCTACCTCCAAAAGCTCCTGCCCCTACCAGGGTGGCTACCAGCGCGACCAGCCTAAACTGAAGCATATCAATACCACAAACGATCAAATCACCATTACGGGTGCTTCTTTGAATCTGGATGCTGCGGCTATTTTTCAAATCCAGATATGCAACTCCTCTAACGATGCGCGCGAATATCTATTGCAGCTTGATGATGAATCCAATCCAAATGGTGCACGGGTATTTACCTCCGGCTTTGAGTTGAACGTTCCACGTAAATACCTGATCCCTAAAAACAGTTGCCAAACGATTACCACTGAGGTTAAAAGGCTCTCTGTAAACAGCGCTCTGGCTTATCCGAATTTGGAATTAAAACTTTATGCTGAATGTGAAAAGGATATCTCCTCCAGCATTTTCGCTTCCGTTTTCTTCGGCAACACCACCGGCGTGAACGACCTGGCCGACAACAGCCTGCTCAGTGTATCGCCCAATCCGACATCTGGTTGGTTGCAGATTAGCCTTCCAACAGGCAATAACCTGGAATATGTGCGGGTGATGGATCTGGCGGGCAAAACCGTCCGGAACCTTAAATTGGGTGCTGCTGCTTCCAATACGCAAATAGACCTGAGCGGCTTATCAAAAGGAATCTATACCCTGCAAGCACGTGCTGAGGGACAAGTTTTTGTGAAGAAAGTGATCGTGCAATAGAATAAAAATCATTGATAGCAATAATGGCCCCTGTCAGTCTTCGGATCGGCAGGGGCTTATTTTGTCTTGATGGTAGGCCTTTCTGAACCCCTCCCCGCTAGCGCGAGAATCAAATGGGGAATCAGCTAAATTTAAAACCCGCAGAATAAACAAAAATACTTTTTTCTAAAAAAATCCACCTCTCCCACTTACCTCTCCCCCACGCCCCGCAATTAAGGATTAAACATCGGTTGATCTATTAACACCAAAAACGAGCACCATGAGAAACATCCTAATTGTCGCAGCCCTTTTCTTCAGCACAACAAACCTGCTTTCCGCACAATCTATGGCTTCCTTGCACAATGTGAATCAGGCTAAACTGGAAGTATCCAACGCTGTCCATTTTATCGAACAAAACATCCTCCTGGCGCTGACTGCAGGGGTTCTTTTTCTCGGCATCGTCTTCGTTTGTTATGTCGTCAAAGAATAC
>JAIXOO010000287.1 GCA_027486765.1 Saprospiraceae bacterium
ATTTGCCCCAAAATTCGTTTGAGCTCCGGGTAGCGGGTTCCATCCATACGCCCAATCGGCTGGAGGGCGTAGCGTGCATACAGGGCCGCACACAAGGCCCCTGAACTGCCTGCTCCATAGCCATTGGGAATGTTGCTGTCAAAATACAAACCAGCGGCCAGGTCCTCGCTGAAACGCGCCGTGTCCAGTTCCGTGTCCAGCGCCCCTTTGGACTGCTGCTCGGCCAAGTATTGACACCATTCGGCGAGGTTGCGTTGCAAAGTCGGGGCAGTTTCTGGCATGGTGTAAGCCCATTTGCCGCTGAAAAGGGGGAGGGGCAGCGCTAAGGCTGCTGAGCCGCGCAGGATGGTGTGTTCGCCGAAGAGGAGGAGTTTGCTGGAGAAGGTCATGGATTCAAAAATAGGGATTTGAAGATTGAGATGCTAGGGGATTAACTTTTTGAAAACAAAAAAGCCCCACCGTGGATCACCACGATGAGGCCTTTTTTTATCTCCATCAGGATTTTATTCCTGATCTTCTTTAGTAGTATTGATCTGTTGTTGCTGCTGTTCGAATTGCTCCTTCAGTGCAGCCAATCCTTCCAGATCGCCAAGCGTAGAGCGTTCGATGCTGTCCTGCTGCTTTTTAACGGCAGTGCGGGTTACTTTGCGCTCATCGTCCTTCACTTTTTTCACTTGCTCATCAGCCTCACGACGGATGTCTTCGAGGTAACGCAGGTGAGAAACGAGGATACGCTTGTCATCGCGGTTGAATTCAATCACCTTCACGGTCAGTACTTCGTCTACTTCAGCGAGGTTGTTGTCTTCTTTGCGGATGTGTTTGATCGGTGCAAAAGCTTCCAGACCGTAAGGCAATTGAACGATAGCACCGCGGTCGTCACGACGCAACACGGTAGCTTCGTGGTAAGAACCTACAGGGAATACATTTTCGAAAGTATCCCATGGGTTTTCTTCCAATTGTTTGTGGCCCAGCGACAATTTACGGTTGTCTTTGTCGATATCGAGGATTGCAACGTCAATTTTTTCACCAACTTTCGTAAACTCAGATGGGTGACCATAACGTTTGGTCCAGCTCAGGTCGGAGATGTGTACCATACCGCCGATGCCTTCCTGCAGCTCGATGAACACGCCATAAGGAGTGAGGTTTTTGACCTCGCCAGTGTGGCGGCTGTTGACTGGGAACAGGTTTTCGATTTCGCTCCAAGGGTCAGTTGCCATCTGCTTGAGAGAGAGTGACATCTTACGCTCATCGCGGTCAACGGTAACTACTTTTGCGGAGTATTCCTGACCCAACTTGAAGAATTCGCGTGCGTTGATCGGTTGATTGCTCCAGCTTACTTCTGAAACGTGGATCAAACCTTCTACGCCCGGTTGGATTTCGAGGAATGCGCCGTAATCTTCGATGTTGACAATCTTACCTTTAACGATAGAGTTCTCGGAGATGGTGTTGTCGAGTACTTCCCATGGGTGTGGTTGCAATTGCTTCAAGCCCAAAGAAATACGCTTCTTGTTCTCGTCGAAGTCCAGTACTACTACGCTGATCTTTTGGTTCAGGCCGAGTACTTCGCTTGGGTGGCTGATGCGGCCCCAAGAGATATCGGTGATGTAGAGCAGACCGTCTACGCCGCCCAAGTCGAGGAACGCACCGAAGTCGGTGATGTTCTTGACGATACCTTCCAATACCTGGCCTTTTTCGAGGCTGGCAATGATGGCTTCGCGTTGCTCGGCGAGGTCGCTTTCGATGAGTGCCTTGTGAGATACCACGGCGTTTTTGATGGTTTCGTTGATCTTAACCACCTTGAACTCCATGTTTTTGCCAACGTATGAATCGTAATCGATGATTGGCTTGATGTCGATTTGTGAACCAGGCAAGAAGGTCTCCAAACCACTGCAGTCTACGATCAGACCACCTTTGGTTTTGCTGATGACCGTACCTTTGATCACGGTACCGTTTTCGTAAGAATCTACGATGCTTTCCCAAGCGCGCAGCAGTTTTGCTTTGCGGCGAGAAAGAACCAATTGGCCGCGCAAGTCTTCCTGCTGCTCCACGTAAACTTCAACCAAATCTCCAATTTTGAGATCGATGGAGTCGCGGAATTCAGAAAGTGGCACCAGACCATCCGACTTGTAGTTGATGTCCAATACTACGTCGCCACCATGTAGGGAGGTAACCCGTCCTTTCACAATTTCGCTTTCTACCACAGCATTCATGGTAGACTCGTACTGGGTCAGGTATTCTTTGGTTGTTTCCGCAGAATAAACGGCGCCACCTTTGTTGGTGATGCTCCAGTCAAACTCATCGTGTGCAGTGTTGGGATCGAAACCAGTCATGAAGAGCAATTCTTCATCCAGTTCATCTTCATCATCGTCTTCACCAGTAGTTGCTTCTGGCTCAAGTTTGATGCTCTTGATGATGACCACTGGTTCAGGAGTAGGTTCGATTGCTACTTCTTCCAGAGCTTCCTCTGCAGCTGCTTCTACTTCGGCTACCTCTTCGGTCACCGCTACAGTTTCTTCAACTACCTCGGCAGCTACTTCAGCAGTTTCTTCAACCACTTCAGCCGCTACTTCTTCAGCCACTGCTACGGGTTCTTCAACCACTTCTTCAGCTACAGCAGCTACTTCTTCTACTTGATCTACGATTTCGGGTGTGCTTTCTACAGCAGTTTCCTCCACCTGATCTTGAGCACCTAGCTCTTCTTGCTCGATGCCGTCTTTTTCGTCAATCATAAAATGCATTTCTTCCCACGAAAGGTGGGATTTAGTGATGAATTGAAATTTGAGCCGCAAAGGTAAGATTTTGCATTGACAATCAAAAAGATTTACTCAAATTATTCACCCGAATTTCTTTTATACATTTCGACAAGTTGCGCTTTCAAATCAGGGAGACTTCGAATCATTCGTTTAGTTTAAACACCAACTGTTCCTGTTGTTTTTCAATCACTAAATCGATGAAACTTTTGAGCGTTTGATATTCCCCAGATGAGTAGCGCAATTGATTGATTTGTAGTTGAGTAGTTACTAAAATTCGGTTGCCAAATTGCTGGACCTGGTATGAAAAGCGCCCACCATTGTTGGGCAAACTTAGATTAACTGGTTGTGGCAATTCCTCAAGTTTGAATTTTTCGGGAATAGTGACGTTGAGAATTTGTCTTTGGGACAAAGGATAAGGAATGTCAACGGGGTAAGCCCGATTGGTTGTTTTAAAGGGATTTTCAGCAAAAAAGGGAACCAATACCGGGCTGAAATAAGCAAGATCACCATTGGTCGTCAGCGCTTCGGGTAGTTTAATTCGGGCCGTGGTGACTAAGGTTTTGCTAAATTCATCCAGGTCGCGCACCTGAACAGAATCGTATTGAGCGATTTCGGCGAGCGGGAGCGTGGCCTTTTTATGCTTGGTATTTTGGGCTTTTTCGTCCTTCAATTTTTCCCGACTTTTGGCTGCTTCATAACCTTCCTGAGCACGGGAGAGTTTGCCATCCAGCTGACCGGTTTCGTTCAATTGTAAGTTAAAAGAATAGGTTGAACCGGACTTGCCCGGCACGATATTGCTCCAACGAGGGTTTTTAGGATCCACGACCCATCCTGAGCCATTTAAAACATCTTCGCGAACCCAACCCGGCACCAGGTAGGGGTGGGTTGCATCCAATAAGATGTTTTTGTCACCTATTTGAGCTTGTACAATCACCGAATTGAATTGATCGATGATGGGATAGTCCTGGAATACCTGGCCATGATCGCGGGTGCTCAACAACATGGGGTGAGCAGTGATGTTGTAGGCATTCAGTAAACCACACAACAAGAGATTTAACTCTGCTGAACTCCCTAGTTTACGCACAAAAACCTTATCAAGCGGCTCGTCAACCAAGAAACGATGGTAACCATTCCAGGCGACGTGATGGGTAACGAATTGATGGATTTTTTGGAGCTGTTCCTCAGGCTTTTCAATGCCTATAAGTTGGGGCGCAAGTTCAGCTAGGGCTCCGTCCAAACTAGCCTTCCGCAGGTATTTTTTTCCAAAAAACTCATGGTTTACCAGTTCTTTGGCACTTTTTTCCCAAGAAGAGAAAATTTCTTCGCGATAACCGTTCAGTCTCGAAGCCTGCATTTGGAAGCGAATGCGGGAATAATAATCATCCATAGTAGTGATGTAGCCCTCGGGACGCAGTGCAGGCATATTTTTTTGGTAATAAGATACCGTAGAAACTGCTGCATCCGGGATGTTTAGTACCTGCTCTCTTCCTGAGCTTGGTGCTCTTTCCTGCGGCGGCGTTCCATTGATCAGGGTAATGTATTCCAACAAACTGGGAATGGTTACACTCAGCTCACTCCACATGACGGGAATTTCCTGTTGAAAATACCATTCTGGAAGTTCAAACAGATTTTTTTTGCTAATCAAGTACCGATATTCGATGACGCTTCCAACTTGCACTTCGGGGAAAGCAAATTTGATTTGCATCACTTGTGAACTTGATTTTTCCCAAAAAACATCTTTCTTTTCAATCGTTCTAGCCAAGCCACGGGAGTTGTAAATTTTAGCTTCAAATTCAGCCAAAATTTCTGCATCATTTTCGACGTAGAGGGGAATAGCGACATCAGCATATTGAAAACCAGTAGGTTTTAAAATTTTGATGCGCCTTTTTCGCTCAAACAAACACTCGCTTTTACTTGAACGAATACTGACCGAAATTCGTCCAATGTCCGCTAGCACAACTGCTGCTGCGTTGGTGTCAGCAGGGTAATCTTTCATTTTGATGCCTGCTACCGGAATGTTTTCCCAAGTGTAAGTATCCTGAGCCTTGATCGATAAGGTTATGCATAAAAATGAGGTCGTAATAAAAATGTTATAGCCCATAATTATAGTACTTTATATAAGCCCTAACGATTTTAGCTAACAAACATTACATTGATTCGTGCCTAGAATTTCCTTTTTTTACTCATCTTTGCAGGCGCAAGTTTTCATTCACTCAAAACTGCCTAAACAATGTCTGAAATAGAAAACGTTGGACGAAAGGGATACTGCGTACTGTATTTCTTTATCTTTTTTGTACTTTTTGTTGCGATGTGTGTGTATTTGTACAACCGCAATTTCGCATTGCTGCCACCACAGTAAAGGAAAGGTTCGAAGGTTCCAAAGTTCCAAAGTTCCAGGGATAAGCCCGACCCTGGAACTTTGGAACTCAGGAACCTTGGAACCTACTATTCCGCGTAAATGTCTTCAATCTCCGTTTTGTACTTCTCTAAAATTACCCTGCGCTTGAGTTTCATGGTTGGCGTCAGTTCGGCCTCGGTGCCGTCGGACTTGACGGGTTCCCATACTTTGTCCAACAAGCGGAATTTTTTGATTTGATCAATGTGGCTGAAACTTGGATTGATTTCATCCACAATGTGTTGGAATTTCTCAAGCACCTTGGGGTGGTGAAGCATTTCCGGGAATGTTGTCCATGGCACCTGATGTTCATCACACCAATCTTTGAGTGCGGGTTCAGCAGGAACGATGAGTGCGGAAACAAATTTGCGCTGCTCACCGATGACCATCATCTGTTCGATGAGGAAATTTTCGCGGAACTTGCTCTCAATGGGCGTAGGGGCTACGTATTTGCCGCCGGAGGTTTTGAGCAATTCTTTTTTGCGGTCGGTGATTTGCAGGTATTTTTTCCCGCCGGGACCATCCACCATTTTCCCCACATCGCCGGTACAAAACCAGGTTTTGCCATTGATGGTTTTCATAACGGCTTCAGTAGCCTCGGGTTTGTTGTAATAACCCATCATGACATTGGGGCCATAAGTGAGAATTTCTCCTTCGCCTGGGCGGAAAATGTTGTCCGATTCGTCGATTAGGACTTCAACGCGGTCAATCACGGGGCCGACCGAACCCAATAAGGCGCCTCCAGGCTCAAACAGATTCAGGGTGATTACGGGGGAGGTCTCGGTCAATCCATACCCCTCCCGGATGGGGATACCCGCGGCAGAAAAAACCTGAGCAATTCGCCGTGGGCAAGCCGCTGCACCTGTAGTGATGCCCTTGAGATTGCCACCTAGTGCGGCCCGCCATTTGCTGAAGATGAGTTTATCGGCTATTTTCCATTGGATGGCTTTCCAACCCTTGGGCTTGTATTCGTAATGGTAGTCCTCGGTTAATTTGAGCGCCCAAAAGAACAATTTTTTCTTCAATCCGGTCAAGTCCAGCCCTTTGTTGTAGATGCGTTCGTAGACCTTTTCCAACAGGCGGGGCACTGTGGTAAAAAAATGGGGTTTTACCGCCATCAGGTCGCCCTGTTCACCGCCAAGATTGTCGGTACCTGTAAAAGTTACTGAAACGCCGAAGAGGGTATAAAGGTAATTGACTACCCTTTCGTAGATGTGGCAAATGGGTAAAAAGCTGATGACCGTATCGCCAGCTACAAAAGGAAAAGCCCCTTTTCCGGCCATGATGTTGCTGATGATGTTGTCGTGTGAAAGCATGACACCCTTAGGAACCCCAGTGGTGCCAGAGGTGTAAATAATGGTTGCGAGCTCTTCGGGTTTGATTTGTGCCCGTAGTGCATCTACTTCGGCTTGCCCATCCTCAGCAAATATCGTTTCCCAAAAAGGCTGGCCTTCCTTTTTATCGAACGAATAGATTTCTTTCAAAGAAGGAACCTGAGCTTGCGCTGCTTTGACTTTTTCGTACAGGTCACCCCCGCCAACGAAGCAGTATTTGGCTTCAGAGTCGTTAAAAATATAGGTATAATCCTCGGTCGTAATGGTGGCATAAACCGGGACGTTAATCGCCCCAATTTGCTGAATTCCCACGTCGAGAATGGTCCATTCCGGGCGGTTTTGGGTAACGGCAACAGCGATCCGATCCCCTTTTTTTAGCCCCAATTTGAGCAATCCCCGGCTCACCTTGTTGCCCAAATCAATGATTTCCTGAGTACTGTAGTATTTCCACTCTCCATTAACACGATGCCCAAAAGCACGCGCCAATGGAAAATTAGCCGCCTGATAGTGAATCAAGTCGCACAACCTCGTTGGTTCCATAAAAAGTTGGTTTATCTGGATGTTTGGCAGAATTATCCTTTATGTAAATTCCAAAAATAAAAGATTGTTTGGAAAAACTGGATTTTTTCTGCTTGAACTGCACCAACTTTTATCTATAGACTTTTTCTTAAGGATTTATGATTCGATTGAATTGACGCTCGTCTTCAATTTCCTTGTAAAAATCATTGATGTATTGGAGTACATCATCCTTGTGGTATTTGTCCAGGAAGTCGATTTTTTTGATGAAATCCAGTACGGCGGTTTTGCTTTGTAAAAAATGTTTCCGCAACATTGCCCCTTCTGGTGCAGCAACCGCTCCGCCTTTAAAATATCGTTCCCGTACTTCTTTGATCGGCAAAGACTCATGGGGTATTGCGTAGGGTGCGTTCACCAGGCCTGAATAATCGAAGTCATAAGGAACAGGCATGACTTTTTTGGTGGAAGTATGTTGAAAAAAACGGGCATTGTGGCTATTGCCAAAAGCCCAATCCGTATTGCCAATCATGTATTCATAAAAGACAAAATTCAAGAAGTGCTGCCGGGCAAACTGGCGAGCATCCGTGGGCCTATCTTCCATTAAAGTACTGCCCAGGCGCTCAGCTACCTGATCTTCATCTTCCACAATGAAGCCAATTTTTTCGGTGACTTTTTCAGGATTGTTGGTATCGACCAAATTGATTTTAACCATTTTTGCCCGAAAGCTGGCTGGTGTAATCAGGTTGTACAAGCGATAAGCCAGGTATTCCTTATAAATAAATTGTTCAAATGCACCGGATGGTTTACATTCCCACACGATCTTCATTTCGTTGTGGGGCAGGTAGCCTTCTCCCGTCAAGACTGATTTTTTGATTTTTAACTTGATGGGTGGATGTAGGCAGATTTCTTTGCGGGTTTTTCCTCGTGGGCGTACTTCGGCAGCGTACACTTTTTCTTCACCAGCCTGGTTTTTGTATTTTAAGACGGCTGCCTGGTACTTTTCATCGGCTTTCCCTTTCATCAGCGCTTTCAGATCCGTTTCCAAGCGAATTTCCAAAGCGCCAATACTGTCTTCCAGCATCAATTGATCAAACCAGCTGATGCCTTTGCTCGCTTTGGCCGGGCTGGATGTTTCCTGAGCCTGAATAATTCCTGCAACAAATAGCAGCGTGGACACAAAAAATGACCGGGTTAAAAGATGTAGAGTTCTCATGAATTTAGCTATAAAGTTCGTTAATACTTTTGGTGTGAGTGGCTAGAATTTTTTTGCGTCGGAGCTTGAGGGTAGCGGTCATTTCGCCACTCTGCTCTGTCCAAGCTTCGTGCAACAGTAAAAATTGCTGTACCTGTTGATATGGAGGTAAACCTTGGTTCAGGCGCTCTAGTTCCTGTTTGAAAAAACGCTGCACTTTGGGGTTCAAGACCATAAATTGTGGTGCAGTCCAATGCACTTTTTGGGCCCGACACCATTCTTCCAGTCTATCAAAATGGGGAACAATCAGCGCAAAAGGCCCCGGTTTGCTGGCTCCGGCCACCAGGCATTGCTGGATGTATTCAGACTGGTACAAGTATTTTTCCACAGCTTCTGGAGCAATGAATTTTCCAGCGCCAGTTTTGAACATATCATCTTGTCGACCTTTGACTTTTAAAAAACGTTTGTGTACCCATTGTCCTAAGTCGCCGGTACGCAACCAACCGTCTTCGGTCATTACCGCTTGGGTTGATTCGGGTTGTTGATAATAACCCAGCATGACATTGAGGCCTTTAACCTGTACCTCGCCGACACCTTCTTCATCAGGGTTGACAATGCGCAGATCTACACCTGGAATTGGGATCCCCACTGTACCAAAACGGGCTCCTCCGGGCTCAAAGCGGTTGAACGCAATGACTGGTGACGTTTCAGTAAGTCCATAACCTTCCCGTACCTTTAAGCCCGCTGCAGAAAACAGACGCCCCAA
Source organism: Saprospiraceae bacterium (assembly GCA_027486765.1). Classification (GTDB taxonomy): domain Bacteria; phylum Bacteroidota; class Bacteroidia; order Chitinophagales; family Saprospiraceae; genus Haliscomenobacter. Next base: position 8,957 of record JAIXOO010000287.1, read on the forward strand.
TTCGGGGTTCAGGGCAGCTGCGCCGACTCCAATTCCTTCGATGCGGCCGCCAAACATCTTACGCCAGCGGTTAAAAACCAGGATTCGCGCCAAACTTAGACGCAACCAATAGACCAAGGGTTGCCGTTTGCCATCATAATAATTTTTGCCCAACTGGATGGCCCATTTCAGGATTTTTCTGCGCCACAAAGGCCCCTTGCGGGCATGAGCTATAATTTGTTCCACCAAACGTTCGATGATCAAAGGGACTGCTGTAATAAAATGAGGCCGTACCTCGCGCAGGTTGCTCAACAATTGCTCCTGCCCCTCGGCATAGGTTACACTGGCACCTACCGCGATGTAAATGTAAACGACCATGCGTTCAAAAATATGGCTGAGCGGCAAAAAACTCAAGGTTTGATGGTCGCAGTGAACCGGAAGTAAAGCAATAGTAGATTTAATGTTACTAATGATGTTTAGGTGTGAAAGCATTACCCCTTTGGGTTTGCC
>JAIXOO010000141.1 GCA_027486765.1 Saprospiraceae bacterium
ACGCATGACGCTCCCTTACCTTGCTGCTTCAATCAAGTACTTATGTCCATATCAAAAGACACCTTATGGAAAGGGATCATTGAAAACCTGGTGGATGACTTCATCCGGTACTTCTTTCCCAACTATGTTGAGGAGATTGATTTTGAGCGTGGCTTTGAGTTTCTGGATACCGAACTACAAAAACTCATGCCTGACAACCCTAGCCAAAAGCGGCATGCCGACAAACTCATCCAGGTGTGGTTCAAGGACGGGCAGGAAGCTTGGTTTTTGATCCATGTGGAAGTTCAGGGCTATCAAGATATCCAGTTTGCGGCCCGGATGTTTGAGTGCATGTACCGCATTCGCGACAAATATCAACGGCCAGTTACCGGACTGGCCATTTACACCGATTGGAACCGCAGGTATCACTACACCCGATTTGTAGAGACCTTTCTGGGAACGAAGGTTACCTATAGATTTAACACTTATGTTTTACGGGACCACACTCCTGAAATCTTAGCCAAAGATACCAATCCTTTTGCAGCGGTGATGGAAGCCGCCTGGCAGCATTTGGGCAAGAAAAAAACCGATGATCAACTGCATTCTGCGAAACTGGACTTGATCAAACGTTTGTTGAAACGTAAAGTCAGTCGGGAAAAGATCGCCAGCATAATCAACTTCATAAAGTTTTTTGTGCCCTTTACAAATTCGGAAAACCTGCTTAAATTTGAACAGGATTTAAATCAACTCATCAAAGCCGATCAACCAATGGGAATCGAGGAAGCAATTTTGGAAGAAGTCAAACAACAGGGGATTGAGCAAGGAATTGAGCAGGGGCTCGAAAAAGGGCTCGAGCAGGGTATTGAATTGGGTGAAATCAAACGCGAGGAAGAACTGCTCAAACACGCTGTACCTGAGCTGGCGCAATTGGGGCTGGAGGCAGAAAGAATTGCAGCTATTTTGGATTTGGAGCTAGAGGCGGTTCGAAAGGTGATGGAGGAAGATGAAGAAGGTTTCAAGTCATAATTGATAAATCTGCTAGTCCAAGTCTTCCCCTTTAAATTCCAAGACGCGCAGATAATCGGAACAAGTCATGAGACTGAGACTAATTCCAGCGATACACTTGCGCCAGCGGGGAGAAGCGTTAGATCCGCGATGTAGGATAGCTGATACTCAAATGTAGTGAAAAATAGGCGCATTAATGGCGTTTCGCGCGCGAGCTGATTTTCAACAACAAAAAACCGCCACCTCTCCAAACGGAAAAGTGGCGGTCCTATTATCTAAACCGTCCCTCCCTTAGAAACGGAAGTTATAAGACAAATTAAAGATCGTTCCCAACTGGCTAAAGTGAGAACCATCGTATGTCGTAATCGAATACCGTTGGTTGAAGGTAATCAGGTTGGAATTCACCTTCAGTGCAGCAGCATCTTTCAACAAGGTTTCACCTTTTGTATTTTCGGCTTTAAATTCCCATTCTGGCAACACATTGAACAAGTTGTTGATGTTCAACGCAATCGTCGATGTCTTGCTCGTTTGGAAAGTAATCGCTAAATCGGTCACCAACTTGGTTTTAAACTCGGTGTACAAGTTAGCATCCAAACCCTGTTGCTTGAATTTGGTTGGCCCAAACAGCGTGTTGCCAAGTGTGAAAATGAAGCGACCAACTTCGTAATCCAAACCTAAAATGGTTTTGAACTTGGGACGAGAAGTGAAAAACAGTGCTTCTTGCGTCAAGTTGGCCACCGATTGACCTGCATCAGAGATCAATTTTGGATTTTTCACAGCGCCACTTCTTTCGTTTTGCAGCATGACGTTTCCAGCCAGGCTCACGCCCAATTTTCCTGTCCCAAATTTGATGGCACGATAGTTGGCTACAAAGTCAAGACCGGAAGTTCTGGTATCCAGCGCATTGACGAAAAAGCTGAGGTCGGACAGGTTGTTGGACGACAAAATCTGATCCAGGGCGGTATTGCCACCCGTAGACTTGATTTCGGTACTCAAGATGATCCGATCGGTCAAATTGATGCTGAAGTAGTCGAGGGTAATGTTGAAGTTAGGCGCAGGTTTGAGGCCAACACCCAAGGTGAAGTTGGTTGATTTTTCTGGATCAAGGTTCGGAATACCCAACAAACGAGCTTCCCGCGAAACGTTGCTCACCAAACCACCTACCTGAATGCCCTGGCCAGGTACGAAGCTGTACTGTGCTTTTTGGGTATAAATCTGGTGCAGTGTTGGTGCTTTAAAACCCGTAGAAAGAGATCCACGAAGGACAACATTGTCGTCAGCCAACTTGTAGCGAGAACTGATTTTCCAGACAAAAGCATCCCCAAAGTCGCTGTAATTCTCCAAACGAGCAGTGGCGTTGATTAGGAAATTTTCGGTAAAATCAAAGGCAAAGTCAGCATAGGCACCTACGTTGTAACGGTTGAAATGGCCCGAGTTGCGTGGGTCGTTGCCTGCAAAGGAATCGGCGCCACCGTCTTCATAAGAAGCTTCATCACCTACAAGAATGGTGAAATCTTCGGTACGGAACTCCGATCCAAAGGCAAAGCTAAATATGTTGGAAACCCGTTTGCTTACGTCAACGTTCCCCACTGCATGGGTAAAGCGGGTACCACCGGGACGGAAATTGATCGGGCTGTTCTCCCGGTACTTGAATGTGCCATCCGGATTGAGGGTGCCGTTCCGGTTTTGCGAATTGCGGACGGTGTAGGTCTGCTGGTTGCCACCTACGGTGAAACTCACATCCGTATTCCAACCATTTCTACTCGACTTGAACCCGGCAGTAGCATGGTAATCAATGAGGTCACCATCAAAAGTAGGGACATAACCTACGTATTTCCCATTTACACCAAAGAAATCAGTGAGATATGGAAAATCACTCAGGGTTCGCCAGTAAGGCGTCCGGTAGTTGGCAAAGCTGTTGACTTTTTTGAAAATGTAAGCAGCGTTGCCATACACTTCGCTGTTTTCGCTCACCTTACCACCAGTATTGATGGCAAATTTCATCGCGGTAGTAGCTGGCGAACCATTGATGTTGCCTGCATCGGGAAAATCCCTCAAAAAGTTGTTGACATCAGCGAGGCTGGCCCCAAAGTCTGCCGCCTCACCTGCGGCATCTACCGTGCCCGGCCGATTGGCCAAACCAATTTTGGAAAGATCCAAGGTGTAATTGAGGAACCCCTTGGCCCCCAATCGAGCTCCATTGTTGACGGAGACGCCAAACATTTCACCATCGCCCTCACTGGTCATGCCCGTACGGAGGGTTACGCCACCTTTATCTACATCTTTTTTGAGGATGATGTTCATTACCCCGGCAATCGCATCCGAACCATACTGGGCGGAAGCTCCATCACGCAGGATTTCAACCCTTTCGATGGCATCTTGTGGAATGGCTGAAATATCCGCACCTGTTTCTCCCCGACCGGGCGAGGTCTGGGTGTACAACAATGAACTCATGTTCTTCCGTTTCCCGTTGATCAAAATCAAGGTACGGCTTGGGCCCATGTTGCGGATTTCATACGGATCGAGCAAGGAGGTTGCATCATTGACCGGCGTTTGCACACTATTGAAGGATGGAACCCGATAGGTCAAAGCCTTGTCAAAAGTGGTTTGGCCGCTCGCAACCAAATCTTTTGCCCCCAAAATGTCGATTGGCAAAGGCGTGTCGGTAGAAGTGCGCAAGGTATTGCGGCTACCTACACTGATGACTACCTCATTGAGGTTGGTCACTGCGGATTTGAGGATGAAGTCCAGCACTACATCCTGATTGCCGATGGTCACGACTTGCGCAACTGCTTCATAACCAGTGTAAGAAACATTGATGGTATGAGTGCCCGCTGGTAGTGGCATTTCATAAGTGCCATCTAGTGTGGTGATGACCCCAGTGGTAGTGCCCGCTACGCTGACGGATGCAGCTATGAGTGCCTCACCATTTTCGTCTTTTACCGAACCCTTCAAAGTAGCTTGTGCCAGCATAGCACTACTAGTGAGCAGCAGTGCGAACACTACTGAAAAAAAACGTACTCGTTTTTGCATAATTTGGACGTTTATTTAGAGAAAAATAGTTACCACATTGGAGATTAACCCACAGTAATCAACTTTTGATTATGGAAAATGCAGAGATGGAAAGGAAGACCAATGGTGTTTAAAAGTCGCTTAATAACGTGAATTCGGCTCTGAAATGCGTTTTGTTACTTATAGTTTGTACGGGCTAAAATAACATGGAAGTTTGAAACTACCACATTTTTAATCAAAAAATTAATACTTGGCAAAATGACCTGCCCGGCATCTAGCATTTATGAAGGCAGGAAAAGTGCGCTTAAATGGGCTGAACTTACAAATGAAATTTATTCATAAAAGGTTGATTCTGGTCAATCATTTCGAGGCGCATCTTTAAGCCTGTTGAGGCATCTATTTGATTTTGAGGCGTATTGACCACATAATCCAGTAGGCGATCAAGGGGGATGCTGACCACCTTCACCCGATTGTCCAAATTGGTATAGTACAAATAAACCTTGTCTTTGAACATGGCCCAACCATTGGAGTGCAACATGCGCAGGGCGGGACTCGACTTGTCTTTTTCATTTAATTCCAAAAAATGGCCACCAGGTTGGGCAAGAATTTTAGAAGGATTGTGCAAATCGGTCAAAAAAACATGCAAAATGTGTCGCCAACCATAGGAGCTCCGCCGCAAACCCGAGCACAAATGGATCCAACCCAACTCGGTTTTGATCGGGCAAGGCCCTAACACATAGGCTGGTGTTTCAATTTCAGGAAAAGCGATGCCTTTGAGGGTGCTTTCCTCGGTGCAGGTAGCATGGGCCCAATCTTCAAAACTATTGATGGTGATGGGGCGCCTTCCCATCCCGGTTTGCAATTGGTCGATTTGTTGGCTGTACACGATGTATTTGCCATCGACCAGAGCAGGGTGCAACAAACACAGGCGTTGTGCCGAGGCGCTAAAAACCAAATCGGGTAAACTTTCCCAGTTTTGTAAGTCCTTTGTCCGGGCCACGGCATGGTGGTAAGTCGCTGCCACACTGTTTTGATCTTTTTGACGGAGGTTGTACAAGGCATAAATCCAACCATCTTCATGCGGAGTGAGCCGCAAATTAAAAATGTTGGTACGCACCGTGGTCATGATCGGGATTACGGTAGGATAAGTACGAAAACGAAAACGATCCACACCTGTGCTGCTTTCTGCCAAAGCGAAAAAAAATTGCCCGTCAAAACTTTGTAAGCGGGTCATTAGTGCAATTTTATCCCCCACAGTCACTGCACCGGCATTGGCAATGGAGAGCACACCCTGGCGCAACATCAAATTCGGGTTGCTTTCGGGATTGAGGTCGTATTGCCAGGTTAGGGGCAAATGACCAGTGGTCAGCACCGGATGTACATAGCGATCTAAAACACCATTACTCAGTCCTTTGTAGTCGTTGGAGCGACGCATTAGGTGTTCGTATTCGGAAGCGAGTTGGAAAAGTCTGGTTTCGTAGATCGTTTGCATAACAAGGCAGCATTTGCTTTTGATGCGGCAAAATAATTATTTTTTGGGTCGAATCAAGCCTTCTTGTACCACTGAAGCGACCAACATACCATCCTGGGTAAATATATTCCCTCGGGTAAATCCACGCGCATTCGATGCACTCGGACTGTCGATGGCGTACAACAACCACTCATCCATACGGAAGGGGCGATGAAACCACATGGCATGATCCAAACTGGCAATCTTTACATTGCCAAATGAAGCTTCGCTGCCATGTGGCAGCAGCGCAGTGGTGAGCAAATTGTAATCGGAAGTATAAGCCAATACACACTGATGGGTTTGGGCATCGCTGGGCATTTCCCCTTTAGCTTTCATCCAGATGTGCCGAAAAGGTTGACTTTTGGTAGGCAAGGCTGGGTTGACCAGTTCCACCGGACGAAACTCTATCGGGCGATCCAGGTTTAAAAAATTGCGGATGTTTTCTGGCAACATCTCCCCGAATTTTTGGGCCAAATCCTCCCAACTTACCAGCCAATCCGGAGGGGACACATTGGGCATCGCGATTTGGTGATCAAAGCCTTCCTGCGCCAACTGAAATGAAGCCGACATAAAAAAAATCGGTTCACCCCTTTGTATGGCTTTTACCCGGCGGGTGGTAAAACTGCCCCCATCGCGAATGCGCTCGACTTGAAAAACGATGGGAATTTCCAGATCACCCGGTAGAATAAAATAAGAATGGAGGGAATGTACCTGGCGATCGGCAGGCACGGTTTTCATCGCGGCGTAGAGGGACTGAGCCAATACCTGGCCCCCAAAAACGGTACTGCTCCCGACACTTTTACTGGTACCTCGGAAAAGATCTTCTTCCAACTGTTCCAATTCCAACAAAGAAAGCAATTCATGGATGTGTCTCATGGATGTTGTTTGGGTTTAAACTATACCCGCGAGGAGTATGCTGTTGCGGCAAAAATAACACTATTCAGCTACAAATAATCCACTCTTCTTTCGAACACTTGATTGTAAAGAAAATATGACAATTGGGGAACTTAATTGGATCTTTTGTGCGTTTTATTTAGAAATCGGTTGCTTTATTGAGGAAACGGTTTTAAATTGTCACAGAATTGTAAAACGAACTAAACTCCAAATGCCTTGCTATCCTTGGCAATGTAAAGGCAGTTTTTAATTAAACCCTAGATGGAATTCCTGAGATTTCATTCACCAAAAGGAATCGTTATGGTATTCAAAGATTATTCCCGAGCCCCAGTATGGCTCAAATCGATTAAACGTTACGGCTTGCCAAAGGACCGCGAATCTGAAATTTCCGCCCTTGAAAATGGAGAGGTGGTTTATGTCGGATGGGACGGGAAAGTATTTGCCTTGGACGCCGAAGATGGCAGTCGCAGATGGTCTCGGACCTTGCGATGCTTTGGACTTGGTGATGCCGAATCCCACCAGGTGGACATGACCATTCAATCCGGGTTTTTGTACGCCATTTGGGGCAATCGGGTTTTTAGGATCAATCCCAACAATGGCCAGGTCATGGAGACCCGCCGTACCCATGCTCACTTGATTGGACTCTGGGACGTATGACAATTCACGTTAATTTTTCTTGTTTTTTTCAAATCCTTTTTTAGCTTTACGAGACTTGGCAAAATTGCCAAATATCGTAAATCTAACTTATGTTTTCTGCCAATACTTATGCCCGCCGCAGGGAGCAATTGATGCACCAGGTGGGAAGAGGCATCATCCTGCTGATGGGGAATGAATACAGCCCAAAAAACTACCTGGACAACACTTTCCCTTTTCGACAGGATAGCAATTTCCTTTATTACATTGGTTTAGACCATGCCCATTTGGCCGCAATTTTGGACACCGAAACTGGCGAAACCATCCTCTTTGGCAATGAATTGAGCATCGAGGACATCATATGGATGGGTGCCCAGCCTTCCTTGAAAGACCAAGCCCAACAAGTAGGCATCCAGGAAGTGCAGGAGTATGACCTTTTGGTTGAAGTACTGCAAGCTACAAACAAACACAACCGAGCCATCCATTTTTTACCGCCGTATCGGGCAGAAAATAAAATCAATTTGGCCTTTTGGTTGCATTTGCCTTTGATGGACATCCAAAAGGAAGCTTCACCTGCTTTGATCAAAGCCATTGTAGCGCAACGATCCATTAAAACAGGCGAGGAAATAGCCGAGATGGAAAAGGCGCTGGTGACCACTAAAGCCATGTATCTGGCTGCCATGAAACAAACCAAACCCGGCGTCAAAGAGGCGCAATTGGCCGGGATCGCCGCAGGTATTGCTGTAGCTGGCGGTGGAGACTTGGCTTATCCCATTATTTTGACCATCAACGGCCAGGTGTTGCACAATCACGAGTATCACAATGTACTGAAACCCGGCCAATTGGTACTAGCTGATATGGGTGCTGAATCCAGCATGCACTACGCCGCAGATATCACCCGTACCTGGCCGGTGGATGCCAGGTTTACCCAACAGCAAAAAGAAATTTATCAAATTGTGCTGGATGCTCAAATAGCCGGTATTGCTGCCACTCGCCCGGGAGTCCGCAACCTGGATGTGCATTTAAAGGCTGCTAAAGTCATTACCGAAGGCCTCAAATCACTGGGTTTGTTGCTGGGAGATACCGACGAAATTGTGCAGGCAGGTGCCCACGCGCTCTTTTTTCCACATGGATTGGGGCACATGATTGGTTTGGACGTACACGATATGGAAGATTTGGGTGAAAGCTACGTAGGCTATACCGAAGGATTGGAACGCAGTACCCAGTTTGGCTTGAAGTCCCTGCGGATGGCTCGCGAGTTGCAGCCTGGTTTTGTAATGACCATTGAGCCCGGCGTCTACTTTATTCCACAATTGATCGACATGTGGCAGGCGGAGGGCCGCTTTAGCCAATTCATCAATTATCCAGCCCTGCAAGCGTATCGGAATTTTTCAGGTGTGCGCATCGAAGATGATGTGTTGGTTACGCACGATGAGCCAAGGGTTTTGGGGCCAGGGATACCAAAGGAAATTGGAGAGATAGAAGCGTTGAGAAGCTGAAAAAGGTTGAGGGGTTGAGGAGTTGAGAAGTTTAGGCTACCGCAGCGTTGTTGACAACGACCTTGTTCCAGTCGCTGCGGTAGCCTAAACTCCTAAACTTCTCAACCCCTCAATTCGCTGTCTCCAGCTCATCCTCGTATTTTTTAATCAGCACAGCCTGTTGCTGCGCAATCTTGTTAAGCAGTTTTAAATCCTGCTCAATCTCTTTTTCTTTGGCTTCACGATTTTGGAAAAAAGGAAGCTGCTTGCGGATGCGATTGATTTCCAGAATTTGACGAATGGCCTGGTTCAGGACCACTCTCGCACGGAGCATTCGCCGTTTGATTTTGTATGTGACCATAATTGATGTAGTACAATATTTGGTTAAGGTTAGCACAATTCAAGCGGGGTAAAGTTATTACTTAAACGTAGATTCGGTAAAAAAAGATCGACGTTAACAAAAAAAAATATCATTTTTATAAAGAATCTGCTGCTTTACTTTTGTGATTACAGGTTATCGACTCTTAAAATTTTGTTAAAGTCATTTTTAGGGCTTGACAAAAAAAATGCGGAAAAAAGTCATCTCAACCTTTCTCCGCACATTAAAATCATTGAAAATTACGAAATCAGAATTTTAGCTTTTTCAAACCATTATACGCTTCGCCAATGCCTTGCATTGGGCTAGTCTTGTAGTGTTCCAATTCTACTACGTAATATTTTACCCCGGCTGCTGGAGTGTATTTGAATATTTCCTGGAAGTTGATGCTGCCTTGACCTACCTCAACCGTTTCTTGTTCCTTGGTTTTGGCCATGTCTTTGACGTGAACTAGATGTACCCGGCCCGCATTTTTCTTCAACAACTCGATGGTGTTGGCCTTGCCCTTTTCTGTCCAGTACAAGTCCAACTGGATCAAAACCTGATTGGGGTCAGTATCCTGTAGGATGGCGTCGTAAATGAGGCGGCCATTTTCCTTTTCAAATTCAAATGCGTGGTTGTGGTAGGCGAATTTCACCCCAGCTTGTTTTGCATACTCCCCAGCTTTATTCAAGCCCAGGATGTATTGCTTCAGTTTATCCCCTTTCCGGTCATCGTCAATCATGTACGGCGCAATCACGTATTCATGGCCAATGGACGCTGCATCATCAATGGCTCTTTTGTAGGCATCGTTGATCGTTTTCTTTTGAGGATCGTAGTTGGCACTACCAAAGCCGAAGTGACCACTTGGCATTTTTAAACCCAGATCGGCCAAGAGCATTTTGAACTCCGCAGGTGTTTTGCCGTAAAATTTACCATCGCTGTATCCTGCACCCTCGACCAAGCGATAACCCATTTTGCGTACGGCTTTGAGGGTGCCAACCAGGTCTTTTTGCATGTCATCTCTTACACTGTACAATTGTACACTGATGATGCGTTTGTCGCCAAGTACAAACTCAGGCAAAAACGCAGCCACACTGCCGCTGATTGCCAATTGGTTGAATGTACGTCTATCCATGGTTCTAAAAATTGAACGTGAGTTGTTTGATTAAAAAACGGTGTGAAAGATAGTGTATTTCTTACACCTAGTTAAATCTTGAAGAATAAAAAAAGGAAAATGACGCGATTGCATGTTTTTTTTTAGGAAAATAAAATATATGGTAAAATAAAAACTGGAATATACAGTGGATTGCTTAGTTTTATTCACTGAAAAACACAATGGTTTCCCATGTTGAACTTTGCCGAATACCGCCAATACGATGCCACTGGACTGGCTGAACTGGTTCAAAAAAAAGAAGTTACTGCTAGCGAATTGCTGGAAACAGCTATCCAAAGAGCTGAAATGGTCAATCCCAAGGTCAATGCCATCATCTATCCATTGTTCGATTCAGCCAGGAATGCGGCTGCGATAGGTGGAACTGGGCCATTTTCGGGAGTTCCTTTTTTGGTCAAAGACCTGGGCCTGGAAATAAAAAACACCCCCATCCGCACTGGCTGCCGGGGTTACGAAGGCTACATTTCCAAACAAGACAGTTATGCCATCCAAAAAATCCGCGAAGCGGGATTGGTCATCATGGGCAAAACCAATACACCGGAGTTTGGCTTGACCCCCTACACTGAACCCGAATTGTTTGGTCCCAGCCACAATCCCTGGAATTTGGCACATTCGCCCGGAGGTAGTAGTGGAGGATCAGCAGCGGCAGTAGCGGCAGGGATTGTACCGATGGCTACTGCTAGCGATGGTGGCGGCTCCATTCGGATTCCGGCTTCTTGCTGTGGTTTGTTTGGGCTAAAACCTACGCGAGGGCGAATCTCACTCGGGCCCACGGGCGGGGAAATGTGGAGTGGGGCAGTGGTAGAGGGTTGTGTAAGCCGTACAGTGCGGGATACAGCGGCGTATCTGGATGCGATAGGTGGTACTCAAGCCGGAGATCCATATCTGACCGCCCCGCTCGAAGGTACTTACGCATCACAATTGGGGCAAAATCCAGGTAAATTGCGCGTTGCCTTTAGCACCGTCCACCCGCTTGGGCTCGAAGTAGACCAGGCTTGCAAGGATGCCGTGGCCAAAATGGCGAAACAGTTGAGCGATTTGGGGCACGAGGTCAGCGAAGCCAATCCTTTGCCCTATTTCAAAGAAGATTTATTGGAACGCTTTTTAGTGGTCGTATCCGGCGAAGCTGAAGGCGAATTGCAACAATTGAGTAAATTCCTCAAACGTCGTCCGACGACCTCGGATGTGGAAACGAATACCTACGCGCTAGCCTTGTTGGGTCGCACTTTCAAAGCCGGCGATTTTGCCCAAGCCAAAAAAGAATGGAATGAAATAGCTCAACGAGCAGCTCGTTTCCACCAACAGTACGATCTACTGCTCACGCCCACCCTTGCCAGCCGTCCGATCAAAATTGGGGCTTTGCAAAACAGCCCCGCCGAACAAACCTTGCTCAAGTTTGTCAATGCCTTTAATCTGGGCTTCATGGTCAAAGCCAGTATTGGCCAATTGGCGGACAAAGCCTTTGGCTACATCCCCTGGACACCCTTTGCCAACATGACCGGCCAGCCTTCGATGACCATCCCTACGTTGTGGACGGAAGAGAATCTGCCAGTTGGAACCATGTTTACGGCCATGCAGGGGCGGGAGGATTTGTTGCTGCGACTGGCGACGCAGTTGGAGGAGGCGATACCTTGGGGCGGGAGAATGGCGGAGTTGTGATCTGGCCTAAAATCGAAAGGGCTACGCCCTCTCTAGGAGATATCGCCCCTTCGGGGCTGCTTAACGTTGCTTCAACGAAACCCTACGTATACAAAGCGTATGCTTACGGTTATACATTGCAGTGGTCTTTCATCCGCAAGTATCTTACCTTTGGTTTGCAAGCCTGAATACCTTGTTACAGGCTAGGCCCAAAAACTGCAAATCATATTCCCATGAAATTACTTGCCCTCTGTTTGTCAGCCTGTCTGATGCTGTTCATCCAATCTTCCTGGAGCCAAACCATGCAGCCCTATGGATTCATCGAAAACCAGGGACAAATTCATACTCAGGACAATACCACATCACCAGCCCGCTTTGTCTACACCCCCCAATCGGGATTAAACGTCCAGGTGCACGAGGGCGGTTTCAGTTACGATGCTTACCAAATTATTCGGGACACCCTGATTGTAGACCCCAAAACCAAAAAATCCCGAAAATTGCCCAGGACTTACCAGTTCCACCGGGTAGATATTGATTTTCCCGAATCGAATCCTGATGTTCAAATTGAATCCCTGGAAGCGGCCAAAGATTACCTGGTTTATTACCCGGCAGAACATCCTGCTGGACTGCGGGTTCGACACCATCGAAAGATAATTTTCCATAACCTTTATCCCCATATCGACTTGGAGCTTGTGGCCAACCCAGGCACCGAAAAAGCTTTTGAATACAATTTTATCCTGCATCCCGGCGCTGATTTGGCTAACATAAAAATACGCTACCAAGGGGCTTTAAAAACGCACTTTCACCCGGATTTCCTGGATTTGCAGCTCAGCATGGGTAGTCTTCGGGAAAGTATACCTGCTAGTTTTTGGGCCGAAAGCAAACAGGAAGTGCCACTAAGCTACCGCTTGATTGATCAGGACCAAAAGCCAGAAGGTAGCATTACCGTTGGATTTAGTGGCCCAGGTGGTGCCTTGAACCAAACCCTGGTCATTGACCCAATTCCAAGTCTAAAATGGTCGACCTATTTTGGCAGCATCGGTTATGATGACGGATGGGATTTGGAATACGACGGGAAAGGGCAACTCTATCTTTGTGGAGACACCCAATCGACCAGCAATGTAGCGACTAGCGGTGTCCACCAAAGCGTTCAAAATGGCGATGCTGATGCATTGATTGCCAAGTTTGATACCACTGGACAACGCATCTGGGCCAGTTATTTTGGCGGTAGCCGTGATGATTATGCTCGAAAAATCAAGCTAAATTCAGCTGGTGAACTCATCATTACGGGAGGCACCAAGTCCAATGATGACATTGCCAGTCCAGGGGCTGAGATGTCCCAACCCAATGGAAAAGCAGATGTTTTTTTGGCTAAATTTACGACAGACGGGAACCGTATTTGGAGTCGATATTGGGGATGGCCAGATATTGATCATGCTTTTGCTCTGACCACAAACGAACAAGGAGATATTTTTATCGGCGGATCTAGATGGATACCTGGTTTTCCAAATGATCCTCTTTCTTATTCAGTGAATGACTTTTTAGCCAGTTTTACTACAGATGGGCGCTACATCAATTCCACTTCTTGGGGTAGCAGCAATGATACTGGTGTATACGACCTGCTTTGTGATGAAGAGGGCAATATTTACGGGGTGGGCGCTACTTATTCGTTAAATGCGGCTATTTCCCGCAATGCATACCAGACCCGCAATGCGGGAGGTGCAGATGTTTGGCTCTGGAAACTGGATTCCAATTTTAAAATAATTTGGAGTACTTATTGTGGCGGTAGTGGTGATGATTCGGGCGTGGCTCTTTTTTTAGATGCCCAGAAGAACCTCTATTTTACAGGAACAACTTCCTCTTCCAATTACCCATTGGGAAGCAATGCCGGACTGAATGCATTGAGGGGGACGTATGATGCCCAGGTCACCAAATTTTCTGCAAATGGCCAATTGTTGTGGGCTAGTTATTTAGGTGGTTTTGGGCAGGAATACGGCCATGATCTAAAGCTTGACCCCCTCGGCACTGGGGCGATTTTTGTAGCAGGAGGCAGCTCGGAAAGCCCGGGGTTGGTTGGCTCAAAAGGCTGGCAATCTGAGTTTGGTGGAGGTATGTGGGATGCCTTTTTGGCAAAACTGGATGCAAGTGGGCAGTTGTTGTGGTCTACTTACTACGGTGGAGCGAGTTATGATGGATTTCGCGCGATGGAGGTCGATAGCAGTAAGAACATCTATTGTCTTGGACGCACGAGTTCCCGGGAAGGAATGGCGACTCCAAACACTCAACAAAATTATTACGGTGGCGATGGTGCTGATCTGCTGTTGAGCAGTTTTAAAGATTGTTACGCCCCTTTGGCCCCTCAAAATATAACTCCGGCTACAAGCCTGCGCATTTGTGGCGGTTTGCGCACCACCCTGAAAGCCCGAGGTGAAGGATTGATCAAATGGTTTGATCAGCCCGAAGGTGGCCGTTTATTGGGTGAAGGGGACAGTTTGCGTACCATCCCGCTTTTTGCCACTACCACTTTTTATGTTCAGGACAGTGTTTGTGGGCGCTCCCGTACCCGCACTGCTGTCACGGTCCAGGTAGATCCCCGACCGGATGTCAATCCTGGTTCGCCTCAAACGGTATGTGCAGGTGAACGGGTAGTGGTCAGTGGCCGAGGTGCCATTTTTTACCTTTGGGATGGCGGAGCCATTAACGGCATTCCCTTTACTCCTCGTGAAACGCGGACGTATACGGTGGTGGGTACTGGAGGTTTTGGTTGTCGGGATACTGCACAGTTGTTGGTTACGGTACTGCCCCGACCTGAGGTCAGTGCCGGGCCTGATCGCCGATTGTGTCCAGGAGAAAGCCTGGTGTTACAAGGGACTGGAGCCTTGCGGTATACCTGGGATCGTGGCATTGTAAACGGGCAACGCTTTGTGCCTCCATCAGGTGGTACTTATACTGTGATTGGGCAAGCCAACAATGGCTGTCGAGATACTGCAAGTATGACGATCAGTCTGATGTCCCAACCGAGTGTGGATGCAGGCCCGGAGCGCCGGGTATGCGCTGGCGACACCTTGAGTTTGCAAGGCTCCGGTGCAATCACTTACGAATGGGACTGGGGTGTCAAAAATGCGCAGCCTTTTCAAGCTACCCAAAACCGGCTTTATACCGTTGTTGGGATTGACTCCAATCAATGCCGGGATACCGCTCAGGTACAGGTGTCGGTTCTTCCCAGCCCCCGGATCAGTGCTGGAAGCGACCGGGTCATTTGTGAAGGGGAGCAAATCCGCCTGGAAGGCAAAGGGGGCCTGACCTATACCTGGGATCGTGGAGTGATCAACAATCAACTTTTTCGACCATCGAGTACGACGACCTACACCGTGATTGGGCGCGATGCCAACAATTGTACCGATACCGCACAAGTGCAGGTAACCGTAAACCCTCGACCGATCGTCGAACTCCCTGGCACCATCGGTGCTTGTACCGGAGAAACCGTGACCATTGAACCTCGGGTAAGTGGAGGCACGGGAGCATACACCTATACCTGGGGTGGAGGATTTAAGGGGACTAGCGTCCAGATTCAAGTGGAGTACAATTTGGAGTTAAGGCTCCTGATTACTGATCAAAAAAGCTGTGAAGCCAGGGATACCGCTTTTATTGTGGTCAACGCAGCACCCCAAGCGGCTATCACCGGCCCAGACTCCATCTGCATAGGTGATCAGGCCATTTTGGAAAGGGTAATCAGCGTAGGTCGGCCCCCTTATCGCTACACCTGGCAGGATGGCCAAAGCACCGCACAAATTACAGTGGCACCTCGTGAAACCAGCTCCTACACTTTGATCGTAGAAGATGGCAATGGATGCCGGGATACGGCAAGTTATACCCTGCAGGTTTTTGCTACCCCTGATTTGCGCGTTGAACCCGGACTGGATATCGTCATTTGCTCTGGCCTCCCCCTAACCGTAAAAGTTTCTGGCGCGGATGATTACATCTGGCGTGGCCCGGACGGATTTCAAAGCACGGATTCAACCGTATACATGAGGACACCCATGCAAGGCCGATATGACATAGCTGGAATAAACATCCGGGGAGGTTGCAGCGCAAATACCTTCTTTCAAATCACCACGCCACCAATTGCTTTAGCGCAGATCCTTGGCCCTTCCAGCATTTGCAGAGGCGATAGCCTGGTTTTATCAAGCTTTCAGGGGGAGAAGTTGGAGTGGAGTACTGGGGCGAAAACTTATGAAATCCGCTTGAAACCAACAAGGACCGAGACTTACCGACTGGTTCTTACTGCCCATAATCAATGCATGGATACTGCTTATCTCACCGTAAAGCTGAATGAAAGGCCAGAAGTAAGCGCTGGTCCGGATCGCCAAATCTGCGCTGGAGATTCACTGACTTTGCAGGGGAGAGGAGCTTCGAGCTATACCTGGGATGCAGGAGTTCTTGATGGCAAGGCTTTTTTCCCAAAGGACACCAAGATCTATACAATGATAGGCACCAATGCCGAAGGATGTAAAGATACCGCTCAAGTACAAGTGAAAGTCAATCCTGTTCCCAAATTAGAACTTCCTCCTACTATTGAGCTTTGTGCGGGGGAAACAGTGAACATTGAACCAAAGACAAGTGGAGGTACTGGTGCTTTTACCTACAACTGGAGCAATGGATCAAGTGGTGCCAACATCCAATTTCGAGCCCAAAACAGTTCCTCCCTAGGCCTCCGCATTGCCGATGGACTGGGATGTAAAACCAGTGGCAATGTCTCCATCCTGGTCAACGCCCTACCTGACTTATCAATCACCGGGCCTAAACAGCTTTGTGTGGGCGAAAAAGCAACTTTGAAAAAGTCCGTCGTATTGGGACGAGCACCGTATCGCTACAGCTGGCAGGATGGCCAAAGTACGGAACAAATCGAAGTAAGCCCCCAACAAACCAGTACCTATTCCCTGATTGTACAGGATGCCAATGCCTGTCGGGATACCGCAAGTTATACCCTGGAGGTGCAAGCTCATCCCGAGTTGACACTTTTACCAGAATACAAACTCAAACTAGGTAAAAGCCTCAAACTGATTGCCGGAACTCAGCCTGGAAACTACCAATGGACACCTGTCGATGGTTTGAGTTGCACCGATTGCCCCGACCCCGAGCTGCGCAGCACCCAATCTGGGAAATACTGCGTCACCGTCGTCAGCGAGAGCAATTGCCGCAGCGAGGCTTGTACCGAGGTTTCGATTGAAGGGGAATGCCAGGTATACATGCCCAATGTTTTTAGCCCTAATGGCGACCAGATCAATGACACTTTTTGTGCGTATAGTCCTTGTATTGCGGAGGCGCAATTGTGGGTGTATGACCGCTGGGGGAATTTGGTTTTTCAATCCAATCCAAATGAGACCCAGCCTTGTTGGGATGGCAGCTCGCGGGGGCGGGCAATGGACACTGGGATGTATTATTATCGATTGCGGGGAGTGGATGTTTTGGGTAAGGGGGTGGATTTGCAGGGTAGCGTAAGTTTGTTGCGCTGAGTTTCTGATACAAGACCACAATGAAAAAATGAGCACAAAGAACTCAAAGATAGCACAAAGGGCACAAAGGTGAGACGTTGACGAGGCGTTACATCCAAAATAAGATAAAGTCTAGGCGTATTGCTTTGTCAAAATCGCGTCTTTGTGCCCTTTGTGCTATCTTTGAGTTCTTTGTGCTAAAAAAAATGTCGTCTAAAAAATTCGAGATGATTCGAGAATATCGGAAGTAGTTATAAAAATTGACCATGGCCAGCCAGCCCCTTTTACAATATCGATTGTATTCTCGCCCACCAACATATTCCCCAAACTCTCCAACTTTTATTATCTTTCGCCCCAGTTTAATGTATGAAACATGACCATTACTTTTCAAATCCACTACCTGACCAATTGGGGACAACAAATTGCCATTGTGGGCAATGTACCCGAACTGGGCAGCGGCAACGAACAACAAGCCCAGGTGATGCAATACATCGGTGGCGGCTATTGGCGGATTTCGATCCCCTTCAAAAAAGCACCCAGCAACCTGGAGTACAAATACCTG
>JAIXOO010000430.1 GCA_027486765.1 Saprospiraceae bacterium
GAACTGCCGCCGAATACCGACGTTGATGGCGACGGTGATGTCGATCGGGCTTCAACCATTGTATGGGCCAAAGACCTTTTGGCTAGCCCCAGCATCGATTCTTGTTCGGGACCAGTGCGCTACTCCATCAACCGCAAAGGGGAAAAAGCCAACATCAACAGGGATTACCTCATTCTGACCTGCGATGACTTGGGCTTGACCGAGGTAGAATTGCACGCCTGGGACAATGCCATCAATACCAAACTCAGCCCTCCTGGCCCCAACCATGATTATTGTTTGACTTATGTAAAGGTGCAGGACAACAAGTTCAACCTTTGTAAAGACCCTGGCGATACCCTGATCATCGAGGGGAATACGCGCACTGAATTGGGCCTCAACCTGAGCGGTGTAGTGGTCGAAAGCAGTGGGGCCAAAGATTTGAAAGCAGTAAGTGTTGTAACGGGTGATTACCTGATGCAAGGCGTCGCTAAAGGTTATGATTACACCCTCACTGCGGATAAAGTGGATGATGCCCGCAATGGGGTCACTACCTTTGACCTCTTGCTCATCACCAAACATATTTTGGGCAAACAACTACTAACTTCTCCTTATCAATTGCTGGCCGCCGATGTGAACCAATCGGGTACCATCTCTACCATTGATATGATCAAAATTCGGAAGGTCATTTTGAATTTGGATGCCACTTTTGAAGGTGGTAAAAGCTGGCTGTTTGTAGATGCCAAACACCGCTTCAAAGACCCCCGTAATCCCTGGGCAGAGGCGATTCCCTGGTTCATTCAGTTCAACGACCTGGATCGTTCGGTGACGGACGCGCGCTTCATCGGCATCAAACTGGGAGATGTAAATGGCAATGTAGAAACAAATGGCCTGACTCAGTTGAGCCCGACTATCATTAAAAGCGGGGCTGAAATAGATCCGATCCGCCCACAATTGGACTTTAAGGTGCTGTCGGTACATCCCAATCCCTTCCGCGATCAGGTGCAAATAACCTGGTCCAGCCCGAATGGTGGCGAAGCTACCCTGCAAGTCATCGATACCTATGGCCGGACGGTCAGGCAGGATCGGGTGAACTTGTTTGTGGGTGAGAATAATTTTGCTTATGCCCAGGAGAATTTGCCGGGGGCGGGGACGTATTCGGTGATCATTCGCCAGAATGGGCAACAGATTGTGACGCGGTTGATGATGGTGAATTGATAGGGGGGAGCGACATAAAGAGCAATAATTTCTTCTAACCAAAATCAAAAATATCGCGCTGCCGCTGGTATGGGGCCTTCATCGCTCTAATTCCGTGAATCCTGCCCCCATGCCAACTTATCCCGCATGGTATCCATAAACCCATAATCGTGCAGCTGCACCAAATTGATGGAAAAATCGTTTTTCCGCACGGCCAACTGGTGCGCCGAAGTAATGGTTTCAAAGCGGGAATCCAGGGTACAGAGGAAATTTTCAGCCCGTCCTTCCACATCAAAAGAAATGATTGAATCGTCGGAGATGACCACCGGGCGTACGTTGAGGTTGTGGGTTGCTACCGGGGTGATCACAAAATTGTTTGAATTGGGAAAAATAATCGGCCCACCGCAGCTCAAAGAATAGCCCGTGGAACCTGTTGGTGTAGCCACAATGATCCCATCCGCCCAATAAGTATTTAGGTACGAGCCATTGATGTAAGTATGGATGGTAATCATGGAAGAGGTATCGCGCTTCAGAATGGTGAAGTCGTTGAGCGCAAAGCGGGTGTCCCCAAACAAGGGCATGCTGCTTTCGAGGTACAAGAGGCCCCGTTCTTCAATGCTATAGCGCCCTTTGGCCAGCAATTGTACGGCATCGCGGATGCGTTTTTTTTCAATACTCGCCAAAAAGCCCAGGCGCCCGAGGTTGATGCCCAGAATGGGTACTCCCGATTCGCGGACGTGGGTAATGGCGCTTAGAATAGTCCCGTCGCCACCCAATGCGATCAAGAAGTCAAATTTTTTGAGCGTAAAATCGATGTACCCATCAAATTCGCCTACTGGCTTTTGAAACACGATTTTGTCACGCATCAGGTCCAGATATGGGCCGTACACGTATACCGAAATGCCTTCCTCGTGCAAGGCATCAAACAGGCGCTGGATGTGCGGCACATCATGATCCTTCAGCACGTAGGCGTATACGACAACCCGCATCAAATATTCATGTTGAAATGAAAAAAAATCCCCGACTCCCAGAGGTGGTTGAAGCTGTATTCGATTTTAAACACCTTGTCGAAAAAGAATACTGCATCCAGGCCGATCCCTTTGCCCCACAACATCCGATTGGTAAATGAATTGGCTCCAAAATCAAAAGGATGGTTAACGTAGCCAAAGTCGTTGTTGACGGCCAAATATACTTTAAAAGGTAGTTCCCGCATGCGTTCTACCGGGATGATTTTTCCAAAACAGAGTCGATTGTCCGCAATTTTGACCCGAAAGCTGGTATTGATGATACCCATATCCAGGCCATCGATGACATAATACTCATAACCAACCAAATCGTTGTCGGAATAACCAACGGCACGGTTGTCGTTGTAAGGCTGTTGACTGCGGATAAAGGAGAATTTCGCCCGGCCAATGAAAGAGAAATTCCAACGATTGCCCAGGGGCAAAAACTGAGCGTAACGGCTATTAAAAGTCAGGGCACTGCGGTCGTTCGACACGAGGCCCAAGCCATCTTTTTCCAAAGTAGCTGAAAAGTATTGCCCTTCCAACGGATAGGGCCGACAGTCGCGAGAATCGTAAGTATAGGTATAAGCCAGGGAAAAATAGCGTTGACGGCTCCGCCCGTTCAAGAAAAAATCCGGATTGAGGTCTTTGGCGATTTGATCCATGATTTTGTTGTCCTCATAGCTAAGTCGGGCTTCGTGTTGCTCGAGCAACTTGGGCCGATACACCATGGATAAGCGAGAACGGAAGCGATGGTAAGCAAACTTGTCTTCGTCCCTAAAAAACTGCTGGCGATTTTGAGTGGTCGCGTAGTTGATTTCCCGATTTTGCGCAAAAGAAACCGCTGCATCTATACCCAGGGTCTTTTTCCGGTTGATGAAAGGCAACTTGTACCCCAGGGAATAATTGCGGGTGTACCCATTGGTGAATTTGATTTGAAAGCGATCGCGATTGCCCGAGAAGTTGCGGTGCACAAAGTCCATCCCGTAAATGATCCGATCGAGGGAGCGATTTTGATCTACCCACCACACGTTGAAATTGCGGTCAGCCAGCTCAAAATAAGGCGTGGGATAAATGTACCAGCTCTCCGCCAAATCCAGGGCAATACAGATGTGATCAGGCTTGGTGGCGCTAGGGGTATGGCTGATGATGCCTTCGCGGAACATGCCCGTGTTCAGTACCTGTTGTTTGGCCCAGGCTAGGCGATCCTTCAAATTTTTGCGTAAAATAGTGTCTCCTATCTGGAAGGGAAGTTCGCGCAGGATGACTTGGATGTTTGTGCGTTTGTTTCCGTTGATGGCAATACTATCTACCACCACATACGCTTCTTGCGCAATGGCCCCGGTAACAAAAAACCAGAAACAAAGTGACAATACAAATCGCATACTTTGAAATTGGAAGTGGGCCTCTAACTAGAGTCGGTAATATACAGATTTTTGAGAAAAGTCAGAAGAAAATTTAGTGTTATTGGTCGCCCGCCAAACTTTTGAGAGTGAAAAGTGAAAAGTGAAAAGTGAAAAATTATGTAGCGAGGTAAAACAACTGGTATCCGCTTTTCATTTTTCATTTTTCATTTTTCATTTTTCGCTCCCCATAGTGTACCAGCTTCGACCAACGCATCGCTGGACGCTCAATGAGCTGATAAAAACCATAAGCCAACAAGAGGGTAAAAGCAAAGAGGAAAATGACAAAAACCAAACGCGGCCCATCCCCTTCAATGTAGCGGGCGGCCAAAGGAATCAACTTTTTGCCCAGTGGCAAATGGATCAGGTACAAGGAATAAGAAATCATGCCCAACCAGCGCAAGCCGCGTATTTTTAAGTCTGGCCAAAAGGCAATCAGGAGCCAGGGGATAAATCCAGCCAAGAGGTATTGCGGGCTGAACTTGTACTCAATGATCCAAAAAACGATGGCCGAAAAAAGGTAAAATTCCCAGGGCTTCAGCTGGCCATCAAAACGCCGAAACAGGGCAAATCCCAGGATGAAAAACATACTGTAATCGAAAAAAAAGGCAGGCTGGTTGGTAAATATCGTAATGGTTAGGAGTCCCGCAGCCGTCAACCAAAAGTACACACTGCGTTTATGAAAAAGCAAAGGATAGAGGAGCGCCACCAAAATGTAATATTGAAACTCTACCCCAAGCGTCCAGTACACTCCATTGAGCCATTGGTTGGGCGGAAAAAAGGGAATCAAATACCCAAAATGTAGGAGCAGGCGCGACCAGGATACATTGAAAGAGGGGACCAACCACAAGGTAGCCAACACATTTAAGCCCAGTACAAACAAAATACTCAACCAAAATGGAGGGTCAATCCGTGCCCAACGTTTGAGTATAAACAGCGGAAAATCGCGCCAGCGGTAGTGGCTCCGCGCCATGGAATAAGGGATGATGAACCCAGAAATGACAAAAAAGATTTCCACTCCCAACCAGCCCTTGCCCGTAATGGCTTTGATCCAGTTGGCTTCGGAAATGAAGTTGTTGTGGCCATTGGTAAAATGGTACAAACAAACCACCGCAGAAGCCAGGCCGCGCAGCAATTCGATGCTGGCAATGTTGGCGTTTTGTGGCTTGGTAGACTGGACGGAAAGTGTGTTGTTTTCGGACATTATTTTAATTCCAGCGAGAAACGAATCTTCTGTTCGGGTTCGTCTTCGCCACGGGTGCGCACTTCGGACAGTTTTTCAATGATGTCCATACCTTTCGTTACTTCGCCAAATACGGTGTATTTTCCATCCAGATTGGGGGCACCACCGATGGTCTCAAAAATTTTGAGTTGCTTGGGATTGTATTTTTCGGCCAACTCTTCCAGGTCTTCATTCAAAAAACGCCGACCCCGCACAATGTAAAACTCGGTTGCAGAGGAATTGTTTTCAGGGTTGCCCTCATCGAAATGCGCCATGGCCAGAGCTCCGTATTGGTGTAAGCGATCCGGGCTGGTTTCGTTGGGGACGAGATAATGGTATTTCCCTTCGGCTTCGCTGCCTCCCTGCACCATAAAGCTGCTGATGATGCGGTAAAAGTGGCTTTTTTTGTAGTGGCCGGCCTTGATCATGCGTACAAAATTGGCGCGGTGCAAGGGCGTTTCGGTGTACAAACGCAAGTGGATATCCCCTTCAATGGTATGGATGACCGCTTCGGTTTCGGGATTGGTTTTGCCGTATTCCGTCAATACCTGTGCCACCTGGTTTTGGGGAATTTCCAGATTTTCGTTTTTGCAAGACCAAAAACAACAGCTGATGCAAGCAAAGATCAATAGTACTCTCATGGATGCTACCAAATTTGGCTACAAAGGTAAGTAAACCCGCTCTACCCTGTGATGATTTGTTATCTTTGGACTTCAATTTTCCATCATGCAGCTATACGATCAAATTCAGGAAGCACTGACTTATTTGCGTTCAAAAACGGATTTTGAACCCGACTTTGGCATCATCCTTGGTACTGGCCTTAGCGATTTGGCCCAGGAAATCGACCGGGTCGCCGTTTTTCCTTACAAAGACATCCCTCATTTCCCCGTTTCTACGGTGGAAAGCCACAAGGGGGAACTGGTCTTTGGCTACCTGGCTGGTCGTAAAGTGGTCGCCATGGCTGGCCGTTTTCACTACTACGAAGGCTACAGCATGCAACAAATCACCTTCCCGGTGCGGGTGATGAAGTTCCTCGGCATTCAGCGCCTCTTCATCAGCAATGCGGCAGGCAGTGTCAATCAGCATATTTACGCGGGGGATTTGGTGTTCCTAAAAGATCACATCAACTTGCAAGCCGATAATCCACTGCGGGGCCACAACGACGAACGCCTGGGGCCACGTTTTCCTGATATGTTGAATGCTTACGACCGTGCTTTGAATACTCGGGCGCTGGAAATTGCCCGTTCCCAAGGAGTTGCAGCCCACGAAGGGGTGTATTTGGGACTACAAGGACCAAACCTGGAAACTCCTGCGGAATACAATTTTGCCCACATGATGGGTGCTGATGTGGTGGGGATGTCTACGGTGCCAGAGGTATTGGTGGCTCGGCACATGAGTTTGCCAATCTTTGTGGCCAGTGTGGCGACAAACCGTTGTTACCCGATTGAGGACATTCGGGAAACGAGTTTGGAGGATGTGGTGAACGTAGCGAAGGGGGCGGAGAAAAGATTGTCGGGGATTATAAAGGTGTTGTTAGCGGAGTTGTAATAGCCTACTTCCGCAACCCCTCAATTATCCTTTTTCTTTCTTCCTGATACGGCGCCGCCGCCAATTCCACCTTTTCAATCACTTCCTTACTCGCCGTGGTAGGGTGCCCACTGTCAAAAGGTGGCTGAGGATTGTATTCCATCATCAACTGGATGGCCTCCGCTGTCGTTTGATCGAACAGTGCCGCCGCTATCGCCAGTCCAAAATCAATACCCGCCGTAACGCCGCCGCCGGTGATGCGGTTGCGGTCTTGTACCACCCGCTCTATGCGCACCTCAACGTCAAACTGGCGCAACAAGTCCAACGAAAGCCAGTGGGTAGTCGCCTGATACCCTTCCAACAAACCTGCCGCCGCCAAGATCAGCGCTCCCGTACACACCGAGGTGACGTAACGTGCTCCTTTGCTTTGCCGGCGCAAAAACTGGAGGAGGACTTCGTCCTGCAAACAATCATTGATGCCTGGCCCCCCGGGTACACAGATTACATCCAGTTGGGGTGCCGCATCAAAAGTCCCATTGGGCAAAATGGCCAAACCTTTTTCGGTGACAATAGGATCCAGCGTTTTGGCCAGCAGCAAAACCTGTGTATCCGGCAAACGGGCAAAAACCTCGTAAGGACCGGTAAGGTCAAGCTGAGTAAGGCGAGGGAAAAGGATAAAACCGATGATCATGTTAATCTGCTAATTTGTTAATGTCTGAAGAGTTAATGAACCACTACCCTTTCTCCAAAAAATCCATCACCATCCCATTCAATACCTCGGGTTGATCTGCGTGTACCCAGTGGCTTGCATTGGGCACAGTCTGCAATGTGCTGCGAGGAAAAAGTTCTTGAATGTGCAGAATGTCCTCGTCTCGCACATACCGAGATTGTTCCCCCCGAATGAACAACGTGGGGCCTTCAAATGCATCCGCCTCACTTGGCGGGGCCAAAATCTGGGCATAATCCCGATAAATGATCGGCAAATTCATTTTCCACTCGAAACCACCTTCTTTGATTCGAGACAGGTTTTTGAGCAAAAACTGCCGTACCCCCCATTCTGGGATGTATTGCTCCAGGATGGCTTCGGCAGCCTGGCGGCTTTCCAGAGTATTGAGGTCGATGGCAAAAAGGGCGGTGAAAATTTCGTCGTGCCCCGGGGCGTAAGGGCGAGGTGCAATGTCAACTACGATGAGTTTGTCCACCATGTCGGGATAAGTCAGCGCGAACTCCATGGCCACTTTACCCCCCATGGAATGCCCCAGGATGTGGGCTTTGTGGATCCAGTTTTGTTCCATAAAATCGTGCAAATCCTGCGCCATCGCCGGATAACTCAGTCCATCTACATGCGGCGAACGCCCGTGGTTGCGCAAGTCGACCAGGTAGACCAGGTAATGCTCTGCCCAGGATTTAGCCAGGGTTTGCCAATTGTCCAAAGTGCCAAATAGGCCATGCAACACAATGAGCGGTTCGCCTTGACCGAGCGATTTATGGTTTAATTCCATTTTGATAAAGGTTGAGGAAGGTTGAGGGAGGTTGAGAAGGTTTAGGCTCCGCAAGCGACTCTGACACGTCCTTGTCCAAGTCGCTTGCGGAGCCTAAACCTTCTCAACCTCCTCAACTTTCTAAACTGCTACAAAGTTATCATTTCAAACTGATCCGCAAGACTCCAATAATCACCAAAACGGTACCCAGGAACTGCCAAAGCCCAAAGGTTTCGCCCAACAAAAAGTACCCCATCACAATGGTGGCTACCGGCCCAATACTACCAATAATGGCCACATTGCTGGAACCAATGATGCGAATGGCTTCACTCATCATAAAAGTGGGCAACACCGTGGAAAGAAGAGCCATAATGATAGACAAGACATACACTTGCGGCGGAAAATGGAACAAAGCCCACTGGTAAAGGATTCCATGCTGCACAATCACGCCTACACTGGCCGCCAGCATGGCCAGACAGGTGTAGCGCAACGACCCCACTTTGGTGATGTATTGGCCGCTGCCCACCAGATAAATGGCGTAGGTCAAGCCACTAAAAAAAATCAGGATGCTGCCTAAAAATACATTGTTACCCGCACCCAATTGGTCGCCATCCAAAAAAGCCAAGCTCACTCCACCATAAGTCAAAGCCAAGGCAATCCATTGGATGCGGGTGACCGGTTTTTTCAAAAAAACAGCATTGATCGCCAGCACCATCGTGGGATATAAAAACAGGATCAAACGCTCCAATCCCGCCGTGATGTAGAACAAGCCCATAAAATCGAGCATACTCGCCAGGTAATAGCCACAAAGGCCAAACAGGAAAATGGCAGTCCAATCGCGGGTGCTGAGCACCACATGGCGGTTTTCCCTTAGCGCCTTTTGTTTGGCCCAAATGGCAATGCCCAGAAAAAACGGCAGGGAAAAAACCA
Source organism: Saprospiraceae bacterium (assembly GCA_027486765.1). Taxonomy (GTDB): domain Bacteria; phylum Bacteroidota; class Bacteroidia; order Chitinophagales; family Saprospiraceae; genus Haliscomenobacter. The sequence continues at coordinate 8,741 of JAIXOO010000430.1, forward strand.
TGCGCAGGGTAAGTAGCGAAATGCTATCGATCTCGTAACGATAGGCCAATTTGACCAAAACGGCTTTGGCCGAAAAACAAAGCGCCGCAATCAAAACCAAAATGGAAGCGATGATGCGCCGACGTTGGGAAAAGTTGTTGCTTAAAGCGGGTGCTGTGGTCATGTGGGTGGAGGTTGAGGGTTCCAGGGTTCGGGGGTTCCTAGGTTCGGAGGTTCGGAGATAAAAAACAGTCTTTTTTGCGAACTGTTGCGTGCAAAAAAGGCTCGTTTTCCAACCTTGAAATCGGGTAGGATTTTTCTTTAAACTTCGTTTGGATAGAAATGATTCCCCTGGTTGAATGTTTTGATGCTGGATTTACTGCTTAAATATTCTATAAAGTGACCACTGCTTTTGCTGGCGGATTTGTAAAAAATAAACTCCTGGCACCAAACCTGATAGGTCTAAAGAACTAGGGCTGCCTTTAATTTGGCGTACCACTTGCCCGAATGTATCACTCAACACAGCCGTGTACACCTCCGTTTGAGTCGTGTTTTGAATGTATAAAATGTCTTTGCTGGGCGTTGGAAAAACTTTGAATTGGGGGTCATCTACTAAAACGTTGGGAAGACCAGTAACCAAAGTTGAAAAATCGGCTGTAAAAAAATCAAAAGTGTTGCTACCCGGCAAAACCAGGCTTTCCAAACTACCCGTGCCTCGGTACACCCCCGCCAATTGCAACTGGCTACCCGCGCTGTAAGCCAATCCGCCTGTGTACAAGCCTCCGCCTGCATCCAATACTTCCACGGAGATAGGCCGCCCAATGGTGTCCAGGATCGCCAAAAACGAGCTGAAGCCATCGGCAGGATTGATGTCTTTTCCACCATAGTTGAAACGCCCCAGGGTGTAGCCGCTGAGGTAAATCTGGTGGTTTTGCCACAAGATCCGCGAGCATTCCTGGACTTGTTCGCCCGTGAACGCCCGCGCCCACAAGGGGGTACCCGAGGAGGAACAAGCCCCCAGGAACAAGTCGGAATTGCCATCCTTACTTTGGATGCTCAGGCCATTGTCGAAGCGGATTACCCCCACAATGTTGCCACAAAAATAGATGCGCCCTTTGTCGTCGGTGGCAATGTCAATGGGCGTAGCATCGTATACCCCTCCCGCTTTGCGCGCCCAGAGCACCTGTCCGTCGGGGCCCCAGGCCGTTAGAAATAAATCCTGATCGGTGGTACTGGCCGTAAAAAGCTCATTGCCAAAACGCACACTTGCATCAAAGCTGCCTAAACCCACTACCGCGCGCCCGGGTAATTCGGCAATGCCTGCCAGGCGGGTACTGCCCTTCACCCCGTGGTGTTGCAACCATTGCAAACGTCCATCTGCTTCCAGTCGCAGCAAAAAAAGGTCGGTCTGCCCCCCTGCGGCCCATTTTTTGCCTTCCACAAAAAGCGTATCGCCAAAAGAGCCACTCACCCATATGTTGCCATTGTCATTGAGCAGCACATCGCTGACACTTTTTAACCCCGAACCATCAATCACTTTCGCCCAGGACAATTGGCCGTCAGGCCGATAAGACAGTATAAAAATCGCCTTGCCTGCATCCTTTGCCAATAAAGTCGTATCAGGCAAAATCAGTTCCCGCCAAAACACCCCTGTGCACAATAGGCCTCCATTGTTCAGCGGACGTACCGCGACAATTTCTTCATCCAAAGGGCCACCGCCATGGCTGAAATAGCGGTATTGGGCACTACCTTTGGGGCGTTGCAAGATGACAAAATCGCTGCCACCCTGGCTATTGAGCCTGCGCCCATTCAGCTCCATTTGCCCCTGAAAGGTAAAACCCGTGGCGCAATTGCCCTCGCTGTTGCAATACAAATCGCCAGGATTTTCGTTGCCAGCACCACCGAATGTCTGGAGATTTTGCCATTTTTGGGCGCAAATCAAGTTCGGGAGGAAAAATGCCAGGCAAATGATCAACCTGATTTTTGCAATTCCGGAATCGGCGGCTATACGAATCATATTGGCTTGTCGTTAA
>JAIXOO010000357.1 GCA_027486765.1 Saprospiraceae bacterium
AATGAAAGGAAGCCTGTTATCGATCGGCTTCCTTTCACAAAGCATAGATTACATCCCATTTTCCCCCCATACGCACTCAAAACGACCCAATACCCATCTTTCCCTAACTTTCTGCGCTGCAAAATGTATATTTGCCACACTCGATTTTACCGCAACAAAACCGAATCACCTATGCAGCGTTGGAGTATACTCTTTTTACTTTTGGTCTTAAGCCTTCCATTCACTTCCACTCGTGCCCAGGCACCCAAACGTTACACCTCCGGGGAAATTTACGAAGCTGTCAAGAAGCTGAATTTTTTAGGTTCAGCCCTGTACATTGCTGCACACCCCGACGATGAAAATACCCTGTTTATCTCTTATCTCGCCAATGAGCGCAAGGCCAACGTGGCTTACCTGTCGCTCACGCGTGGGGATGGCGGACAGAACCTGATTGGTCCCGAAATTCGGGAGCTGCTGGGTTTGTTGCGTACCCAGGAACTGCTGGCCGCCCGGCGTATTGATGGGGGCAAGCAGATGTTCACCCGTGCCAACGATTTTGGGTTTTCCAAAAATCCCGCCGAAACTTTCCAAACCTGGGACCGCAACGATGTATTGGGCGACGTTGTATGGGCCATCCGGCAATGGCAACCCGACGTGATCATCAATCGTTTTGACCACCGCACCGCAGGCACTACCCACGGCCACCATACGGCTTCAGCCGTCCTTTCGGTAGAGGCTTTTGACTTGGCCAACAACCCCCAGGCTTATCCTGAGCAATTGGCTTATGTCAAACCCTGGCAACCCCGCCGTACCTTCTTCAACATCTCCTGGTTTTTCTTTGGCAGTCGCGCTGCTTTTGACAAAGCCGATAAATCCAAATTGTTCAGTGTAGAAGCTGGAGGATATTTCCCGAATCTGGGCAAATCCAATACCGAAATTGCTGCCGAAAGCCGCAGTTCGCACCGTTGCCAGGGCTTTGGCTCCATGGGTACCCGGGGTACCAGTCAGGAGTACTTCGAATTCATCAAAGGTGACGAACCCAAAAGTAAAACCGACCTCTTTGAGGGCATTAATACCACCTGGACCCGCGTACCAGGCGGGGCACCCATCGGGGTGATCCTGGCGGCAGTAAAAGCCAAATTCCGCTTCGACAATCCAGTGGCCAGTGTACCTGAACTGGTCAAAGCCTATCAATTGATCGAAAAACTGCCCGACGGCTATTGGAAAAGAGTGAAATTGGTGGAAATCAAAGACGTGATCAAAGCCTGTTTGGGCCTTTACCACGAAACGGCCACTGCCGATTTTTCTGCCGCACCTGGCGACGAAATGACCATCCGCACCGAGGTCATCAACCGCAGTCCGGCCATCGTGGTCTTGGACAAAGTGAGCATCGATCCGATTGGGTTGGATACCGTATTCAATAAGCCGCTGGCGAACAATCAGGGTCTGATCTGGCCGCGTAAAGTGCGCTTGAACAAAGACATGGCCTATACGACTGCCTATTGGCTTACTGACCCGGGTACAACGGGCATGTACGCCGTGAAAGATCAACAAATGCGGGGCAAACCCGAAACGCAACGCGCTTTCAAGGCCCGTTACCACTATAAAATCGCGGGGGTTCCAATCGTCTACGAAACGGACATTGTGTACAAAGACGCAGATCCGGCCAAAGGAGAAATTTACCGGCCTTTCGAAATCATTCCTCCCGTGTTTACCAAGGTGAGTGAAAAAGTATTGGTATTCGCCGACAACGCTGCCAAACCAGTTAGTGTACAAGTAAAAGCCGGGAAAGGAAACATCAGTGGAACCCTCAAATTGGGTGTACCGAGTGGCTGGAAAGTGGAACCCGCTGAGGCCAGTTTCAGCATTGCCAAAAAAGGAGATGAGAAGAGCATCAAGTTTATGGTCACGCCTCCCTCAGGGGCTAGCGAAGGTAAAATTTTCCCGGTAGCGACCATTGATGGGCAGAATTACAGCAAGGAAATGCTCGAAATCAAGTATGACCACATTCCGGCTCAAACCGTTTTGCTCAATGCCGAAGCCAAAGTAGCTCATATCGAGTTGAAAAAAGCGGGGCAACTATTGGGTTACATAGCTGGGGCAGGAGACGATATTCCCGCCAGCTTGCAACAGATCGGCTACAAAGTAGACATGCTGGGTGAAAAAGACCTCACTCCCGAAAACCTGGCCAAATACGACGCCGTCATCATGGGGGTTCGGGCCTACAATACCATCGAAGCTTTGTCGTATCGCCAAACCAATTTGATGGAGTACACCCGCAAAGGAGGTACATTGATTGTGCAATACAATACCAACTTTGAGTACAAAGTCGAAGCCAGTGAATTGGCGCCCTATAAATTGAGTGTGTCCCGCGATCGGGTAACCGATGAAAATGCCGAGGTTCGTTTCCTCAAACCTGAGCACAAAATCCTGAATCAACCCAACAAGATCACGGCCCAGGACTTCAGTGGCTGGGTGCAAGAACGCGGCCTGTATTTCCCTAACGATTGGGACAAAACGAATTTTGATGCTATTCTCTCTTCCAATGACCCTGGAGAACCCGCCCGCGATGGCGGTTTGCTGGTGGCTAAATACGGATCGGGGTATTACATCTATACGGGTTACTCCTGGTTCCGGCAATTGCCTGCGGGAGTTCCGGGGGCGTTCCGGCTTTTTGCCAACATGATTTCGATAGGGAAATAAAACAGGGTTCCAGTGTTCCAGGTTCCAAAGTTCCAAGGTTGGGTTAAACCCTGGAACTTTGGAACCTGGAACGCTGGAACCTTCAACCTGATGATATGCTCGATAGACCACCTTTTTTCAAGTCCTGGAATCAAGTTTATTTCCTGGTCTTTTTGTTCAATGCGGTATTGATCGCGCTGTTCTATTGTATTACTCGATTATTTGCTTGACAACCTATGAATTGGATCGATTGGCTGGTGATGCTGGCCACCCTCATTGGAATCGCAGCTTATGGAATCTGGAGAACCCGCCACATTCGGTCTTCGGAAACCCACATGCGCGGCAGCGATGACCTGAATTGGATGGTCATTGGCTTCAACATCATGGCTACCCAAGCCAGTGCAGTCACCTTCCTCTCTTTGCCTGGCCAGGCTTACGAAGATGGTATGCGCTTTGTGCAGTTTTATTTTGGTCTGCCCCTGGCGATGATCTTTCTGAGCATTTTTGTCATTCCGTACTATTACAAGCTCAAGATTTATACCGCTTATGAATACCTGGAAAATCGTTTCGGCGTGAATACCCGGGTGTTTACTGCGCTTTTGTTTTTGTTGCAGCGGGGCTTTTCCACGGGCTTGTCCTTTTTTGCCCCTTCCATTGTAATGTCGCAATTGTTGGGCTGGTCGTTGAATTTTACCATCCTGTTTATTGCTGGCTTGATTTTGGCCTATACTTACGTGGGCGGCTACAAGGCAGTGAGTTACACCCAAACCTTGCAGTTTTCGGTGATTTGGCTGGGCTTGTTTATGGCGGCTGGGATCGTTTTTTTTCAATTGCCTTCCGACGTTCATTTCAGCGATGCACTGAGCATTGCGGGTAAAATGGGCAAGGTCAATCTGGTAGATTTTGAGTTTGATTTGTCCAATCGATATAACTTTTGGTCGGGCATCATCGGGGGGGCTTTCCTGGCCATTTCTTATTTTGGTACGGATCAGTCGCAGGTTGCCCGGTATTTGGGCGGCAAGTCCCTGGCTGAGGGGCGTTTGGGGTTGATGCTGAATGCCATGATCAAGGTACCCATGCAGTTCCTGATTCTGGGAGTAGGGGTATTGGTGTTTGTATTTTACTTGTTCAATCAAGCCCCATTGCACTTCAACGCCAACAACGTAAGTCGCCTGAGTGGCAGTGCGGCGGAGCAGTATCAGGTGTTGGAAACCCAGCAAAAAGTGGTTTTTGAACAACGCCGTACGGCCGTTGACCAAATGATGCAGGCCATGCGCAGTGGGGATGACAAAGGCACCGCTCTGGCTCAGGCGGAGGTCGAAACTTTGCACGCCACCGAATTGCAACTGCGGGAAGATGCCAAGGCCCTGATCAAAGACCATGTGCCCAACGCGGCTACCAAAGATACCGACTATGTTTTTATCTCTTATGTATTGAAGTACATGCCCATCGGAGTGATTGGTTTGTTGCTGGCCATGATTTTGGCTGCCGCCTGCTCTTCGGGTGCCTCGGCCATCAATGCCCTGGCCACCACTACCGTGATCGACATCTATCAGCGCCTGTACAAACCGGAGGCGAGTGATCGTCATTATTTGCGGATGTCCAAATTTTTTGTGGCAGCCTGGTGTTTGATTTCCCTGGCTTTTGCCTTTTCCGCCCAATTGTTCGACAATTTGATCCAGGCGGTCAACATCATCGGGTCTATCTTTTATGGTGTTATCCTCGGGGTGTTTCTGGCCGCTTTTTTCCAACCTAAAGTAAAAGGGCGGGCCGTATTCATTGCCGCTATTTTGACCCAAATCATCGTCATCGTGGTGTATGTGCTCAGTGAGTACAAAATTGATTTGAACCTGTTTGGGTTGGTTATTCCAGTGCGCGTGGCGTATTTGTGGTTGAACTTGATTGGATGTTTGTTGGTGATGGGGATTGCGGGGATTTTGCAGGGGGTGATGCCGGAGAAGGGCGATAAAAATATTGTTGACGCTTCGGCTTAAAATTTATCCTAAAACCAGCCTACTTTATCAATACCAATCATTTTCCAATATGGGGGATCTCGAAAAAATTGGAAAAACAAGCATCAGGATACTCTTTTTGATTGTAATCATCCCATGGGTTTCTTGTGAAAGGATAAAAGCTCAGGAAAATAAATTCCCGCAATTGATGGGGAACCGCTTTCTCACGATTTGTTCCTTAATCAGGGTGAATCAGATTGAGGTAAGGAGAGATACTGCTATCGGAACCGATGAATCAGAAGTACATACTGCCGCTTCAGCCCGCCTCTTCCGCGAAACCATTGAGAAAAACTTGCCCGGGGCCAAAATTACCTGGGCACTTAGCTGGTTGGCACTTAAAGACCAGCGCGAAAACTATGTGGAATTAAAGAAGCAGATCGTTTTTTACCATAAAAAATACGGCGATGAAATCACCTTTATTCCTGGAGGTTTCTTCGCCAATATGCACAATACCCGGGAGCAAATCAATCGGGATCTGCATGAAGGGTTGCAGATGGTCTCGGATTTGGTTGGTGGCGGGTACCGCCCTCTAAGCGTTATTTCGGGATTCCTCGCTGCCGATAATCTCAAATACCTGGCGGAAAAGGAAGGAATTCATGTTTGCCAGGGAAATATCTGGAGCCAGTATGCCGTGGATAATGGCGATGGGGAGGGTTCGATTTCGTATCCTTATTATCCTTCAAGCGAACATTTCTGTAAGCCCGCACAAAGCAAAAAAGACCGCATCGATTGTGTCAACCTCGATGGTTGGACCGTTGATTTCATCAATGCAAGATATCCCGCCGCCCAATTTATCAATGGAGTAAGGTGTGGTAGTCGGCAAGGTGTAGGCCCGATCGAAACCATTCTCCGGCAAGGTACACCCTTGGGAACCAAAGAAATGCTGGCAACGACGGCCGCGCATTTCGATAAAGGATATGCACTCAATAATTTTGCCTGGGTAACCTGCATCTGGGAATTAAGCCTTTTGAAAGTCAACAAAAAGAACGATGGTATGGAAGGGCTGAATATCTGGCTGAGTGAAATGCACAAACGCTGGCCCCAAACAAAAGGCATCACCCATGGAGAATTGGGAATGGCCTGGCGGAAACAATTTAAAAGCAATAACAATATAAACTATCGGTTCGTTCAGCGTGGCTCCGGCGTTTGTGCATCAGATACAAGTCTGCAAATCAGATGGTTCATGAATAAAGATTTCAGGCTGGCATTGCTGTCCAACCGGAACGGAAACGATCAGGAAAAGGTGATTGATTTTACCCGGTATGATTTGAAAGCTCAAGAACCTGCTGACCCAAAACAAGGGCAAACCATTCGCAACTGGAGCCTGATGAACAGGCTCAATCAGAAAGGGACCCGATCTCAGGATAAGCCGATTAATATGGATGAATTGAATGCGGAAGAAAAGGCGATTGTTAAGAGGAGGTACCCGGAATTAATCGAATAAAATTGGAGGTTAGCGGGATGTTTACACTTTAGCGGGCTTTTGCGCTAAAGTGTAAACATCCCAGCCCTAACGTACAACGATAGATGGAAATTGACCTGGGTATAACCGTCAGTATTGATCACCCTAAAGGCAGCTCCTGCCCCATCTTTACACCACACCATAAAACGCCCGTTTTTCCTTCACCTTTTGCACGATGTCCTCCACCGTTGGCAGGGTTTCGGGCGGGATTTTGATCAATAAATTCCCTTCTGTTTTATTGGCCAAGATCAGGGTAGCGTAGTACAGCAACTCGTAGCGGGCGCGCAAGGCATCGCCGTGTGTTTCGCTCTCAAAGAAGGACAGGACAAGATGGGTTTGGCCCAGCCACAGCAGGGCTTCGATAAATTTAATTAAACCCTTGTAGTGGCTTTTTTCAAAAATGACATCTGTTTTCTCCGTTACATTTTCAAAACAGCCGTTCCATATTTCTAAGATAATTACATTAGCCACGACACGATCCACTTTTTCAGCATATCGTTGGATAAGTTGTAAAGCCTCTTTTTTCTTTTGATTGGTTTCCCAATACAAATAAGCCAGATTGTTTAAAGCCTCGACGAGCCCTTTCTCAATGGCAAATAGAAAATATTTTTCTGCCAGGTCATTTTTGCCTTGTTCTCGATATAAATTAGCAAGGTTAAATAAAGCTCCGACATCACCTTTTTCAATGGCAACTAGATAATATTTTTCCGCTAAGTCGATTTTGCCTTGAGCTGAATACAGAATAGCCAGGTTAAATAAAGCATAGACATAACCTTTTTCAATAGCTAAGAGATAATATTTTTCTGCCAGCTCGGTTTTACCTTGATTTAAATACAAAATAGCTAGGTTATTTAAAGCTTTGACCTCCCCTCTGTCAATGGCTAGTAGATAATATTTTTCTGCCAGCTCGATTTTACCTTGATTTTCATACAAAATAGCCAGGTTATTTAAAGCTTTGACTTGCCCTTTGTCAATGGCTAAGAGATAATATTTTTCTACCAGCTCGGGTTTACCTTGATTTGAATACAAAATAGCCAGGTTAGTTAAGGCATTGGCATCCCCTTTTTCAATGGCTAGGAGATAATATTTTTCTGCGTTTTTATGATCCTTCTGGTAGTCATAACACAAGCCTTTGCCAAAAAATTTTATCCCATCTTCTTCATTTTCAATTTCGTCCAGTTTTTCCAAGGCAGATTTATAGCTCTCATTTTCAATTAAATCTCCTATTTCTTTGCTTATTTCGCTAAACTTTCGGGGCAATTCAAGATTATTTATATTTCCTTCATCCAATTCTGTGGTGTGGTCTATCAATGCATCGCGCAATATCGTACCAATAAATTGAGATTGAGTTAGGGCTTTGGTCAGCACCAGCGCTTTATCGTAGGGTATTTTGCCCAACTTTAAGCCTTCGATATGAGCCATAGCAAGGTCTCGGAGCTCTTTGGGATCGTACCAGGCTTCTACAAAATGCGTCAGGTAGCGGGCGCGGCGTTTTTGGTTGGGGTTACCTTGGGTCACGATGAGCCACATGTTGAAAAAGCGCTCGGCGATGCGGTACAAGTTGTTTTTGTTGCCCGTTTTTAGGGTTTCAACGATGCCAAATTCCTGCAATTTATTCAAAATGGCGGCGATGGTTTTGCCTTCCATCCTGCATTTTTCCACCAATACTTTTGTAGGGCAGGCTTCGTAATGGAAAGCCATTTCCAACACAATCTTGCGTTGTTGTGCCGTCAGGTTGTTCAGGCGTTCCTGGTAGAGGGGGGTGGCCTTGTCCATGATTTTTTTTAGGTAATCAAAGCCGTAGAGTGTCGAATCGTGTAGGAGTATTTCGATGAAAAACTGCAAGGCGCGTGGCAATCCGTTGGTAAAGATGCGAATGGCTTCTATTTTTCCGCGGTGCCGCAGGGCATAATCCTTCAATTCGGGTAATTCCATGACCGCGCTCCAGTGGTTGAGCAGGTGGTTTATCTCTTCAAATGTCAGCCCCTCCAAGCGGTGTATCCTGAAAAAATCGTAAAAGGGCTTGTCGTAGCGCCAAAAATGCTCGTCCATGCGCGTACTTCCGCCGATAATCTGAATGTCGTTGTAGTTGATCAGGAATTCGCGGAACAGATGGGCATCTTCATTGAAGTTTTCCAAAATGCGGTCGAGATTGTCCAGGAGCAATACTACTTTATACCCTTTTTCCGCCAAAAGGTGGTGTATCTCAGTGTAGAGGTAGCGGGTATAGGCCGTGTCGTCCTCGAAGGTGTCAAAATCGCGCAGGGTGTTGGACGTGTTTGAAAGGTACCTGAGTTCTTTGAGCACTTCAAACCAGAGGTCGGAGAGGCGATAAATACCCGCCTGCTCTTCGGCCAGGTTGATGGCCCAATAGCGCGCCTTCAGGTCGGAGTCTTCCTCTATTTCGGCCTGTATCCGCTTCAGCAAGGTGGACTTACCACTGCCCCGCCGACCCAATATGAGTTCGTGTTGCAGTGGGTCTTTGCTTTTTTTGGAGCGCAAATCGGCGATGATCAACTCAAATTCTGCAATGCGTACCAAAAAATTCTTTTTGATGGCGGCATTGCTGGTGTTGGCAGCCTGATAGAGCGTCAGTTTGTCAATAAAATTCATCGGGTTTGCGTACTGTTTATTTTCCATTGTACACAGGATTATCTTGTTTCCAGAATGCTTGTAAAAAAGGGGAAATGTAAATGTGGTGCTCACCTTGCTCCACGAGGTAGCCATCGTTTTCCAGATCGCGGACCAATGTCATGTAATTGTTTTGCAATTGGTGTTTGACGGCGAGGTTGTAGAGTTCCTGTTTACTGACTTTCCCATAATGGGCGATAAAGGTCAGCACCTCGTTTAATAAATCAGCTTCCAGTTTGGGGTAATAGTCAAAAATGCGGTTTTTCCATTCCTCGAAATGTGCACTGTTTTTCACCACTTTATCAAAAGCGGCATCAATATCCATCCTGGAAATGCTTGGATTCTTCGACTTACGAGCGGCTTTGTTGATTTCATCCAATAGCAAATTGATGAAATAGGGGATAAAATAGTGGATTTTTGACAGCAGGTGCTCAGATAAGGCTTCGTTGTACTGCACAGTCGCCTCGTCAGTTGCCCAATGGAGGTATTGTCTGGCCTCCTCTTTCGTCAATGCCTCAAAATCAATGACGCTTAAATCGTTGATGTCTGCCGTCCGCCCTTCGATGATTTTTACGATGTGATGAACCCCGACTGAACCCGCTAAAACCAAATGAAAATAGCCATGAAAAAGTGGGTTTTGTCGCCACATCCTCAAATTATTCAAAATACTTTTTGCTTCTTGTAGCTGTTGTTTTTTGTAGAGATTGTTCAGTACTTCGGGCAATTCGTCCAGAAAAAGTACAATTTTGACTTCGTTCTCGCTCAATTTAACCAACAGCCTATGGATTTCTTCATGGTAGACTAGCGGTTTTTTGTCACCGAATTTCACACCTTCTAAGTTGATTTCCTGAATGTTCAGGCGCTTGAATAGATCTTTGAACCAGCCCATGCCTTGTTGAAATTTGTTCAAACATTCCAGTATGGACTCAAAAAACTGTTGGTAGAACTGCTCTTCCGACTGAACGCCCTGAATGTTTTTGAAGATGCAACGGATGTCAGCGGGGTTGTTTTCCAGCATGGACAGCATGACTGAGGTCTTGCCGACCCTGCGCGGAGCGGCCAATAAAATATGGCTTCCTTTGTTCAGTTCTTCCCAGATTTGGGCTTCAATGTCCAGGCGAGGGAAGTAAAAATCGCCTTTGGCGACATTACCCACGATGATTTTAGGATTCTTCCAACTACTCATTTTGACTATAATTTTCTAGTTAAAAATATTTTGGCTACAAAAATATAGTCAAAAAACGATAACTGCAAATTTATAGTCAAAAAAATAAAACTTAATATAATGTTGCAACTTGGAAAGGTCGTGAGACCAAGGCTTTTGAGTTACTGACTTTCACCCCTCTGCATCACTTCCCGAATCACCCCCAAGTTCAAGGGCTTCCCCAAAAAAATATCCGCTCCGGCCACAATTGCCTCCCGGTGCAAGTCCATGGCACTGAACAAAATGACGTACATATCCGGATTGATGGATTTGAATTTTTCGACAAAATTTAGCCCTAGGCCATCCGGCAAGTTGTTGTCCAGTAAGAGGATGTCTGGTCGCAGGCGTTTGGCTATCAGCAGTGCCTCTTCGAGTAAATTAGCAGATTCTACGGTCTTGAATTCCCGCTGAAAACTGCGTTTCAAAAGCAGACATACATCTTCTTCGTCATCAACAATGAGTAAACTTCTATGGTCTTCCATGGGCTTTGTATCTAATAGACCTTGTGTGTTCAGGCAGTCTAACCATCCTCAATAAGCAAAAGTCATTCCAGCGTTGATTTGATGAAAATACAACAAAACAGCCGGGATTCAGTCGGTTTTTGGCCTTAATCTTCTATTTGTGGTTGATTTTCCACATTTTTCTACACAACGCCCTAGCATTGCTACACTTTATACCTGGCATGATATTCTTGATGAATTGGTTGCAAGCAAGATACGAAGCGGGGCATTTATATTGGCCTTGCGACCATCCTTGCATTGATCATTCACATAAAATCTCCAGATCATGTCCAACAAAAATCTGTTAACGTCCTTTATCACTGGTGCAGCTACCGGTGCAGTTTTAGGAATCCTTTTTGCACCAGCTTCCGGCAAAGAAACCCGCAAAAATATCGTCAAAGCAAAACAACAATCGGCAGAATACCTGGATGAGTTGGTTGAAGAAGGCAAAAAAAGTTGGTATAAAACCAAAGGCAAGGTAGAATCAAGCGCCGGAGTTGCCGCCGACGAGCTAAACGATTTCATCAGTCACATCCTGAAAACAGGAGAAAGCTGGTGGACAAAAACCAAAAATAAAACCTCAGACCTGGCCGACAAAGCCGAAAATACCCTGGATGAAGTCGCCCAAGAGGGCAAAAAGGGCGTAAAACAAATGGTCAAAGAAGGCCGTTCCACCGCAAACGATGTACATTCTCATTTTTCTTAATAAAGTTTATCAGACAAGTGAGAATATTTCATCATTTTGAGTGCGTTGTTGCCAGGGGCCAAGCCCCTGGCAATTTTTTTTATACAAACGTAACCACGTCGAACCAATATTTACCCAAAATTCTGGTGATTTCTACCAAAGTGCTGAAAGAGGAAGGTTTGGAAATAAAAGAACTTGCCCCCAAACTATAAGATTTGCGCACGTGCTCCGGCGATTTTGAAGTCGTCAGAATCACTACGGGTATGTGTTTGAATAGGGGAGATTGTTTGAGCTCGTTCAACACTTGCCAACCATTCTTTCTAGGCATGTTCAAGTCGAGTAAAATCAAGTCGGGCAAATGTTCGGTGCTGGTCTCCGTTTGAACCTGTTTGTCCAGGTACCTGAAGATCTCATCGCCATCGGCGACATAATCCAAGCGGCAAGGGGTTTCACTTTCCTCAAACGCCGTTTGTAGCAAATAACGATCATCGTCGTCGTCGTCGACAAGCAGGATGCAGAAGGTTTTTTTGGGCATGTCATTGGTTTTTTGGGTCACAGGGGAAAAAAGAGAAAAGGCTTCATTCAAATTTGGGAATAAGATCAGCGCGACAAAACTTGCACACCACCGCTAAAACTACGACAGGACGTGGTAAAATATTGGAATCACCCCACTTTCTTTCTGAAAAAAGAAAAACTGGAGCAACAAAAAAACAGTGTTGAGCCGATGTTCAGCAAATGGGCAATTGAGATCCCCAAAGTGTAGAATTTATGCTACATAAGACCTCAACTTGGGGAGTGATTTAACCCTGGCATGCTTTTTATTGTTTATCAAGTATGCTACGTCAAAACCAACACTTCAGCCAAAAGCAGTTGCTCAAACTGTCGCCGCAGCAAATCCAGTTGCTGAATTTCATCCAATTCAATGCCCTCGAATTGGAACAAAAAATTCATGATGAGTTGGAAGAAAACCTGGTGTTGGAAAGCAATCCAAGTCTCAATACGGATATGGAGGGTTCCGCAGAAACTGATACCCCGATCGAGGACGAGCGTGGCGGATTCCAGGAAGACTATCAGCAGGAGGATTTTATGCCCGATTATCGAACTCGAGGCGAGGAAAAATCGAATGCTGAATTCCCCTTTTTGGGTAATCTAGTAGAACGGAGTGATTTCCGGGATGCATTGCGCCAACAATTGACCATGCTCGCCTTGTCAGAACGTGCACTGCTGCTGACCCAGTACCTGATCGACAATCTCGATGATGACGGCTACCTGCGCATTTCCCTGGAAGACGTCATGGACAACCTGGCTTTTGCCCAACAGCTTTATACTACGGAGGATGAATTGCTGGAACAATTGGAAACACTGCAATCACTTGAGCCCCTCGGGGTAGGAGCACGCGACTTGCGCGAATGCCTCTTGCTACAGATCGAAAACAAACCGAATCAAACCCCCTACATCCAAATCGCCTGGAAAATTGCCAATGCCCATTTGGAAGATTTGGGTTCGCACAATTATGACCAGATCAAAACGGCTCTATGCATCAGCAGCGATGAACTGCAACACGCCATAGAACTAATCACCAAACTCAATCCTAAACCCATTGGCGACAACGGTGCGCAGCTGTACAAAAACCAGAACATCATTCCCGAATTTCTGGTCGAACAAGACGAAGCAGGACTTTTAAAAGTCTCCTTGATGAAAAGCAGCCCTGAACTGCGCCTGAGCAGCGCTATGATGGGCAAATTGGAACAATTGCGCAAGGCCAGGCGCCAGGGCGCTGAAAAAGAAAACCATGGCTACTTGAAATCAAAAATGGACGCAGCGGTATGGTTCATCGAAATGATTCGGATGCGTGAAAACTCCATGCTCCTCTCCATGCAAAGCATCGTACAACTCCAGCCTGAATATTTTCGAAGTGGTGACCCCAAACAGTTGCGACCAATGGGGTTAAAGGACATCGCGGCCATAACTGGATTTGATGTATCGACCATATCACGAGTGACCAGCACCAAGTACGCTCAAACTGATTTTGGGGTTGTTCACCTCAAATCCCTGTTCCATCAGGGCATCGCCAATGCCGACGGTGACCTGGTGACCAACAAAGAAATCATGGATGCCCTCTCCAACATCGTAGCCGAAGAAGACAAAAACTACCCCATTTCTGACCAGGACATTGTAGCGAAATTGGCCACGAAGGGATATGTTTTGGCCCGACGAACTGTGGCCAAATACCGCGAAATTTTACATTTACCCGCTGCAAAAATGCGCAAGGGGCAATAAAAGTGCCCCACAACCCAGAAGACTATGAGCCAGGCAAAAATATTGACCATCGACGACGATCTGGATTTGTGCCTGCTGTTGCAGCGCTTCCTGACGCGCAAAGGTTATGAAGTGGTCACTGCGCACAGTGGTGCTGCGGGTATGGCAGCAGCCAAAGCCCAGGTATTCGATTTGGCCATTACCGATTTTCGCTTGGGCGATATGGAAGGCAGCCAAGTGCTGGCCCATTTTCGCGAACATCATCCCGATCTCCCCGTACTCGTAATGACAGGGTATTCCGATATCCGCACCGCCGTCAATGTGATGAAGCAAGGCGCTCTCGATTACATCACCAAGCCCATTGTGCCGGATGAAATCCTGCTGAGCATTCAACGGGCTTTGACTTCGCCTCAATCTCCTGTACCCACAGAACCCGAAGCCAAGGCGGAGGCAAATGTGAGAGCCAAAACACCCAAAAGCCGCAGCAGCAATAACCCAACCCCGAAGGGGTACATCGTTGGGCAAAGTCCAATGGCGCAAGCCCTTTACAAACAAATTGACCTGGTTGCGCCCACCAATTACAGTGTGATCATTTATGGTGAAAGTGGCTCAGGCAAAGAAGCTGCCGCGCGCATGATCCACGATCGCAGCCCACGCAAAAATCAACCCTTTGTGGCCATGGACTGTGGGGCCATTTCCCGCGATTTGGCCAACAGTGAATTGTTCGGGCATGAAAAAGGGGCCTTCACCGGGGCCTTGCAAACCAAAATCGGGCACTTTGAAATGGCCAATGGAGGTACCTTGTTTTTGGACGAAGTAGCCAACTTACCCTACGATGTGCAGGTTTCCCTCTTGCGGGTAGTGCAAGAACGCAAAGTGAAACGCATTGGCGGCGGCAAGGAGATCAGCCTGGACGTGCGCATCATCGTAGCCAGCAACGAGCGTTTGTTGGAAGCAAGTAAAAAAGGAAAATTCCGGGAAGACCTTTTTCACCGCTTTAATGAGTTCAGCATCGAAATGCCTTCTTTGCGCGAACGGCGAGAAGACGTCATTGTATTTGCCCAACAGTTCCTGCAACAAACCTCCGCAGAACTCCAGCGTAACATCAGCGGGTTCACCCCTGAAGTAGAACAACTTTTTTTGAGCTATCCCTGGTATGGCAACATTCGGGAACTTAAAAATGTGATCAAACGCGCCACCCTGTTGACCGATGGCCCCGTGGTGGAAGCGAAATGCTTACCTTTTGAAATTACCCATTATGCCCGATTGGGGATCGAGGAAAAAATTGAAAGCCCTTCACCTCCAGAGCTACAAGTTGCTTTCCACATGGACGAGGTAATTCCAGTCCAAACCTCGAATTTGAGTCCTTTACCCCTCCCTGAAGCAACGCCAATTCCAGCCCATACCGACCTTAAATCCATCGCCCAGGGCGCTGAATACCAAATGATCATGCAGGTGCTGTACCAAACCCGTTTCAATAAGAGTAAAGCCGCCCAATTATTGGGGGTTGATCGAAAGACCCTTTACAATAAGCTGAAAATGTACAACATCAAATAGGACACCATGAAAAACCCTACCCAGCCTGAAGGAACCACAGACGAGAGTGCAAGAATGCTCAAACTGTACCAACTTTTAGCGACTTCATTGGCCGATAATGAAATATTCCTTTTTGACCAAGATTTCAAAATCATCATGACCGAGGGGAGCCCGCGTTATGTGCGCCTGCAAGCCGAGGAAAATTTTGTGGGCAAAAACCTTCACGAACTCATTGAAAGTGGCAAGTTCGCTTTTTTAAAAGATCCAGTTACCACCCTTTTTCAAAGCAATAGTCGGTACGATTCTGAACACGAAATTGAAGGCAGTTTTTACACAACGGCTATTTATGCTGCCGAACATGAACCAAGCGAGGATAAAAAATTCATAGGGGTTTTGCTCATCAAAGACATTACTGCCCTGACCCGCAAACAGCGCGAGCTCGAACTGCTCAACAAACGCATCGACCGCTCGAACCAGGAGCTGGAAAACTTTGCCTATGTCGCCTCCCACGACCTACACGCCCCCTTGCGCAAAATTCAGTCCTTTGGCAAATTGTTGTCCGACCGTTACGCCGAAGCCCTTACTGGACAGGGCCAAGCGTACCTGGAGCGCATCCTGGACTCGACCAAACGGATGGAGCGCCTGCTCGACGATTTGTTGTCGTTCTCACGGTCTACCCGTAGCGATGGGGGGATGGCGCCCACGAATTTAGGGCAGGTTTTGCAGGATGTCTTAACGGACAATAACCTCCTTGATCAGCCCGAAATCACTTTGAACATCCCCACAGAACTTCCCGTAATTCAGGCGGTACCTTCCCAAATGCAGCAACTTTTTCAGAACCTGATGGGCAATGCCTGTAAGTTCAAACGCCCGGATGTCCCCACGGTGATTGACATTCGTTACCGTAAGGCCACTACTGCCGAACTCCCCGAGTTTGAGTTGTGGACCGAGGGGGAGTTTTGCGTGCTGGAATTTGCCGACAATGGAATTGGTTTTGATCAGGCAAATGCAGAAAGAATTTTCAATATTTTTCAAAGGCTGCATGGTGTTTCTGAATACCAGGGATCTGGTATTGGCCTGGCCATTTGTAAAAAGGTGGTAGACAACCACCGAGGGGCCATCAAAGCGAGTGGAGTACCCGGAGCGGGCGCAGTATTTACCATCGTTCTACCTTTTGAATAAATAATTAAACATGGCTCAAACATTGGCAGTACTCATTGTAGATGACGACGAGGATGATTTTTTTCTTACCTCTGAATATTTGAACCGCATCACTGGACAAAATTTCACCATTTCCTGGGCCTCTTCCTACGACCAGGCTTTGGAGTTGTTTTCCACCCAACATTTCGACCTTTGTTTTTTTGATTACTTATTGGGTTTTCGCACCGGATTGGATTTGGTTGCGGTAGCCAAGGCATTGGATTTGCGGGCACCCATCATTTTGTTGACCGGAAAAGGGGATACCCAGGTTGATGTGCAAGCCATCCGTTCAGGAGTAGCCGATTATTTGGAAAAACATGAACTGGACTCTAAAAAACTGGAGCGCAGCATTCGTTACACCCTCGAGCGCAGCAAAGCAGCAGAGGAGTTGATGCGGGCAGAAAAACTGGCTGCGACCGGGCGTTTTATGCGCACCCTTGGCCACGAGATCCGCAACCCCTTGACCAATATCGACCTGTCAATTGGCCAATTGCTGTTGGAAAACAAAGATCCGGAATTGGCGGATTATCTCGAAATCATTGAGCGCAACAGCAAACGCATCGGCCTCTTGGTTACAGCCTTATTACAAACCAGTAACCCTGGCCAGCTCACTTTACAAGCCGTCACCATACAGGAGGTACTGGAGCAAACCCTCGAAATGGCTGCGGACCGCATCGCTTTAAAAAACATCAAATTGATCTGCGCTTATCAACCGGAGGAGGAAATGATCCAGGTTGACCTTGAAAAATTAAAAATAGCCCTACTCAACATCATCATCAACGGGGTTGAGATCATGGAAGCAGGCCGGGGTGAATTGACCATTCGAGTCCTCAATTTTCCCCATCAGGTTGGAATCGTGATTCAGGACAATGGGCCGGGTATTCCCCGGGAAGTGCAAAATCGCATTTTTGAACCTTATTTCTCCAATAAAGTCAATGGGGTAGGGCTGGGCCTCGCCGGTGCCCTGAGTATTGTACAATTGCACGGTGGTAACATTGAAGTACATTCCAGCGAAGGCCAAGGTGCCAGCTTTACGGTTTGGCTAAAACGCTAAGCGCAGGACTATACACCGCCCGGTGTATCACTGCCTCAAAATTCTACACAATTCCCCACTTTATCGCAGCTTTTCACCAATCAAACCGTGGTATAACTTTTTTACCGGAGAAGGTAAGTAAAATCATGTACCATGAAAAAGAGAAACTTCGTATTTACACTGTTAATCGCCTTGGGCACCATATGGGTGTTCTCAAGCACCACCTCTTGCCAAAATAACCAAGCAGCAAAAGAAGCCCAGGAAGACCTGGATCGTGCTGGTGAAAACCTAAAAGACGCCGCAGAAGATGTCGGCCAGGCCATGCGCACTGAGCGCGATGAACTGGCCGAAAAAATGCGCCAACAAGGCCGTGAACTAGACCAGGCTATTGCTGAACTGGACAAAAAAATCGAACAAGCCTCCGAAAAGGAAAAAGTGCGTTGGATAGAACGCCGCAACGCACTGGAACAAGACCGCCAGGAATTGAATAAGGACCTGAAGCGGGTTGGTGAAAACGTCGAAGCAGGTTGGGCCGATTTCAAAAATAGCGTGGCTAACCGGATGGAGCGCATCGCCGACGACCTCAAGACCAAGAATTAATTTTAGTCAGCAGCACACAGTACAGTTTGAGAGGCCGCCCCGGAGTTGGGCGGCTTTTTTTCTTCACTTTAAAGCACTCCCCATGATTGGATCATCTGCCGAAACTTCGCCATTTTATCTGCGTGTGACTTGCTTTTTGCTTTCCATAGCCTTGTTGCTGTGCGGATTGTACTGGGCGCAATCGATACTGATCCCAGTGTTGGCGGCTATACTTCTGGCCTTTTTGGTTTTGCCGATAGTGCGGAAACTGGAACGATGGCGGCTTCCTACCTGGTTTGCGGGGCTGGTGGGCGTAATAGCAGTGCTCGCAATGGGGATTGCTATGTTTGGCTTTTTATCCTGGCAAATCATGTCGTTTTCCAGTGATATGCCGATGATGCAGAGCGCCTTGGAAGAAAAAGGATCATACATCTCAACATACATTGAGCAACATTTTAACGTGAGCCGCCAAACGCAGTCCAACTGGCTGCGCAAAAAAACGGACGCGATCATTGATGGAGGCGCAAACAGTGCCATGAATATTTTTACCGCAACGGGTGCGGCGGTAGCCGGGCTGGCACTAATCCCGCTTTTTATGTTTTTTATGTTGCTGTACCGGGAAAAATTCAAAAAGTCAATAGAGTTCCTTGCCCCCGAAAGCCATCAAAAAGTACTGGAAATTATTCGTAAAGTTTCGCATGTATCCCAACAGTACCTCCAAGGTATGTTGATGATGATATTGATCCTCAGCGTATTGGGCTCGATTGGTTTTTTGCTCCTTGGCTTAAAATTTGCTGTTTTACTGGCTTTTATTGCCGCAGTGCTCAACATCATTCCTTATGTGGGTGTCATGATTGGCAGCTTGATCCCAGTAGCCATTGCCCTGGTTACCAAAGAATCACCGATGTACGCGGTAGGCGCTTTTGGGGTGTGTATCCTTGTGCAGTTTTTGGACAATAATTTCATAACGCCCAAAATTGTGGGCTCCAGCGTCAATCTTAATCCGCTTAGTTCTTTGTTGGCGTTACTGCTGGGCGGCTTGATCTGGGGGCTACCTGGTATGGTTTTTGCCATTCCCATGGCGGGCATTTTCAAGGTCATTTGTGACAACGTGGAGCAATTGCGCTTGTACGGATTTTTGCTGGGGGAAGAAGCCCCCGCGCAGATTCGGAAATTGAAGTATGCGCGGGGGGCGTTGGGGAAGAAGGTGAAGGTGTAA
>JAIXOO010000026.1 GCA_027486765.1 Saprospiraceae bacterium
ATGGCACCGAATGGCACCCGTTTTGGCGGCTGGCTACTCAATACCTTTGACAATCGAATTTGGGCCGCAGCCGACTTTGATGGCGACCGCCGCGACGAACTCCTGATCACCAGCCCTTGGGGAATCGGCGTACTCGCCTGGACAACTGCGGGGATCACCAGCGTCATGCTTCAGCCCAACGGTACCCGTTTTGGTGGCTGGCTGCTCAATACCGCCGACAACCAGTTCCGCAGCTTCCAAGATATGACTGGGACTGGCCGTGCTGGCATCCTGGTTGAAAGCCCTTGGGGTATTGGCATCATGGACCTGCAAGGAGCAACTTTTCAGGTACCCACCATGGCCCAAAATGGTACCCGTTTGGGGAGTTGGGTATTGAATACACATGACAATATGTTTTGATTTTTGGCTATTCAATTTGATGGCGGCGGGGCAAGGTTGTGTCGCCGCCATTTTTAAGCTCAATCCGGATAATGAAGTGGCGAAGGAGAAGTTGAAGAAGTTGATAGCGTGAAATTTTCTTTAAATTAACGGATTATACATTGAATACAACCATTTGAAATGATACCTCGTTAAATTCAACATAACAACGTATTTTAGCTGCGTCAATCGTACAAAACCCAAAGCAAATGGAAGTAATTCAACATTCCCCTACAATTTGGTCCATTGATCATTTTCTTTCCACCGAAGAATGTGCTGCGTTAATCAAAATGAGTGAAGAACTCGGGTATGAGGAAGCAGAAGTGAGTGCCCCTGGAGGTGCCCGAATGATGAAGGGCTTGCGCAACAATTATCGATTGCTTTACCTGAATGAAGTCCTTGCAGATCAATTTTGGCAAAAACTAAAAGATCATTGCCCCGACTTTATTGAGAACAACCAGGCTGTGGGTTTGAATGAACAGTTCCGTTTTTACAAGTACGAATTCGATCAACGCTTCAAGCGCCATATCGATGGCAGATTTCGTCGCAATGACCAAGAGGAGAGCCGCATCACTTTTATGATTTACCTCAATGAAGATTTTGAAGGTGGCGAAACAAATTTTGATCAGGTGAAAATCCAGCCTAAAACAGGCAGCGCCTTGTGTTTTATTCACGAACAAAAACACGAAGGATGCCCGGTCACTAAAGGGATTAAATATGTGTTGCGTTCAGATGTGATGTATAGAAAAATTTGAATGTGGAAGGTTGTTATGCTTAACCCATGGTCTTGCAACACCTCATCACGTCCAAATTTGATCAAACAACGGATGTTAGATCAGGACATGGAAGTTGAAAGGACTATTAATTCTGGTTTTTCACCCAACGGAAGACCCGCTAGGGGCGCGATATGGGTAGAAAACAACAGCCCCGAAATTTCCCCGAGTCCCGTAGGGACGTAATGTGGGTATCTGGAGGGGTATAATACCCACATTTCGTCCCTACGGGACTCGGGGAAATTTCGGGGCTGTTGTTTTCTACCCATATCGCGCCCCTAGCGGGGCTTACAGAACGCGACCTACCCCCCATTTTTTCTGTCTTACCCACTGAAAACTAGTTTTCGATAAGGAATAATGCTCATATCAAACACCTAAAAACCACCACCATGCTTTTCATCTTCATTTTGCTGATCAGCTACATTTTGGTCACAGGAACCCTGTTCAACCACCTCTTCAAACCCGTTCAACCAGACTTCTCCCACTATTTCAGCCCCAACCAGAAATTTGTGAGCCAAATGGAAGGGCTGTGTCTGATCATCAAAAAAGTTGAAAACGACTGGGCCTATTGCCGCGCTGAACTAAATGCCTTTGCCCCCGGCCCCCCTGAACACATCCACGAACACTTTGATGAAAGTTTCACCGTGGCAAAAGGGACCGCTTCCTTTTTAGTCAATGGCGAAAAAATAATCGTGCAGGCGGGCGAAACCATCGTCATCCCCAGAGGAGTACCCCACAAACCTTTTAATGAAACCGCCGAGCTGCTCATCATGGACGATGTTACCAATCAACACCCCTCCATGACCGCCAGTTTTGCCTATGGATTGGCCAATATTTATTCAGCCATGGATAAAATCGGGAATCCTCGTTCCATCTTAAACCTGCTCGCTTTGGCCGCACAAGGGAATGATTTTGATACCTGGGACAGCAAAATTCCACTGGGAGTACAAAAAGCTTTGCGCTGGATTTTGGGGCCAACTGCCCGTTTGTTGGGGTATGAAAAATGATTGCCTTTTTACACCCCTTGCCAAAAATCACCCACCACCCCTACCAAAAATCATTGCCCACGCCGCCACAACCCCCGACCTTTGGAGTACTAAAAAACAAAAACAGTACTACCATGAGTTTCGAACCAAATCTCACTATTGGCGAATGTGTCGTAAGTTATTTCCTGATGATGGCCGTAATTCTTGCTGGCGGGTTTATTGGCCAGTGGTGGATTGCAGGTTTTGGCTTGCTGTTCTTCTTGCGGGGAGTTACCGGGTTTTGTGCCGTTAAGGCGATGATGTCGGCCCAGAAAGCTTGAAGCTATTTCCTGTTTCTCTGATCTCACCAAAGCGACATATTTTCACAAAGGACACCAAGGCAGCACAAAGGACACAAAGTTAGACGTTGACAAGCGCCTTGCTTTGCATCCTTTGTGCTGCCTTTGTGCTTATAAATGTCGCTTTAAGTCTTTGAGATGCGGCATCAGGGTATGTCACAGATCAGCAAAACGCCATTACGCGACAGTATTAATGAGTGCAGTTAACAATAGTTATGCTAAAATGGTTATTTTACAAGGGTGACCCTAATTAAACATTCACACACCCAAATAACCATTAAACATGAAAAAGAATCTACTGCTCATTGCTCTCCTAAGCAGCATTTGGACCGTCCTTTTTTCAATAGTCAGTACCAACACTTTCGCCCAACCTAATATCGCATTAAGCCCAGTGCTTAGCTCGGGGCTCAGTGCACCGATGCAATTGGTCAACGCCGGTGACGGCAGCAAACGGGTTTTTATTGTCCAAAAAGCGGGTACCATTCGAGTCTATGATTCGGCGTTTCAATTCCTGGCCACTCTGGTAACCGTGCCCAACATCACCAGCAGCGGTGAAAGGGGCTTATTGAGTATGGCCTTTCATCCCAACTACAAAAGCAATGGCTTTTTTTACGTCTATTACACCAATGCGGCGGGGGATTTGGAGATTTCCCGCTACCGAATAAGCGCCAATGACGCTAACGTTGCCGATCCCAATTCGAGGGTCATCCTCATTACCATTCCACACCCGAATTTCAGCAACCACAATGGTGGGGAGTTGCATTTTGGCAAAGACGGCTTCCTCTATTTGTCTACTGGCGATGGGGGTAGTGGCGGCGACCCCAATGGCAATGCCCAGCGGACGACATCCTTACTCGGTAAAATTTTGCGCTTCAACGTCAACACATCCATAACGCCACCTTATTACAGCATCCCTGCCGGAAACCCTTTTGGCAATGAGGTGTTCGCCCTGGGTTTGCGCAACCCATACCGCTGGAGCTTCGATCGCCAAACCGGCGACATGTGGATCGGCGATGTCGGCCAGGATTCGTTTGAAGAAATCAATTTCCGCGCGGCCAATGCCCTCACTGGCACCAATTATGGGTGGCGCTGCTACGAAGGCAATGCCACCTTCAATACCAATGGTTGTGCCGCAGCATCCACCTATGTGTTCCCGGCGCATGCATATGTTTCACAAAACCCTGCAGCCAGCATTACTGGCGGCGTAGTTTACCGGGGTACGGATTATCCAGCCTTGCAAGGGTGTTATGTCGCTGCCGATTTTTATTCCGCCATTTTTTACAAAATCATCCCCAATGGTGCAAGCGCCTGGACGGTCGCGACCCAAACCCTCTCGCTTACCGGGGTAGTGGATTTCGGCGAAACCGAGGATGGAGAAGTGTACGTGGTGTCCAATACCCGGAACAGTGTTTCCCGACTGACTTCAGTGGGAACTACTTCCAGCAAGAACCCTCAGGAAGCCAAGGCCCTGGCCCGTATTTACCCTTCTCTGGTTAGTGATGGTTTTGTAAAAGTTGAAATGTACGCCCCGACCTTTTATCAATATTTTGAATTGATTGACATGAATGGGCGACGGCTATTAACAACCGACCTTTCCAAACAAATGGGCACCCGTACAATCCCGTTGAACCCGAATTTAGCTACAGGGATGTATGTGGCGAAAGTAAGCAGCAACCTGGGCGTGACGGTGCAGAAAATATACGTTCAATAGATTGAAGGCGCATCTCTTCTGAGGTGTATCTATGGTGTCTAGATGGTTTAAATAAAACATGTTCGTTTTTGAACCATCTCAGATACCTTAGAAACACCTCAGGAGTAATACATCTATGATACTTTGATAGTTAGAACTTGCGACTTGGCGCTCACATATGCTGAACCAACAACTCCTCCAATTCCTCCTCCCCCAAATCCTGCGTCAATACCCCATCATAAGCCCAACTGATTTGCCCGGTTTCTTCCGAAACCACGATGGCTGCTACGTTCAACTGCTCGCTCGCTCCCACGGCTGCCCGGTGGCGCAAACCTACTTTGGGCGGAAGATTTGAACTTTCAGAAAGTGGCAACACCCCACCTGCCGACAGGATTTTTCCTTTGCGCAGCATCACTGCTCCATCGTGCAAGGGACTGGTTTTGTTGAAAATACTCTCCAACAATTGTTCGCTGATGTTGGCATTGATGGGAATACCCGGATAGGCCAGGCTGTTCATGTTGGTGTCTTTGGTCAGAATGATGAGGGCCCCGGTTTGGTTGGCACTGAGGTGTAGTAAGGCGGTTTTGACCGCTTTTAGCTCTTTTGATAGATCCTTTTGTGGCTCTGCGTCAGTCCGACCCAGCAGGAATTTGACCAAAAAACTGGAACGTTGTTGCAAGGTGTTTTTGCCCAACAACAACAAAAAATTGCGCACCTCCTGCTGGAAAATGATCACGATCACGATTACACCTACACTCACAAACTTGTCGAGTACTGCCGAAAGCAATTGCATTTCCAATTGGCGTACCAACCAGTAAAACACATACAACGTGAGCACTCCAATGAAAATATTGAAAGCGATATTGCCCCGCAAGAGGCGATAGATGAGGTAGATCAAATACCCTACGATCAAGATATCCAATAAGTCCCAAATTCGGATCGGTAAAAAGCCTATTTTAAAAATTAAGAGCATATTTTTTGTTGACCATGCAAAAATGATACAAATAGCGCAAGTTGTCCACTTTTTACGGGTGAATTATCGTTATTTTTGTGGTCGTTCACCGTCCCAATTAGCGAAGCTATTCACGCGCAGTATGAAAACACATGTATTACTAGTCATCTCGGTCTGTTTTGCCTCGACTTATTTGTCGGCACAAGTCATTCGTCAAAATGCACATGGCGAGAAGATTATTGTCTACCCCGACGGTACCTGGAAGTACTTCAACGAGAAAAAAAGTGGGGGAGGCAGCGACTATCCCGTATACGAAGCCTCGGTAACTCCTTTTGACAACCCGGTGCTCATTACCGAACAGGATGCCCTCAAAATTGCTACGCGGCGAGCACAGCTGGCACGAGAAGCTACCGATATTGCCCTGGATAGAGCCAGTAAGGCGACCGAACAGCGCTTGAAATTGGAGCAAGACCTCACTACGGCTTCCAGCCGTGAGGCTGCTGATAGCGAAAACCTGCGCCGCCTCAACATCCGCCTTAGTGCGGCCCGCAAAACGGAGGTAGAATCCAAAAATGAAGCCTTGATTGCCCAACAGGAATTGTCCAAAGCCGATGAGCTGACGAAAAAAGGCAACATCCTGGACGTATTCAAAGCTGCTGAAGCGACCCGCAAAACCCAAACCTACTACCCCAGAGCCGATGCGCTGTCGGCCGATTTTTTCTCCTCCATCAACCCCACTACGCCGTATTACCAGGATTTTGTCAAAAGCAATCCTTATTACGGTTTGGAAAAACAGGCACAGTGCAAATTCAAATTCAATGGCAAAGACCCCAGCAATGGGCGCATCCGCAAAGAATTGGACGCCCAGCACCTCTTCAGTTTTACCGACGAAAAACTGCGTATCTTCCTCAAAGACAAAGAATACCTGAGTTGCAAAGGTTTTCTGAGTAGCCTGGACGGAGGGTATCGATTTTTGACCCTGGAATTCACTTTTTCTACCCCCAATGCCAAAGAAGCGTATGGTTTTATTGAAAAAGGGAGCATCCTGACCATCCGCCTGATCAATGGCGACTTCATCAACCTGAAATCGGGCACCATGGATCGGGGTAGTTATGACACCCGGGAAAACCTGCTGACCTACCGCGTGCACTATGGCATTGCTTCGGATCAGTTGGGCTTTTTGGAAAAAAGTGAAGTAGATAAAATCCGGGTCTTTTGGAGCAGTGGTTACGAGGAATACGAAGTGTACCAACTGGATTTTTTCATAAAACAACTGGCTTGTTTAGACAAATAACCCGTAATGAAAACCCTTCTACTGATTGATTTACAAAACGATTTTTGCCCCGGCGGTGCCTTAGCCGTTGATGAAGGCAACTTGCTGATCCCGATTGCCAATGAACTCATGCCTAAATTTGACCTGGTACTGGCAACCCAGGACTGGCACCCCGCTACCCACGGTAGTTTTGCCGCCAACCACCCCTGGCGCAGACCCGGACAAGTGATCGACCTCAACGGTTTACCTCAGGTATTGTGGCCGATTCATTGTGTACAGGAAAGTTTCGGAGCAGAATTTGTCAAAGACCTGAATACCATAGGCATTCACAAAGTGTTTGTCAAAGGGACCGATCCAGAAATTGACAGCTACAGCGGTTTTTTTGACAATGGCCACCGCAAAGCCACCGGCCTGGGTGATTACCTCAAGGCACAAGGGGTGACCGAACTTTGGGTGATGGGTATTGCTACCGATTACTGTGTGAAATTCACGGTGCTAGACGCACTGGAGTTGGGCTTTACCGTCAATTTGATCGAAGATGCCTGCCGTGGTGTGAACCTGCAAGCAGGCGATGTGGCTCAGGCGGTAAGTGACATGCATAGCAGAGGAGCAAACTTAGTACAGTCGGAAGACATATAAGTTTCCTTCAGTTATGTTAAAATTTTATAAATTTCTCCCTTTATTGGGTTAAAACTGTAGGGTAAAACGTTGGATCATGCATCCAATTATTTGGTCTACAAGGGGCGACAAAAAAATAAGTGTTCATTTTGCTACAGGATTAGATAATTAAATGGTTCATTTCAAATGTATTAGCTGATCCTGTGGCCTGAAAAAAATGAACACTTATTTTTGCCCCACTATCAAGACATAAGTGCTAGTTTCTTATCACGAATTGGTACTTGAATCCCTAAACGGATAATCAAACAAAGATGATGACCAAAAAGGTTCTTTTGTTGCCTTTACTGCTGTTGTGCTTCCTTTCCCTTCACGCGCAGCAAACAGCGGTGTACACCGAAGCCAACCGAGCTTTCAAACGCGGCGTAACGCTGTACGAACAAGGCGTTTTGGCCAAAGCCAAACGTGAATTTCAAAAAGCCATCGACCTGAGCCTGCCCGTCAACGAAACCGTTGCAGAAGGCTTTCGGACCCGGGCGGCTTTGTACATGGCCAAATGTGCAGTAGAATTGCGCCAAAAGGAAGGAGAAATCATGACCATGGATTTCATCCGCTCCTACCGCCCCGACCCTGAATACCAGGAAGCCTTGATGGACATGGGCAACTATTACTTCAACGTGGCCGATTACGCCAAGGCACTGGAGTTTTACAATGAAGTCCCCACCTTGGGGATGTCCAAAAGTACTCTTACTCAGATGCGTTTCCGCCAGGGGTATGCCAATTTTGCTTCCAAGGAATTCAACCTGGCCAAGTCTTTCTTCCGCGATGTGATTGCAGAGGCTGATGGTGAATATTATGCACCAGCCAATTATTACATGGGTTTGAGCTCTTTTTTTGAAGGAGACTATGCCCAGGCGGCAACCTCCTTGCAAATTGTGGAGAACAACCCAACTTATCGGCCTTATATTCCTTTTTATTTGACCCAAATCCTGTTTGCACAGAAAAAATACCAGGACGTAATCGCTTACGCCGAGCCCAAGGCCAACGACAAAGGGATTCGCGACCTGAAGGAAATTCAGCAACTGGTGGGCCAATCCTATTTCGAATTGGGCAATTACCAGCGGGCGCTGCCTTACCTGGAATATTACCAGGAGAACTCCAAAAAGCTGCGCGAAGAAGAGCTGTACCAAATTGGTTATACCCAATACCAAACGGGCAATTTCCAAAAGGCGATTCAGACCTTGAAGCCCTTGTCCGGTGCCGAGTCGCCAATTGGCCAAAACGCCATGTTTTATCTGGCCGACTGTTACCTGAAAGTCAACCAAAAGAACAACGCTTTGAACGCCCTGGCCGCAGCCAAACGTTTGAATTTTGATCCGCTCATCAAGGAAGAAGCGACTTTCAACTACGCCAAGTTGGCTTATGAGTTGAACCAACCCCGCGAAGCAGTAGCCAACCTTACTGATTTCGCGCCCAACTCCCGCTACTACCAGGATGCACAACGCCTCCTGGCCGATGTATTGCTCAACTACCGCGATTATCAACAAGCATTGGAGATCATCAACGATATCCGCCGCCGCAATGGAGGTGGTTTGCAGCCTCAAATGCAGGCGACTTACCAAAAAGTGGCCGTAAATCGGGGTTTGCAATTGTTGCAAAACAACGAAAACCAAGCTGCACGGGAGATTTTGCAAAAATCACTGGAGAACCCGATAGACATGAGTGTTCAAGCCGTTGCCCTGTTTTGGTTGGGTGACGTTGCCCACCGCGAAAAGAACTACCAGGAAAGTGCCCAATACCTGGATCGTTTCCTCGGTCTGTCCCGTAGCATCAGCAATTTGCCCGAAGAATCTTCAGTAGCAACTGCCAACTACATCCAGGGCTACAACCTGATCAAACAAGACAACTATGAGCGTGCACGCGGTTTCTTCCAAGCTACGGTAGACGGCATCAACCGCAACCGCAGCCAGTACCGCAACGACAAAGTGGCGAACAATGTACTGGGCGACGCTACCTTGCGCCTGGGTGACTCATACTTCAAGTTCAACCAATACGACAACGCTTTGCGTTATTACAACGAAGCGATCGACCGCAAATACGGCGGTTTTGATTACGCGATTTATCAAAAAGCCATTATTGAAGGTTTGCGTGGCCGCAGAACGGAAGAAATTGCTGCACTGGAGCGCCTGACCCGTGATTTTCCTGGCTCTGAATTTGCCGATGACGCCCTCTTGCGCATTGGACAAACCTACCAGGAAATTGGCCGCGCCAACGATGCCATCCCGCATCTGCAAAATTTGGTCACCAAGTACCGGGGTAAATCGCCGCTGGTCAATCAGGGTTTTCTGGCCCTGGGGTTGATCAACTACAACGCGGGCAACTACGATGGGGCTATCAACTACTACAAACAGGTGTTTAAAAATAGCCCGGAAGCCAATGAAGCCAATCTGGCTCGTGCTTCGCTGGAAGAAATTTACGTCAAAGACCTGGGTAAACCCGGCGAATACTTCGCCTTCCTCGAAACCATTCCCGGTTACAAGGTGGACAACCTCAAACGCGACTCGGTCAATTTCCGCGCTGCCGAAATCAAGTTTGAAAACGCAGATTATCCCCGCGCCATCGAAGGCTTTACCAGTTACATCCGCTCCTTCCCACAAGGTTTGTATTTGACAACGGCTTATTTTCACCGGGGTGATGCTTACGTGGCAACACAGCAATACAGTCTGGCTTTGAAAGATTACGATTGGATCATCCAGCAAGGTGCAGGTAAATTCTACGTAAAAGGTTTGGAAAAAGGTGCGGTAATCGCGTACAACCACGAGTTGGATTTCAACAAGGCTTACAAGTATTATTCTGATTTGGAAAAGGCAAGCACGGATGAAAACGTCATCTTTGAAGCCCAACTCGGCGCCATGCGTAGTGCATATCGGGCTGGCAACAAATCAGCAGTGGCTGCCTTGGCCCAAAAAGTAGCCAGCAACCCTCGCGCCAATGCTGCTCAAGTTTCGACTGCCAATTTCTACATTGGCAAGCAGGCTTTTGACAACAATGACTTTACCAACGCCTTGCCCGCCTTGCAAAAAGTGGTACAAACCAGCGACAACGAACAAACCGCAGAAGCCCGCTACCTCATCGCGTTTATCAACTACAAACAGCGCAATTTGGACCGCGCGCAACAATTGTGTTTGGAAGCCAACCAAAAAAGCTCCGCTTATCCATTTTGGGTAGCCAAGAGTGTACTCCTGTTGGCAGATGTATTTGCGGACAAAGGGGACTTGTACAACGCCAAAGCAGCATTGGAAGCATTGCTGGAAAACTTTGACGATGACAAAGATTTGGTAAATACCGCTAAAACCCGTTTGGCCCAAATCAACAAACAAATTGAAGCCAGTTCGCCGCTGAACAAAACTCCGGAAAGCAATGTGTTGGAGTTCCAGAAGAGTGGCGGCGGCAATTGATATTTCGGAATTGCGATTTCGGATTTCGGTAGCTTTCAGGCTTGGAACTTTCCGAAATCTCGAAAGCTGCAATTGAATGTTCATTTTTAAAGTGTAAACAATCATGTACAAACAATATATTTTCCTGGCCGCCTTATTCTTTTGCTTCGGCAGCGCCAGCATGGCTCAAAAAAACTTGCCGACCGAATCGGTCGACGTCATCAAGCAGTTCAATGCCCGTTTGATCGACGCGGAGCGCTTTGTGGTACCACCCGTGCTGCCCCCAATTGATACTGCCAATCGTCGGCAGTTCTACAACATCCTGGCCAAACCCTTGAACGTCAATTACCCCGCGCCCAAAATCCGCCCGCTGGAGTGGCGTACCGATCCTAAAGCGGATTTGTACAAGACCTATTTGCAAGGTGGGATGGGTTTCCCTCGGGCTTTCTATTTTGATGGTTCGCACGACTTCGTCGCTACGGACAACCTGACGGTGGGCGTCGACCTGAATCACTACTCCGCAGACAACAGCAAGAAAGTAGAAAACCAGCGCTTCAGCACCACTGAAATCAATGGCAACGCCACATATAAAACCGACAAAGGTTTCTCCTTGATGGGGGATCTGGGATTTAAAACCAACACCTTGCATTTTTATGGCTACAACGACCTCGACGATGATTTTCCTACCCAGCTGAGCTACGATGCCAAAGATGTCAAGCAGCGCTTCAATACCTTCTATGCCAAGGCTAAAGTGTACAACAGCGAACCAACCGTTGCGGATTTCAACTACAGTGCCAGTGTGGATTTGTACGCCATGGAAGACAACTATGCGGCTCGGGAAACGGGCTTCGATCTGGCTTTGACCGGTACCAAATGGTTTGATAAAAAGCACCCACTGAGTGTTACGCTGCAAACCGACTTCACGGGTTATGAGGACACGACCAGCCAAAGTTTGAACAACTTTTTCCTCAAACCCAATTTTGGATTCCATTCTGATCGTTTTCGCTTCAAAGTGGGGGCCAATATCGCTTCTCACGCCGATGAGTATTACATCTATCCTGATGTCGAGGCATCGGTCAATGTAGTGGACAACCTGATCACTGCTTTCGCGGGGATTGAAGGAGGGCTGCAAAAGAACAATTTCCGCAACATGACCGATTACAACCCATTTTTGTCTTCCCGGGTGGACATTCGCAACTCCTTTTATTACAACTTCTTCGGGGGGATCAAAGGGGAGTTCAAGGGTGTCAAATACCGCGGACAAGTTGGCTATAAAACCGTAGATAACCTGGCCTTGTACGTAACCAATGGGGATTCTATTCCCCGCTTCAATGTATTGTACGACACGGCCAACATCGTCACCATCAGTGGAGAAATTTCGACTCAGCTGTTTGACAACCTGGGTTTGATTGCGGCTTTCAGCCAAAATGTATTTAACCTGCAAAGAGAGGATAAACCTTGGCACTTGCCCGCTTTGACTTTAAATGTCGGCGCAGTGATGAGGTTATTGGATGAAAAACTGAAAGTGCGCGCAGATTTATTCCTGCAAAACGGAGTCCCTGCCCGCACCACCAACAACGAGTCACGTAGTTTGAATCCGCTATTCGACGTGAGCGCCGGTGCCGAATACCAATTGACCGATAACATTGGCCTTTTTGCCCGCCTCAATAACTTGCTGGACAACCGCCGCCAACGCTGGCAGCATTACCCAGTGCTGGGCATGAATGGCCTGGTGGGTTTGACGGCAAGGTTTTAAGGAAAAGTTGAGAAGTTGAGCGGTTGAGGAGTTGAGGCTACCGCGAGCGTTTTTGACATTGTCAGTGTCTAAGTCGCTCGTGGTAGCCTCAACTCCTCAACTCCTCAACTTTTAATGCCCCTCACCATACCTTTTCTCTCCCGCCTGTATCGCCACATTCAACACATTCTGCGTCGGAGGAAGTGGGCAAGTCGCAAATTCTGTAAACGCACAAGGAGGATTGTACGCCTTGTTAAAATCCAAAATGACCGTATTGCTACCCGCTGCAGGTTTTTGCGCGTATAAAAAACGCCCCGATTGGTAGGTATGCTTTGCATTGGTTTTGTCGCCAAATAAAATGAAAAATTGATCCCCTTCATCAATGGGATCCAAACGGTAAGTTTTCCCTTTGAGTGTAAAGACCAGGGCTCCTGAGGAGGGCTGCATGCTCGTTTGCCCCAGTACATCCGTAATCGCAATCTTTTTTTCTTCCGGGAATTTTTCCAATTTGGCTTCGACCCTCCATTTGGCGTCAATAGCGTAGGATTCGATGCCGGTAAAATGACTCAAATTAGGGTGCTCTAGGTCGCGCAAACGGATGCCGTATTTTTCGC
This sequence comes from Saprospiraceae bacterium, assembly GCA_027486765.1. Lineage (GTDB taxonomy): Bacteria > Bacteroidota > Bacteroidia > Chitinophagales > Saprospiraceae > Haliscomenobacter. The sequence goes on from JAIXOO010000026.1 coordinate 12,831, forward strand.
CCCGTTTGATCACAAACCAACGCAAGGAGCCGTGGCGCAATACCAAAGGTGCATTGCCCGGACTGTAGATTTTCAACTTTTCCACCCGGTTTTCTCCTTGCCATACTTCGGCTTCGGGCTTACTTTCTACCCAAACTTCACCATTTTCCAAAATCAAACTCCCCAATTGAGCCGCACTTTTGCCTTTGGGAAAGACGAGTTGGTTCCCAACTTCGGCCCCGAAGGTATTGCTACCCGGCCTCAACCAATACAAGCCTGCCAAATTCAGCCAGCCATCTTCTTTTTTCAAAGATTCGACGCGCTCTTTTTGCCAGTTTTTGATTTCTTCTACATATTTTGGGTCGCTGCCATAGCTGAAGCTCAGCAAAGTTAGGCTAAGGGCCCAAAGCCCTGTATTGTACATCTTGGATTGGAACATACCTTGGTCTTTTGGGTAAAGATAAAAAACCCATCGATTAAGTAGTGTTTCAACAAAATAGCTGCTCATGAAGTTGTTCAACAAACGCCAATTTTTACAAACCATCGCCACGCTCAGCGGGGGAGCCATACTTCCAACTAAACCTATGGAATCATTTTTTCAGGAAATCGAACACATCCAGCCGCAGGAATTGGCAAAAGATGATGCTTTTTGGCAGAAAATCCGTGCAGCCTATGGCGTGACCAAGGACTTTCTCCACCTCGAAAACGGCTATTACTCCCTGGCAGCCAAGGAGGTACTGGACAACTACATCGAACACATTCGGAAGGTCAATGCCGTTTCCTCTTACTACATGCGCACCCGGCAAGGGGAGGACAAACTGGCTTCCCGGCAAGCCCTGGCACGTTTGTTGGGTTGCCCGATCGAAGAGCTCATCATCACCCGCAATACCACCGAGTCGCTCGATACCATCATCGCAGGCATCGACTGGAAGCCCGGCGATGAAGCCCTCATGGCCGAACAGGATTACGGGGCCATGCTGGACATGTTCAAACTTCAGGCGCGGCGCTATGGTATTGTCAACCGTATAGTATCAGTACCCCTAAATCCCGCTTCAGATGAAGAAATTGTAAGCCTCTACGAAAAAGCCATTACGCCGAAAACCCGTTTGTTGATGATTTGCCACCTGATCAACATCACCGGACACATTTTGCCCGTGAAAAAAATTGTGGACATGGCGCATCGGCATGGGGTAGAAGTGATGGTGGACGGGGCGCACGCCTTTGCTCATCTGGACTTTAAAATCAGCGATCTGGGTTGTGATTATTACGGTACTAGTTTGCACAAGTGGCTGGGCAATCCACTGGGGGCGGGCATCTTGTACGTGCGCAAGGAGAAAATTGCCAAAATCTGGCAACTCTTCGGCGACATGGGTTTTGCCGACGACGACATCCGCAAACTCAACCATACGGGCACCCATCCGGTTGCCACCGACCTGGCCATTCTGGATGCCATCCGCTTTCATGAAATGATTGGCATTCAGCGCAAGGAGGCGCGCTTGCGCTACCTGCAACACTACTGGACGGATCAGGTGCGCAACCACCCCAAAATACTACTCAATACGCCCGCCGACCCCCAACGTTCCTGCGGCATCGCCAACGTAGGCATCCAGGGCATCAAACCAGCTGATCTGGCGAAAACCTTGATGGATAAATACAAGATTTTCACCGTGGCGATCGATTATGCGAACGTACACGGGGTGCGGGTGACGCCGCATTTGTACGTGAGTACGAAGGAGTTGGATGTGTTTGTGGGGGCGTTGAAGGAGTTGGCGGGATAATGCTATACCGCAATCTCCTTCCACTTCCCTTTCCTAAAAATCAGAATCAAAACCACTGCCAACAAACTTTCACTGGCCGGCACGGCAATACAAATGCCCATCACCTCGAAATCCATGGTTATTGCAAGAAAATAGGCCAGCGGAATTTCAACCAGCCAAAAGCAGATGAAATTCGCAATCATTGGGGTACGAGTATCACCAGCACCGTTGAAAGCCTGACTGATCACCATCCCGAAGGAGTACATCACGTTGCCAATACTGAGGATGCGTAGGGTCATCACGCCAATCTTGGTCACCTCGGGCAGGTCAGTGAAAAAGGTCATAAAAAAGGGCGCAAAAACAATACATACCGCTGAAACGCCTAGCAAAAATATGGTATTGAAATATCCGGCGCGCCAGGCGGATGTTTCCGCTCGATCGGGCTGTTTCGCCCCCAGGTTTTGGCCTACCAGCGTAGCGGCAGCATTCGCTAGCCCCCAGGAAGGCAACAGCGCAAAAATGATCACCCGGATGCCAATGGTATAGCCCGCCACCGACTCGCTGCCAAAACGGGAAATGATGCGCATCAAAAAAATCCAGCTCGCCGAAGCAATGATGAACTGAATGGCACCAGAAACCGATACCTCCAACAAACGTTTGATGATGCCCAGGTCAATTTTCATCATCTTGTGCTTAATCTGAATGGCCCCCTTGCCCCAAAACAGGTTGTACAACTGGTAAAGTACCCCAATGCTGCGGCCTGTAGTAGTTGCAATTGCAGCACCCGTCAAACCCATTGCCGGAATCGGGCCCAGACCAAATATAAAAATCGGATCCAAAATGATGTTCAGTCCGTTTGCGAGCAGGAGTGTGCGCATGGCAATGGCTGGATCACCCGAGCCCCTGAATACCCCATTGAGCAAAAATAGCAGCAGGATCACCACATTGGAGCCAAACATGATGCGAACAAAGTTGATGCCTGTCTTCAAAACTTCCGGGCTAGCACCCATAAAACGCAGGATGTCTTCGGCGAAAATGACGCCAAGAATCCCGGTTACAATCCCAAAAATCACCCCAACCATCAAGGCTTGAAAAGCCGTAAAAGAGGCCGCTTCAGGATTTTTTTCACCAATGCGCCGTGCGACCAGGGCAGTAGCGCCAGCACTACACCCAATCGCAACCGAATAAATGAGGGTGAGGATCGCTTCGGTGAGCCCAATGGTGGTGACTGCATCCACACTCACCTGGGAAACAAAAAAGATGTCGACCAGCGCAAACAAGGATTCCATAAACATCTCAATGACCATGGGAATGGCCAGAATGAAGAGGGCCTGGTTTAAATTACCAGTAGTGTAATCGCGCTCTTTGCCTTTGATCGCGTCGAGAATAACAGTCAGAGTTGAATCTTGCATGGTTGAAAAACGTTAGGGTTCCAGGGGTAGGAGGTTCCAAAGTTCCTGGGCTCCAGAGTTCCAAGGTTCCAGAGTTCCTGGGTTCAACGGTAACTCGATCTGGCACTTCGAACCCAGGAACTCTGGAACCTTGGAACTTTGGAACCCTTTGTCAGTTGTTTCCGTTCCATTCGTCGCCTAATAAATTTAGATTAGACAGAATTTTTTATTTTTCCGATTCACAAATGAAGCCAAATATGTCCAGACTTTTACTGTTGTTGTTGTTCTTTTTCCCATTGGTGGTGTTTGCCCAAACACCCGCCAAACGGATGTTGGAGCATGCCGACATCGCCAAATGGAAAAGCATTGAATCCTCCAAAATATCTGGAGATGGCCGTTGGGTCGGCTACGTGGTCAAACCGCTGGAAGGAGATGGCGAGCTGCGCCTGTACGATGGGCAAAGCGATAAAACGCTAAATGTGCCCCGGGCCGAAAACCTCAACTTCAGCCAGGACAGCCGGTACCTCGCCTTCATCATCAAGCCCTTTCGCGACAGCACCATGAACATGCGACGGCGCAAGGTCAAAAGAGACGATCTGCCCAAAGACACCCTCGGCGTTTACGACTTGCGCACGATGAAGCTGAGCAAATACGCCGGGGTGAAATCCTACCAAATGCCCGAAAAATGGTCGGGTTGGTTGGCTTATTTGCGCGAACCTGCGAAAGCTTTACCGAAAGACACCTCCAAATTTGTTTGGAAAAAGGAGAACGAAGAAAATGGCAGCCGACTGGTTTTACTCGAATTGAGTGCCAATCAAGAACGGCTGATTGGGTATGTCAAATCCTACCAACTGGCACGCGACAAAGCGCGGGTTGCCTGGTATACCACTGGTGGCGACCCCGAGCAAAAGCCTGGTGTATACGTTTTTGATGGTGAAACCCGTCAAACCAAACACGTACTGGCTCAAAAAGGCAACGTCAAACAACTCACTTTTGACCGCCCCGGTACCCAATTGGCTTTTGTGGCGGATGTGGATACCACCAAGGCTCGGGTTCGCCCATTTGGTTTGTACCATTGGCAAAGCACGGCAGATAAAGCTCGTTTAGTCCTTGGTAAAGGCGCTAGTTTTTTACCCAAAGATTGGTTGCCCAGCGACAACGGAAACCTCTCCTTTGCCAAGGACGGCTCTAAGCTCTATTTTGGCATTGCCCCTCCACCCATCTTGATGGATACCATGCTGTTGGAGGAAGAAATTGTAAACCTTGAAGTCTGGTCTACCTCCGACGAGCGGATTTACCCCATGCAAAAAGTACAGTTAGAGCAGGACCGCCGGCGCTCCTATACCTGCGTCCTACACGTTGCTGATGGCAAACTGGTACAATTGGGCAGCCTGGATGTACCCGAAGTCCGCCTGAGCAATGAAGGTAATGGCAGTCAGGTGCTGGGTGTTTCCAACAAACCCTACCGCATCCAGATGACCTGGGACGCCGAACCCGTTAACGACATTTACCTGATTGATGTACAAAATGGTAAGAACGAAAAAATTGCTACGGCTGCACACGGTAATCCGAACCTTTCGCCCATGGGCAAGTACGCCTATTGGTACAGTTTGACCGATAGTGCCTGGATGGCCTGGAACATCGCTAAAAAGAGCCTGGTCAAATTGAGCAACAACGACAAGGTGAAATTTTACGATGAACTAGCCGATAGCCCGGAAAACCCTAACTCCTACGGTTTTGCAGGCTGGAGCAGTGAGGACGATTATTTCCTCGCCTACGACCGCTATGACATCTGGATGCTTGACCCCACTGGCCAACTCAAGCCGACCAACCTGACCAATATGCGGGCGGAAAAAACGGAAGTACGCTACGTCCGTACCGATCCCGAAGAACGGTCGATTGAAGAGGTAAAACCATTACTGTTGCACCATACCAACGAGCTGACCAAAGAAGAAGGTTACATGTGGTACGATATCCACAGCGGCAAAAAACGCCCGCTGCAAAAGGGTGCCTACACCTACTCTTCACAGGTACAAAAGGCCAAAAACGCCGATCGTTGGATCTTCACCCGTGAAAACTTCCAAACGTTCCCGGACATCGTTTATTCGACCGACCTGCAAAGTGTAAAAACCATCAGCCAGGCCAACCCGCAGCAAGCAGAGTTCTTCTGGGGTACTTCTGAGTTGACTGAATGGACGGCGATGGATGGCCAAAAGTTACAGGGTATTTTGATCAAACCCGCTGGTTTTGACCCGAAGAAAAAATACCCCATGATCACCTATTTCTACGAACGCATGACCGATCAGCTGCACCACCATTGGACGCCAGGCTACAACCGCAGCATGCTCAACTTTGCTCAATTGGCCAGTCGCGGGTTTTTGGTTTTCATTCCGGATATTCCCTATCGCATTGGTTACCCAGGCGAAAGTGCACAGAATTCGATCATCTCTGGTGTGACTGCATTGGTCGATAAGGGCTTCGTGGACAAAGACAATCTGGGTGTGCAGGGCCACAGTTGGGGTGGCTATCAAATTGCATATTTAGTAACCAAAACGAATATTTTCAAGTGCGCCGAATCGGGAGCACCGGTGGTGAACATGGTGTCAGCCTACGGCGGGATTCGTTGGGAAAGTGGCATGAGCCGCATGTTCCAATACGAGCACACTCAAAGCCGGATTGGTGGTACCCTCTGGGAAAAACCGCTGCGCTACATGGAAAACTCCCCCATCTTTTTCCTCGACAAGGTGAGCACTCCACTGCTGATTATGGCCAATGACAAAGATGGAGCAGTTCCCTGGTACCAGGGCATCGAATTTTACATGGGCCTACGCCGCCTGGGTAAACCCGCCTGGATGCTGAACTACAACGAGGAAGGCCACGGCCTGGTCAAACTGCAAAACCGCAAGGATTTCCAATTGCGCATGTTGCAGTTTTTTGAGCACTACTTGAAAGGTGCGCCGAAGCCGGTGTGGATGGAGAAGGGGGTTGCGGCGATTGAGCGCGGCGTGAAGTAAGTGAAAAGTGAATAGTGAAAAGTGAAAAGCAGATACACCATTTGGATTTCACCGTTTGGTAAATTTTTTTCACTTTTCACTTTTCACTTTTCACTTTTCACTTTTCACTTACTTTCAACACCAATTTCCCCATTTTCTCCCCAGTAAACAACCTCAAGAAAGTCTCATAAAAGTTCTCAATCCCCTCGTAAACATCCTCGCGGGTTTTGAGCTTGCCTTCCTGAATCCATCCGGCCATTTCGCGGGCGGCAGTTCCGTAATCTTTGGCGTAATCAAAAACCACCATACCTTCCATCCGTGCCCGATTGACGAGCAGCGACAGGTAATTGCTGGGCCCAACTACGGGTGTGGTATTGTTGTATTGGGAAATCGCACCACAAATCACCACCCGGGCTTTGAAGCGTAGCCGAGTTAGTGCGATGTCGAGGATTTCGCCACCGACATTGTCAAAATAAACGTCTATACCTTCCGGGCATTCCCGTTTCAGCCCTGCCCTTACATCTTCGTTTTTATAGTCGATGGCCCCGTCAAAGCCCAGCTCGTCCAAAATGTAGCGGATGTTTTGTGGGCCACCCGCAATGCCGACCACTTTACAACCTTTGATTTTGGCGATTTGCCCCACCACACTGCCTACAGCACCTGCTGCACCGGACACCAGCACCACATCACCCGCCTTGGCCTGACCCACGTCCAGCAAACCATGATAAGCCGTTTGACCAGGCATCCCAAGCGTGCCAATGTAGGTAGGTAACGACGCCAGGGTAGGGTCTACTTTGAACCAACCTTTCCCTTCCGTAATGACATACTGCTGTACGCCACCATTGCCCGATACGTAATCGCCTACGGCTAAGGTGGGATGTTGATTGACAGCAATCACCTGGCCTACTGAGCCTGCGCGCATCACCTCGCCGATGCCTACGGGCGGAATGTAAGACTTGCTATCATTGAGCCAACCCCGCATGGCAGGGTCGAGTGAGATGTAATGCTGCTGAATGAGAACTTGACCTTCGGTAAGTTCAGGTACAGGCTGTGCCTCCAATTTCCAGGTATCAGCTTTGGGTAATCCAACTGGTCGTTTAACCAGGATGAGTTGTTTGTTTGTCATCATGCCTTAGGTTTTGTAGCAACTGGCTGCTACATGGAAAAAACCTTTTCCACTTCGAAAGTTAGCTAAATTTAAATGAATGTAAAGATTGATCTGCTTATTCTGCCAGTAATGAAGGTATGATATAGTGACTACGTCTCAAACAGTGCGTCTCTAGAACGTATTTTTTCAAAAGAGCTTTGTAGCCAATCTACATATTCCCTCTAATCATTTCTAGGACTTTTTAATCTTTCAATCCATGAGAAAAACTACACTTGTAGGTCTTTTATGGGCACTACCGTTTATGGTGATGGCCCAACAACCCAAAAATGTTCCCTCCCTGGCTAAAGAAACCTGGAACGCTGGTTTGTTTTTGGGGTATTCCAATGTTTTGGGCGATTTGGTTGTGCCCAAATTTACGTTCAACAACCCGAACTTTGCCTATGGTTTTTTTGTAAGTCAAGATTTGACCAATCGGCTTGCCTGGAGAGCAAATTTTTATTCCGGACGCTTGAATGCATCTGATGCAGATTACGATGAAAACCGAGTGCGAAATACTGATTTCTCTACAGCCCTGATTGAGCTGGGATTTAATGGAGAATATAGCCTGATTAAAAAAACACCTGCGCCTGCTTATGGTGCACCCTTTAAACTTCGACTGGTTCCATACCTGACGAGTGGTTTGGGGCTTGGGTTCATCAACCCTTCGGTTTCTTATGGTGGAGTACTGAAAACTGAAGAAGCACAGGACAAGGCAGCTAATAAACCAAAAACAAACCTGGTGATCCCCATTGGAATTGGAGTAAAAGCTGACTTGAACAGGAATATTTATCTGGGACTTGAATTTGGTTATCGCCTTACTTTTACGGATTACATTGATGGTGTAAAGGTGTCTGGCGATCCGAAAGATAAAGATGCATACAATATTGGTGGCCTTTCCCTGGGTTTCCATTTGAGTGAAAAAGATACTGACCGGGATGGGGTAGTGGATACGGAAGACAAATGCCCTACTATTGCGGGAACGGCTGCTTTGCAGGGGTGCCCCGATGCGGATGATGATGGGGTGGCGGATAAAGCCGATAAATGCCCCGATGTCGCGGGGTTGAAACACTTGGGGGGCTGTCCTGATCAAGACGGCGATGGCATTGCCGATGCGGAGGATACCTGCCCAGATGTAGCTGGGTCAGTCCGTTTTTCCGGTTGCCCGGATACCGACGGCGATGGGATTCCTGACAAAGAAGACAAATGCCCAACTGTGGCTGGAATAAGTGCCCAACAAGGCTGTCCAGACAATGACGGCGATGGTGTGACCAATGATCAGGACCAGTGCCCTGATCAGGCTGGCCCTGCGAGTATGAATGGCTGCCCCGACCAGGATAAAGACGGTGTTGCAGACAAGGACGATGAATGCCCGACTGTTGCTGGCTGGAAACAATTCAATGGTTGTCCAGATTCTGACAACGATGGAATTGAAGACCGCAAAGATAAATGCCCAAACACCTTTGGTTTGCAGTCAAACAATGGTTGCCCAGAAATTAAGGCAGAAGATAAAGCTGTATTGGCTTTTGCTATGAGCAACGTCAATTTCGAAACCAACAGTGCTAAGCTACTACCTTCTTCATTGGAGGTTTTGGACAAAGTGGCGGAAGTAATGCGGCGTTATCCAGAATTTAAATTAATGATTGAAGGCCATACTGATGATGTTGGGGATGCGGCTGCAAACCAACGTTTGTCTGAAAACCGGGTGCAAACTTGTGCACTGTACCTTCAAAGCAAAGGCATCAACGCAGCGAATCTGCGTACTCAAGGATTTGGAGAAAGCAAACCGATTGCCGACAACCGCACTCTTGCAGGACGGAAACAAAACCGTAGAGTTGAGTTTCGGGTGGAGCAACAGTAATGGATAAGCTAGGATGAGAATGTAATTGTAGCTATGCCTTTGGCGCGTTCGGCACTACCGAGCTTAATACCTGCACTTCTGAGGTGGCCCCTAAGGTAAACTAAAGTGTCTAAGGTGGTGAAAAAGAAAAAAGCCCTGCGCAGCAAGGCGGCCTCTCACCACCTTAGACACCGTAGGGGCGACCTCAGAATTATGTGCCATCATCGACTACCCCATTCCCATAATCCAAAAGAAACTTTTTATCCAGCGGATGCCCCGATTGTTTCAGGGGCAGGGTAAACTGTTCGCCTACATTACGACCTTTGGAGGCTGAAACATCTACGATGTAGACTAAATTACTCGCCAGAGGTTGCCGGTTTTGCTGGATAATTTTTGAAGTTTGCCTTGCAAAAAAGTGTTTTCCAATTCCAGCTCTGCAGCCTGAAAATCACGCTCGGTCAGGAGGGCAAACTCCTTGGTGGTCAAACTGGGATAGTGCTGAAAAACCTCCCTTGGATCAATCGACTTTTTGCTAGCTTGAGGGTGAAGTTTGAGCAAAGTTTGTTCAAATAAATCATAAGGCCGAAACCCATAAACCGTCAAACGATTGAGTTCTGCATCCGTAAAAAAGAAGGTAGGAAAACCCCTGACCCCCATTTGGCGGGCAAAAGTCAAATCGGCCTGAAAAAGATCCTGCGCTCTGCCTTCGTAATCGTTTTTGAACTGGTCCAGATCCAGACCGGTTTCCAGGGCTGCTTGTGCCAAATGTTCCCAGCGGGTGATGTTCTTTTTTTCCAAAAACACTTTTTCACGAATGTTGCGCAGGAAGTTTAAAGCCAGGGCTTCGCCTTGCAGTTGAGCCGCTTTAAAAGCTATCGAAGGCGGGTAAGAAGAGGGTAGGGGGTCTTCCAGCCAAACATCACCATCAATGGGCATCTCATAATGCGCACTCACCTCGTCCCAATGCGGCGCTACATCACTGGCCTTACTGATACCCCCGCTGTTGTATATCTCCCAGGAGGGCAACAAACCGCCCATAAAATACTCAATGTCGAAATAATCACCGTATTCCAGTCTGAGTTTGCGCAGTTGGGGTTCAACGCACCAGCAGGTGGAGCAAATGGGGTCGGTAAAGTAGGTGATGCGGATGGGTTTAACTACTTTTGCAGGGATTTCACAAACCCCTGTTTCCGGGTCGCACAGCATGGCATTTGTTTTAATGGTTTCGATGGCCATCGTAGAATAACTTTTTGCAAAGGTCGGTTGTTAAGTTTTGCATCACAAGAAGTCAAAAAAATATGACTACCCAAAATCAAGAGAATAGTGAAGAAGCCTGTCCCGCCGAAGGACTACTCAAACTTTTGGCGGGCAAATGGAAAGCGCAGATTTTTCGTCTTGCCTTAGAGCATCCCTTGCGCTTCAATGCCTTACTGCGGCAACTGCCAGAAGCGAACAAACAGTCTATTGCCCTAGCACTAAAGGAGTTGGAAGAAGCGGAATTGTTGGTCAAAACCACGATCAAGCAAAAACCATTACACATCGAATATTCCCTGTCTGAAAAGGGACTGGCATTGGTACCGATATTCAGAAACCTGGAACAGTTGGCCAATATTTAAATTTTTTCAATCAAAATATCCAGCTTAATCCCTGCTGGGCTGAGTTTGGCTTTCGTCTCCGTAATGGCATTGAGTGCCTCCTGCCGACTCGGGTACAAATCTTCCAAAAACAAGATGTAATGTTTGCCTTTTGGAAAAAAACAAGGCCCCCAAATGCCATTGACGGGCACGCCCAATTTTCGAAAACGCCCAATGGCCCGTTTGAGTAAATCGCTGTCGTAAAACACACCCATGCGCACCATAAAACGTTGATCACCGACGCTGTGCAAACGGCTGCATGGATAGTGTACAAAACCTTTCGGCGTGTACACGACAATTTTTTCACGGGTGTTTTTCGCCTCTTCTGGTGTCAAAATCGACTCTGGGCGGTAGATGTATGGAAAGGTGTTTTTTATAAAAGGCTTGATGTCTGCTGAGTCCAATACAATGTCCTGGATCAAATTTTCATTGCCGTACAAGCGCTGCATGTAGGTGGTCATTTGTTGCTCGTAAGTGGCTTCATCGACATACCGGATGGGCTTCTTTTTGAATTCACGCGCCAAAACCAGGGTCATGGCGCCGATGCAGGCCAGAATAAGCCCCATTTGTTTGTACACCGGGCGCTCAAAACGCAGCAAATTGTTGAGGTTTTGGCGCAGTGGCAATTTGTTGAGCCAGTCCACAAACTGAGCCCACCAATCGCGGCTACTGATGTTCCTCTGTACAAATTGGGTGAAATCATTTTTGGTAAAAAACTGCACCACTCGCCGTTTGAGTTGGAATTCAGGATCATCAATCGAAGGGGCCATGTGTAGTTTTACCGCAAGGTCTTCACCCACTTCGACCATCCCAAAACCATTGTGGATACACTGTCGCCGCAATTCTTTGTAATAGGGATCTTCATAGCCCGAAAACACATCGTGGGCATAAGCCACCCACTGGTCATCGGCAAAATATTGGTTGAATTGCACAATGGCGTAGATGTAGCGGTAACGTGGTAGTGCGCGCAATAGGTAATACCAGATGAACCCAAAGGAAAAAATCAAAACTTGTAGGAGTAGTACACCTCCCCAAAAGTAGTGCGGCAACAAAGCCAGCCATTTTTGGACATGGGCCAGAATAAACAACAAAGCGACCGTCAGGTAGGCCATCGCCGCAGCATCCCAATAAATCAACTGTTTGAGAATGGTAAAACGCAGTTCATCGCGCCGATGGTAATCCGTAGCTTCGAAAGTGATGATAAAATTACGGCCATCTTCCTCTTTAAAAGCCAAAAATCCATCGGCCACAATCCCCCCAACTCCGCGCAAGTCTGAACTGACTTCAATATCACTAGCCCGCGGGCGACTCTTGTAATATCCCCGCAAAAACTTCAGTACCTCCTTCTTGATTTCGTCCTCAGTTACCTGATTCATCTCCTGCTATTCACTTTTCGCTATTCACTTTTCACTTTTCGCTTTTCACTTTTCGCTTTTCACTTTAAACGTAGCCCTTCATCGCATACACCAACATCCCCAACCATTCCTTGAATAACCCTTCCCAATCGCTCAATACACCCGGTTCAAACTGAACCCAGGCCCAGCCGCCCAAGTTGGTTCTTTTGTAATCGGTGCAGTAATAGTCAAACTCCAAACCAGCCTTGCGGAAACAAGCCTGAGCTCGCCGCATGTGCCAGGCTGAGGTGATCAAGACACAAGTTGCTTGTGGGTATTTCTCTTTGATGATTTTTGCAGAGTTCAGCGCATTTTCCCAGGTATTGCGGGCTTGAGGTTCCACGATGACTACCTTGCGATCGATCCCCATGTCTTCTACAAAATCAACCACTTCCTGTGATTCCAACTTGCCTTTAGTAATGATGTTCGAAGAACCTCCTGTGAGCAAAATATTCTTGATTTTGCCTTGCTGGTACAATTCCAGTGTTTGGGTAAGTCGATTTACACTGGCATTGAAGTGATGCCGCCCGTCCTGGGGGTAACCATTGGAATTGCTGTAGCCTCCCAACAAAATCCCAATATCATAAGATTGGGTTAATTTTTGCGGCGGCAACTCCCATAAGCCACAGACTGCTTCATACAAACCCTTGTTGCTGAAAAAAATCAAAAACAACAGCATGATCAACGCATAACGCCGCCGCCGGGCTGCTCGTTTGCTGATGAAAGCCAGAAAGGCCAACACCAGCACCCAGAACATCGGGCGAATCAAAAACAATAAGGCTTTGGATAGGAAGAAGAACATATTTAAAATGTAAAATAACTTTGAAAAATAATGCTCAAAACCTCAGGTCGCGTTAATTTCAGTAGGCTGTACACAAAAATAACCCCGTAGAGTCCACCCCAAAAATGCGCACTGTGTCCAATGTTGTCATTGCCATAACGATCCATGTAAGCGGAGTAGGCCAGGTAGAGCACACCGTAAATACCTGCCGGAATGATCCAAAACACCCGATCCCAGGGGTTCATAAAGATATAGCCAAAAACCACCGCGGATACCCCTCCCGAAGCCCCTACGGCCCGGTAACCCGGATTGTCTTGGTGCCGGAAGTAATCGGGCAAGGCCGATAGTACGATGCCACTGAAATACAACAGAATATACAAAATAATACCAACCTGAGGACCGAAATAAGCCTTGAAATAGTATTCTATGCCCACTCCAAACATCCACAAAGTGATCAGGTTAAACAACAAGTGATTGACATCCACGTGTACCATTCCGTGAGTGAGGAAACGGAAATAATCGTTTTGCCGCTTCATGTCGTAGGGAATAAACATGAGCTTTTGGTACATGTCAGGCCGACTAAAGGCTTGCCAGGAAACCAGGCCGGTCAGCACCAACAAGGCCAAGGTAAAGTTCAATTGCTCCATTGCAGTTAACTGTTGTGATATGGTTCATTGCGCAAGATAGTCATCGCGCGGTACAGTTGCTCTAAAAAAAACAAACGAATCATCTGGTGGGAGAAGGTCATAGCGGACAGGGAAAGTTTATAATTGGCTCGTTGGTACACCGCTTCGGAAAAACCAAAAGCCCCACCCACCTGAAAAACGAGGCGTTTGTAGGGGGCTTGAAACCATTGATCCATGTTGGCAGCAAATTGCTCGGAGCTGTACTGCTTGCCTCGTTCATCGAGCAAAATGAGGCAGTCGTCATTTTTGAGGCGCTGGAGAATTTGCTCCCCTTCTTTGATTTTGAGTTGTTCTGGATCGAGTTTGCCACCGTTTTTGATGTCGGGAATCAGCACGGTTTCATAAGACAAATAGTGCTTCAGGCGGCGTTCGTAAATGCTGCAGCCCTCTTCGAGGTATTTGTCGGCGGTTTTGCCGATGTAGGAGAAGGTGGTTTTCACGGTGGTACCTAATTGAGTCTTATTAAAACATTAATATAATTTCTTAGGTGAACCCCTAAGGTGTACTAAGGTGTCTTAGGTGGTGAAAATAAAAAATGCCCTGCGGAGCAGGGCTAATGTTCACCACCTTAGACACCTTAGACACCTTAGTTCACCTAAGGGGGCACCTAAGAGTTTTTGGCGTTCAGTACAATCACAGGGAAGTAGTCTTCTCAATCACCAATTCCCCCACTTTCTCCCCTTGTTTCTGCCCATTCGTAATCGCGTCCATGAAGTGAATCCCCCCATACAACCTGGAAATCCCCGCCTCAGCCGCCGCCTGTTTGAAGGAAGCAAAAGACCGCTTTTTTAAGCCAAAGCGCTCTTCCACCGTATCCGTATAGGCAAAATTGTCACCAAAAAAATGGGTCAAAATGGTCGCCGCCGCCGAAGAAATGGTGGAGTGCCCACTGAGGTATTCCGGGAACGGCGGGGTTTGCAAAAATGGTTTCCATTTTGGATCGATGTACTTGCGGATGGCCGTTTCCGGGCGAATGCGGTTGCTGCGGTATTTTTCATCCCAGCAGCAGTAGAAGCCGTCCATTAGGCCGATGGCTACCGTGGTGTAGACCTGAATGGTTTTGGCTACACTCGCCTTATTTTGTTGGCAAGCAATACCCGCAATGCCCATCCAGTGCGCACCTGGGGAGATTTTTTTCATGCCCACCATCAAGTGCCCGTTGTCTTGTAAGGCAAAGGGGTTGCAATCCCAAAAGGCGGCGATTTCCTGTTGCGCTGCGGTCAAATCCTGGGCATACACTTCTTGCATTTGAGCGTAAAAACCAGATTTTTTATCACTTGAAAAAGGCTCAGGAGCTGCGGGTTTAAATTGCGCCGCTGAGTCCAGGGTAAAGGGGCGGATGGTATTGAAATTGGGCTCCACTGGCGCAAAATACCCCGGTGGCGTGGGGTACCAGGAACCTTCCGTGCCCAATGGCGTATAACGCGGATAATTGCTGATGCGGTTGTAACGATCGGCTTTGGCATAAGCCAGGATTTGGGCGCTGATGGCTTGGGCAAAAGCAAGGGCATTGTCCAGTTGAATAGGGTCAACGCCTGCTATTTTTAGGGAGTCTAGCCATTTTTTTTCTAGCGTATCCAGCCTTGGGCCGGAGGGTTGGAGCTTTTTGGCGGTTTCGTACATGGCCAGGGTGGCCGCCAGTTGGAAGTCATATTCGCCAGTAATGTTTGGCTTTTCGATTTTTGGAAAATCGTTCAATTTGCCGTGCATGGAAGGGAATTCCGCTTCGTGCAAGGAGATGACCTCGTAGGCTGCCAGACAGGTATACGAAAAAAAACGCGCGGCCAGCGGTGGATTGCTCACGTCGTGGATCATCACGTCGGTCATTTGGGTAATAACTTTGGAGATGTCTTTGGCGCTGATTTCGGGGCTAATTGGTGCCTTTTCCTTACAAGCAAATAAGCTAAAAAGCAATATGCAACTATAAATGTACTTCCGCATGAGTGGTGAATTGTTTATAGAAATTTCATGCGCTGAATGCCTATGTGTGCTGTTTTTTTATAACCCAGACCCCTGAAGGCGTGGTCGATTGCTTCCATTTTGCGCAACGCGAGCCCCGCTAGGGGCGAAATATGGGTAGCATATTGCGAGAAACCCAGGATTTTTCGAGTCCCGTAGGGACGAAATGTGGGTATTGTATCGATTTTGATACCCATATCACGTCCCTACGGGACTCGGAAAAACGTTGGGCCTGTAATTCTACCCATATCACGCCCCTAGCGGGGCTCGCATTGGGGGAAATAGAATCAATTGATTCCAATTATCCAGCCGTTCTGGAACAAACATAAACTAGCACATTCAACGACTAAAAAAGCTTACTAATCATCAAAACTGATACGCCTTAACTCCCTGCTGGTTTACCCCAATTACCATCTTGTTCTGCACCAGCAACACACTCCTTACATCCCCAATCAGCCGCAAACCCGCCTGTTTTTGTGGAACTGTGCTGAAGGTGCCTTTTCCATCACCCCGCAAGATCAAGCCATAATTCGCATCGTATTTACCAAACTTCAAACGCGCCTTGCTGATGTTTCCTCCCAGGAACAAATCCTTTTTCCCATCTTGATCAAAATCCAGGCTGCTGATGGCAAAAATAGGGGAAGCCTGTACTTCTAAGGGCAACTCTTTTTCCTGAAATTTACCTTTGGCATCAGCAACAAACAAGGCCGTTTTGAGGAAATTGGCTTCCAAACGGGTGGCACCTTTCAACTCCTCAGCAGTGAAAACTTCCTTCAAAGTTGCATCTGAGTAACTTTTGTAATCCGGGAAACGCCCCCGCATGATGCTCATTTGATCCAACAGCTCATCACGGGTGACGTAAGGATAACTTTTGCCCTGTTTGAAAAAACAGAGGATGGGATCCACGGCGCCATTGTCGTCAAAATCTTTGAAATACAACTCTGCGGGTTCCTGCTCACTGGCTTTGAGCTGGGAGTTTTGCCCCAGGTTTCCGACCAGCAGATCCATTTTTCCATCGCCAGTTAAGTCTTCGAGGAGCAGTTTATTCCAACAACCCGCGTATTTTTTGTCAAAATAATCACTTGTCACATCGGACCATTTTCCACTTTTTTGACCCCAAACCGTGATCGGCATAAACTCACCAACCAGGATCAATTCCACTTTTTTATCCCCATTCAAATCGTGCCAGACGGCGTCGCTGACCAGGCCAATGGTCGCCAGGGTAGGAGCGAGGCTGCTGGTTTGGTCTTTAAATTGACCCTTGCCATCGTTGATCAGGAGGTAGCTGCGTGGGATTTCGGGATAACGCCCGGGCACCACCCGACCACCGACAAACAAATCCAGTTTCCCGTCGCCATTCACGTCTGCTGCACGGACACAACTTTTGCTGACCAACATCTTGGGCAGAGCATTGGCACTTTTGCTGAAATTGCCTTTGCCATCGTTCAGGTACAGGCGGTCTTGCAAGGCTGCGTCGTCGGGCAGGAAGTTGGCGTAACCTCCGCTGCACACGTACAAGTCTGCTGACCCATCGCCATTGGCGTCGAAGAACAGGGCATCGGCATCGTCGCTGGCTTTGTCAGCGTCAAAAGCGGCCTGATTTTTACGTGTGAACGAGCCATTTTTATTTTGCAAAAATAGAGCTCCCGCTTGGCCACTGCCACCTCCAACGTACACGTCTTCTAAGCCGTCGCCATTTGCATCACCTTTGGTCATACATGGCCCAACTTGCGAAAGGGGGTTGCTGAGCAGAGGTTGGCGTTTAAAATCATTGAGGGCATTGGTGGGGGAGGAGTAAGCGATTGGACTGGCTACTTCTTTAAAAATGGCCGGACTGGTTGGTGTTTTTGAAGCTTGGGTGCCTGCATTTTTTTCGCTCAAAGTCAATTGTTGATCCGTTTTTACCTGGCGCAACACTTCGGTTTTGCCACTCAGCCAGGTGATTTTGAGGCTATCGATGGAGCTACTTTGTCCCAATCCAAAATGCAAAACAGGCGTGACACTGGATTGATACCCGCGGGTTGGCATTTGTTCCAGGTACTGCATTTTATCACCTTGGAAAATCGTCACTTTGGCACCCAGGCCCAGTTTATTTTGCCCATCGCCTTCCAGTTTAACCTTGAGGTAATGGTGTTTAAAACGTTTATCCGCTTCGTTTTGATAGATGGCCGCCGCCAAATTGATGTTGTTCACCACCAGATCCAGGTCGCCATCATTGTCCAAATCGGAGTAGGCGGCACCATTGCTGTTGGAGGGCTGGGCGATGCCCCAAGCCTGGCTCTGGTTTTCAAAACTCAGTCCATCCTTGTTTTTGAAGATATAGTTGCTGAGATTGGAAGCCGGGATTTGTTGTACCAGTTCCAACACATTCTGGCGCTGGATATTGCCCTGGTTGTTTTGGACGTAGTCGCCCATGTATTTCAGGAAGTCGAGGTTGGTGTAGTCGCGCAGGTAGCCGTTGGTGATGTAGAGGTCTTTCCAACCATCATTGTCGTAATCGGCAAAAAGGGCGGCCCAGCTCCAGTCGGTACTGGAAATACCTGCCAATTGCCCCATTTCAGAAAATGTCAAAGCGCCATTGACCAGTCCCTGGTTGATTTGGAGCATGTTGCGCATGTATTGGTGACCAAAGCCTACGCGGAGGTTGAAGTCAAATTTTTCGTAGTTGTCGGGAGCCATCAGGAGTTTCTGGCGGCGATTGTCTTCGGGCAACATGTCGAGGGTGAAAATGTCCACCAGACCGTCGTTGTTGACATCGGCGGCGTCGCTACCCATCGAGAAGTGGGAAGTATGCCCGATACTGCTGTTGATTTGATTGACAAAACCACCTCGCTGGTTATTGAGGTACAAAAAGTCGGGAATGGTGTAATCGTTGGAGATGTACATGTCGATCCAGCCATCGCCGTTGTAGTCGGCCATAGCGGCACCCAGGCCGTAAGAAAGAGCAGAACTGAGCAGTCCGGCTTGTTGGGTAATGTCTTGAAATAAAGGTTGCCCATTCGGGCCTTTATCCTGGCGAAACAGGCGCATGCCATTTTCAGGGTCGTCCACTTTGAGGATTTCGGCGGTGGTGGCCTCATCCAGCACCGGGAGCGAGCGAGGATTGTGGTTGAGCAAAAACATATCCAAGTCGCCATCCTTGTCGTAGTCAAAAAAGGCAGCCTGGGTGCTGGTGGCGGGGCTATTGAGGCCATATTCGGCGGCTTTTTCTACAAAACTGGGCTGACCATTGGTGGCCACACCTTGGTTGATGAACAACTGATTGGCCCGTTTTTCGGGGGATAAACTCCCGGAATAACTAACGTAGATGTCCAGCAGGCCATCACCATTGACATCGGCCATGGTGGTTCCAGTTTTCCAGGGGCCATCTCGGCCCGTCACCCCGGCAGCGACAGTGATGTCTTCAAAAACCATCTTGCCTTTGTTCAAGTAAAGGCGATTGGACTGCATGTTGCTGGTGAAATACAAGTCGTCGAGGCCATCGTTGTTGAGATCCCCTACGGCTACGCCGCCACCGTTGTAAAAGTATTCGTACATCAGGACGTTGGTATTGAGACCTTCGGTGATGACGTTTTGGAAATCGACGCCCGTTTTGGTGGGATCGAGCAGGGTAAAAAGGGCGTCAGCGGGAGCATTCCCGGGGGCAGCAGTTTTTTTGCATTGCAAAAAGAACAAAAGGAGAAAGAGGAAAGCACTTACTTTCAAATAGGTATAGATGGCGCTCATTGTTGGCATTGTTTCAAAAGGTATAGTGGTAGGCACAAATTTAGCATAAAGGCCCTAAAAGCAAAGCAAAGGGGCACAAAAGACTGTTCGTTCTCTTGCGCCCCTTGCATTTACACTAGTTGAAAAACTTCAGGATTAATACCCTGGGTTTTGCACCAGTTTATTGTTCCGGTTGATCTCATCGCGATGGATCGGCAGATAGTACTGTTTGTCCAACCATGCCCGGTTTTCCTTACCTGGGTCGATCTCGAACACCTTGTAAGTATAGTCGTAGTTCGTTGGATCGTACTTGTACAGTGCAACGTTTTTACCCGGCTTGAGGGTACCATTGATGTTGATGCCATTGGCTTTGCGACCCAGGGTCGTAGGCGCAATCATCCAGCGGCGGGTATCGTGGTAGCGCTGCTCTTCCATGTACATTTCGATGCGCTTTTCGTTGCGCATGCGTTGCTTGAGTGCATCACCTGATTCAGTCAGTGCAGGCATACCTGCGCGGAAACGAATCTTGTTGAGCCAGGTACGGGCAGTAGCGTCGTCACCCAATTCAATCAAAGCCTCAGCGTAGTTGAAGATGGCTTCGGTGTAGCGCAAAGTAGGCCAAGGAATTTGTTGCCAGGTGTTCTGGTCAACAATCGCTGGGTTTGGATCAATGAACTTGCGCACATAATAGCCAGTGTAGCTGCCATTCCAGTCTTCCACGGTGCTCTTACGGGTGTCCAAACCAAAGTGTGGCACTTTGCTGGAACCATTCATTACTTCGTAAGTACCCGTTTGAATTTGGTTGGCCGGATCTTTTGAGGCTACATCGGAAGTACGAGGCTTCCAGTTTGCACCATCGTACAGGATTGAAGCGTAGAAACGTGGGTCACGATTGGTGTAAGGAGCAGCAGCATGGGTTGGGTTGGTCCAATCAAATTTGCTGCCATCCATCATTTCGTAATCGTCGATCATCAGCTGAATGGGGGTGTTACCCGCCCAGTTGTGGTAACCGTTAGGACCATTGAACAGACCTTGACGGCCGCCACCTTCCTGTTTGGCATTGATGAAATAACGCGCCAGGATCAATTCCTTTTCGCCACCGTTTTGAGACAAAGAGGCGTTTCTGTAATTGTTCACCGCATCGGCCTGTGCGGCTGGAGCAGACAAACCGAGTTGGAAGCCAAAACCTGGCAGATCCACTACCGCTTTGGCCGCATCGCGGGCTTTTTCCCAACGGGCTTTGCGGTCACCACTCACGTAGCCAATCAATTCAGGCTTGGCATAGGCAGCAATTACACTTGATTTTGCTTTGGCAGTTGGAATGTCGTGCAGGTCACTAGCTGCGTACAACAACACCCGAGACTTCAACGCCAGTGCAGCTGCTTTGGTTGCACGACCCGCTACCAGCGTTTTTCCGTCCAACAAAGCTGCAGCTTCGTCACAATCTTTGACGATGAAATTGACCACTGCTTCATAAGAAGCTCTCTCAGATAAAAAGTCAGTATCACTCAATAGGTAAGGCTTGTCCACAATTGGAACGCCACCGAAGTAGCGGAGCAATTGCTGGTAGTAATAAGCCCGCATGAACTTGGCTTCACCTTTCAAACGATCTACCAGGGTAGGGTTGTTGAATTGGGGTGCTTCCAGGTTGCTCAGTGCCAGGTTTGCAGCACGGATGCGCAAGTACATGTTCCCCCAGCTCAAAGTGCCATTGATCCAACCTGGATCGGCTGGGTTGGAACGTGACTCGGTAATGGTCGTGATGTTACGGCCAGGGTGGGTGAAGATGGTTTCATCGGTCAACGAAGCGTTCATTTGTTCGTCGAAACCACCATTGCCTAATCCGGCGTAAATTTCTGAAACAAAGGCTTCCGCCAAAGCCCCGTCCGTCCAAACCGCAGTTTGGGCGAGCTGGTCCAAGGGTTGTGTATTGACGAAGTCGTCATTACAACTGTTGATGAACAAAACTGCAATTAATCCTATAATGATGTTTCTCATCGTTTTATTGATTTTTATGGGTGTTAGAATGTAACCGTTAAACCACCATTGATTACCCGCTGTTGTGGGTAAAACTGGCCAGTAGCACTGCTAGATTCTGGGTCAAACGCATCGAAATCGGAAAGGGTAAAGAGGTTCAAACCATTCAAATAAACTCGGAAGCTAGTTATACCTGCTTTTTTGATGATGTTTTCAGGAAGTGCATAACCAATTTCGACGTTTTTCAAACGGATGTAATCGGTACTTCTGAACCAATAATCGTTGCCACCAGAAAAATACTGGTCACTACGATTGGCAATCCGTGGGTGTACACTGCTGGGGTTTTCCACCGTCCAACGATCAGTATACATACTCAGCAGATAGTTACCGATGTTGCCCATTTCACCGGGGCTCACGTACTGCTTAGCACCTGCTGAACCTTGGAAAAGGATGTTCAAATCAAAGCCTCCATAGCTGGCAATTACACTCAAACCACCTTGGAAGGTTGGCGTGTTGTTGAAGTCGGTACGTACACGGTCGTCAGGAGTGATTTTTCCGTCACCGTTGAAGTCTTTGTACTTCATGTCACCAGGACGCAGGGTGTTGACGATGGCTTTGTAATTGATGGTTTCAGCATCGATTTCTGCCTGAGTCGCGAATACACCATCATACTGGTAAACTTGCTCGGTAAACATTGGGCGGCCAGTGGTGCGTTGCCATTCTGGAGCACCAGGAGCTTCGTCCCAGAACAGGATTTTGTTCTTGGCATAACCCCCGTTTACACTTACATTCAACTTCAGTTTGCCGATATTGGTGCGGTAGCCAATCAAGGCGTCAAAACCTTTGTTCTCTACTTCGCCGATGTTTTGGGCTGGCAGGGTCAAACCAGTGGACTGAGGCACGGATGCGTTTTTGGTCCACAAGATGTTGGTCCGCTTGTTGTTGAAGTAGTCAAATTCAAAGGTCACCTTGTCGTTCAAAATCGATCCTTCCAAACCAATGTTGGCATTGGTCGCAACTTCCCAAGTGATCAGGTCGTTGGGGATACGTGCTTCAAACAAGGTTTTGGTTTCCACATTGCCCAAAATGTAACTTCTGAAGCCATAGGTAGAAAGGTACTGGTAAGTAGCGATTTGGTCGTTACCCATCTGACCCCAGGATCCTCTCACTTTCAGGTAGTTGATTGCAGGGATGGCATCCATGAATTTTTCTGAAGATACGACCCAACCACCCATCACGCCAGGGAAGAAGCCATAACGAGTTTCTTCAGGGAAGATATCTGAGCCATCATAACGCCATAGGAACTCCAGGAGGTATTTTTCCTTGAAGTTGTAAGCAACCCGGCCAAAGTAGTTCAAACGTGCACGGGTAAAAGCACCACCGCCATTGTTTTTTTCCAAATCGCCACCTGCAAATAACTGATCAAGTGCTGGGGAAATGAAGAAACGACGGAAAGCGTTGAAGTTGGTACCTTCGATGGTTTCGCGGTTGGTTCCCGCCAAAACGGTCAGGTTGTGGTCACCAAAGGTTTTTTCATAAGTCAAAACCCCGCCCAACAGTACGTTCAACTGAGTGCTGTTGAACAGGTTCAGGTTTGGTTCGGCTGGACCACGTTTGGCTGCAACCAACTTAGGTGTAACCCCATCGGCTTCAAAACCGGTGCCACGCTCATACAAAGTCCATGGTGTTTGCCAAACTTTGCGGTTGGTATTGAGTTTGTCAATAGCCGCAGTACCCGAAAATTTCAAACCTTTGATGCCGGGGATTTTGATGTCCAAGGTACCATTGCTCTGAAAATAGTCACGCTTATCTTGGTCATAACCCGTTTGATTGGTCGTGATAACCACGGGGTTTTCACCGTTCTCGATGTCTGGACCAGGGCGTCCGTCAGGCCAGTAAGCTGGCTGTTGTGGTTTGCCCCGGATCAACATCCGGAAGATGGCGCCTGCTCCCCGAGTAGGGAAGAAGCGGTATTCCTGACGGCCCAATATCCCAAAATTCACATTGATGAACTCATTGATTTTGGCGTCCAGGTTGATGCGCAGGTCGTACTGCTTGTAACCAGTAGCAGAGTTGATGTACACCCCATCCTGATTCTGGTAGCCCAAAGACGCGAGGTATTTGAGGTTCTCAGTACCCCCGGTCATTTGCAGGTTGTGGCGCTGTTGAGGTGACCATTCCTTGAGGGTCGCTGCATACCAATCGGTATTGGGGTGGCCCCAAGGATCAGAACCATCGCGGTACTTTTGAAAGTCTTCTGGTTGGAATGGTGCTTTGCGCACCTGACCATTCGGACGAGTGTAAGTACCAGCAGTTTTGTAAGCAGTAGTTGCCGCAGCCCATTCGCTGGCTGGCAAACCGTAAATGTCCAAATCGTTCAACATTTCGGTGTACTGTGCCGCATCAGCCACTTTGGGTAGTTGAGTGGGCTGGGTATACCCTTGGTTGAAAGAATAGGACAATTCAGGCTTGCTGATTTGCCCCCGTTTGGTGGTGATCAGGATAACCCCGTTGGCTGCACGAGAGCCATAGATGGCTGCTGATGCATCCTTCAATACCGAAATTTTTTCGATATCGTTGGGGTTCAAACGATCCAAGCCCCCTGCACGAGCAGGAATACCATCGATTACGATCAAGGCATCGTTGTTGTTCAGGGTGTTGGAACCCCGAATGCGGATACCGGAACCATCGTAACCAGGCTCACCACTGCGGTTTACTGCTACTACCCCGGCCATGCGGCCAGCAATAGAGTTGGAAACGTTGACAGCGGGAGATTTAACCAAGTCGGAACCTTTTACACTGGATACTGCTCCAGTTACGGTTTCCTTTTTTTGTACACCATAACCTACAACTACTACTTCACTGAGCAGTAGGTTGTCGACGGTCATAGTGACGTCAAGATTTGTGCGACCAGCAAGGGCTATTTCTTGCGTGGCGTAGCCGGTGTAGGATAAAACTAGTGTAGCGTTTGCATCTGGTGCATTTAAAGTAAAACCGCCGTCAATGTCAGTAACCGTACCTGTGGTGGTGTTTTTAACCAGGATACTTACGCCGATGAGCGGTCCGCTATCCTTGTCAATCACTTTACCAGAGATTTTGGTTTGTGCAAAAGCACCTGGTGAGAGACACGCTCCTGCCATACATAAAAAGAGTATTAGCAAGTTGCGTAAATTGGTTTTTTTCATGTGTTCTGCCGTGTTTGATAGGTTATTAAAGAATTAGGAGAATTCGCGATAAATGTAGAGAATACTTTTATAGATTTTGAAAAAAATTTAATAAAAAAAGAAAATTTTGTGAATTTAGTAAATCCTGGAATAAAACAGAGGATTTCAATTGAGTTAAATTGTATTGTGTAAAAAAAAAGACTGCCGAGCACAAAAGCCTCGGCAGTCTTAAGCAATGAAAAACGGGTTTTAACCCTTTATTTTAGTTTTTCTAAAATTAAATCTATTGCTTTATCTAATTGAGGGTCTTTTCCTTCGAGGCGATCTTTAAATGTGTTTTTCACGTAAACATCTGGTTTAACTCCCGTGATTTCCAGGTCCTTCCCATCCAAGGAATAACAACCCCAGGAGGGCAAGCGGTAAAAAGAGCCGTCGACCAAACCTTTGCCACTGGTGAAAATGATCCAGCGGTAAGTTTCAGTACCCACTACGGTCCCGAGCTTGAGGCGTTTGAACCCTTCGGTAGTCATTTCGGCATCGCTTAGGCTTGGTTCATTCACCAACAACACGATGGGTTTGGCCGCAGGGGTGAAGTTCGGCTGAGGTGACAGTTGCCCTTCGCGGTATTTCCACTGTAGATAAGGTTTTTGCGAAAGAAATTGCAGTACCTTATCGTGTACATTGCCCCCGGTGTTGTAACGCAAGTCCAGGATCAGGGCATCGCGTTGCCAACCTTCACTCACCATTTGTTTGAGGAAGTGATCCAGTGCGCCACCGCCCATGTCCTTCATGTGTACGTAAGCAATTTTTTTGCTGCTGCGCTCGTCAACCCGTTTTTGGCAACCCGCTTCCCATTCGTCGTACAACAAGTCGTTGATGACAAAAGTACTGGTCGGGTGAATTTTGACGCTATGCTCGGCTTGGCCCCGCATAAAGGTCAGGCTGATTTCTTCGTCCAAGGAAGGTTGGATGAGGTATTGCTCGCGGTTGTTGCGGGGCACTATCGTGGTGCCATTTACTTTGATCAAACGATCACCGGGACGAATGTCTTTGTCGGTGCGGTCGGCGGGGCTGCGCGCCACAACCCGCTCCACTCGGTAAGGGTCATCATTGGCAAAAAGGATGCCGGTACCTGCACTGCGGCCTTTGTAAAAAATCTCTTCCTCGCTGCCACTGGAGTTGAAGCCCAGGTGGGAAGCATTCAACTCGCCCAGCATCTCGCCCAACAAGAGCCGCAAATCACTACGCGTATTGAGCTGGGGTAAAAAAGCTGCGTAACGATCCCGGATGGCCTTCCAGTTTTTGCCGTGAAAGGTTTCGTCGTAAAAGTTCTGCTCGATGTTGGCCCATGCTTCGTAAAACATCTGCTCAAACTCGGCGGAGAGCTTTTTGCGGAAGGTGTAGTCCATGGCGATGGTTTCGGTTTTGTTGCCATCAACGTTGAGCGTAGCAATGTTGCCACCTATTAATATAGAGTACTGGTTTTTGGCTACACTGATTTCAAAGCCAAACCCGGTGGCGCCTTGAATCATCTCCGTTTTGGGCCGTTCGAAGGGTTCGAGTACTAGTTTCCACAAATTGGGCTTGCCCTCGTCGTGGTTGGAGGCAAACAGCAGGGTGGTTTTTTCACCAACTTGGATCACATAAGGTGCAGACTGATTGCCCAAAGTTGGCCCAAGTTGTTGGATGCGTTCGCTCAAGTAGGCTTCATCGATCTGGATCGGAGTCTTTTTGGCGGTAGAATCTTTGGCGGCGGGTTTATCCGTTTTTTTCTCTTCCTCCTTGAACAATTCCTTCACCTTATCCGAACGATAGGGCGGATCGTAAGCCCGCAGCGACATGCTGTATAGATCGGCATCGCCCAAACCAAAAGGGTAGGAGGGCTGGGTCAGGTTGCCGTTGAAATAAATGCTTTTACCATCCGGAGACCAGCGCGGTGCCGCTTCAGTTATGCCTGTATTGGTCAGGTTTTGGATTTTTTTGGTATCCAGGTTGTACACAAAAATGTCGCGTTCAAAATTGCGGTAGGCGGTGTAGAGGATGTGTTTGTCATCGGGACCAAAATGGGGCTCATCGCTGCCAATGTCCCAAAACTCATCTTTGAGCAAACTGCTGCTGGCCATGGTACTCAAATCCAGCAGGCGCATTTCCTGCCGCCCGGCGATGTACACCGCTTTGGTTTTGTCGCTATTGAAGGTTAAGTTGCGGTTGTTGTGCTGGTCCTGGGTGATTTGTTTTTCAACCCCGCTTCCATCCGCAGGCAGGGTAAACCAGTTTTGATAACCCCCAACGGTTTGGGTAAAGAGTAAGGTTTTGTTGTCTTTCAACCAATGAATCTCTAATGCACGTCCCTCGGACCGGGTGGGCAAGTGTTGGATGAATTTACCCTTGACATCCGACACAAAGACCTGACCACGGGCAATGAAGGCCATCTTTTTACCATCATCAGACACGTTGAAGGCGGTAATGTTGCCCTTAACATTGAAATCCTGCAACTGATCCAGGGTCACGTTTTGGGGAATGCGGATGGCAACGGTTTCCGCCCGCTTTTTCTTGACATCGTACACCTGGATTTGGTAATCGCGGCGGAAAGCCACTTTTTCTCCATTGGCACTCACCTGCGGGTACCAGATCGAAGTGTTGAAGTCGGTCAACTTCACTTTGCGGTCTTTTTCCAGGGTGTACAGGTTGTATTCGCCATTGGCCTCATCGGAAATGAAATAAAAATTGCCCTGGCGATCGAAGGTTACGCCAAAATCCTTGCCTGCCCAATTGGTGTATTGTTTGAACTCACCCGAGCGGGGATTGTAGGATTGGATCTCAGGATTGTGATCCCCCTTGTAACCCTTGCGGGTCATGGCCGTGAAACTTTCCCAGGATTCGTTGAAGAAAATTTCGCCCCCACGTGGGTGTTCGGCAATGTCGTTGACGGTGTGGTGGTAATGGGGAAACAAACGCATCGGCGTGCCGCCTTCAATCGAAACCTTGTAGCCACTGAAGCGATTGTAGCGCGAAGAAGTGAAATAGATAAAGCCACTGTCCCAAGACCAGGAGCTGACCAAGTCATTGGCGTCGTGGTAAGTCAATTGGCGGATTTCGCCACCTTCCAGGGGCAGCAGGTAGACATCGGTATTGCCGTATTGCTGGGCGCTGAATGCCAGCCATTTGCCATCGGGCGAGGGGCGGGGAAAACGTTCATCGCCTTCCATTGCAGTGAGGCGGGTAGCGAGGCCACCAGCGCTGGGCACTTTCCAG
Organism: Saprospiraceae bacterium; assembly: GCA_027486765.1. GTDB lineage: Bacteria > Bacteroidota > Bacteroidia > Chitinophagales > Saprospiraceae > Haliscomenobacter. The sequence continues at coordinate 40,490 of JAIXOO010000026.1, forward strand.
ATGTCGCCAGCATAGGTGAAATACAGGGTGTTGCCGTCGGGCGAGAGGCTGGGATGGTCGCTGAAGCAGGCGCCAGCTTGGTTTTGGGCAAAGACAGTGAATGTCATCATCAAAATGAACAACACCGTAGGGGCAACCCTCGCGGTTGCCCAATTGTGAAACAGCCAGGTTGATTTTGTAGGGGCAACTCTTGCGGTTGCCCTGACGAGATGTCGAAGCATGGTTAGTAAAAGGTTAGTGAAAGGTTTGGGTGATTAAATGAGGACTAAATTTAGTAGAAATTTTGAATTTATCCCCGGAGGCTTCGTAATGTGATGCCCTCTGGGCCAGCCCTGAAGGGGCGACATCTGCCAAGAATGGGCACAACCCATTCAAGGTCGAGTAATGAATGTCTTAAGTTAGTAAGCCCTGAAGGGGCGACATCATGCGGTGTGATGATGCCGCCCCTTCAGGGCTGGTGGTGTGAATAGATCTGGGCTGTTGGGTCGAATGGGCTTCACCCATTCTTAATGAGATGTCGCCCTTTCAGGGCTTAACTGGTCGGATGACAGTGCATTACCTAAAGCGTCGAATATCCACCTCCCCATCCATCGCCTTTCCATCGAGCATCACCTCACTCAAATGCCTCGACCAAAACGGTGCCAAGGAAGCCCCTTTAGTACCCAATCCATTAAAAATCCATAAGGCTGGAAACTCCGAATGCTGCCCCAAAAAAGGCCGCCGATCCTTCACCGTAGGCCGGATAGCCGCCCAGTGATCCACCACTTTGAAGGGCAATTTTACCACCGTTTTTAAACGCTCCAGAAGCTCCTCTCTCGCCTGTTCAGTTGGCTGATCGTCGGCAAATTGCCAGGCGTAGGTGGCCCCCACCCAGTACAGGTCATTGCCCAAGGGGGCGAGAAAGGTATTGTTTTGTTTGACGATGCGCTCAAAACCCGCGCCGGGAATTTCAACGATTAGCACTTCCCCCTTGTCACCACGGAAGGGGAGATAGTTGAAAAAGGGATTTTTGACCCCGCCATAACCTTCACAAAAAACCACTTTTGAAGCCTCGATATCGCCATAAACGACCCCGTCTGGGGTAATGACAAGATCATCGTAATGAAAATAGTTTTTACTCAGTTGATTTTTTCCCATCAACTGCTTTTGGAAAAAATCCAAAAAAACGCTGACGTTCAATTGCGCACTTTGGAGGGTTTGACCGTAGGCGAGGGTAGGGTAGAGGAGCGGTTCGAGTGGCTCCTTATCGGCGTGGTCGCCCATATAGGCCTGATAGCCAGGGTCACCTGCGCGGGCAAGCCAGTCGTTTTCTTCTTTGGCGGAAGTGAGGGCGCGGAGAATGGTTCGTTCGTGGAAAAACGAGCCGCCGAGTACTTGCTCCAACTCCCGGTAAGTTTGTCGGGCAAAAGGAATGAGTTCGTCCACCCGCCAGGATTTGACGAAGTAGCGCCCGGTGACTGGATTGATCAAACCGGCAGCGCGCCGGGAAGCGGAACCAGCACCGTCGGGATCGATGACGTAAATGGATGCACCAGCTTTTTCTAGAAAATACGCAAGGAGCGAGCCAGCCAGGCCCTGGCCGACGATGAGGTAGTCAATTTTCATGGGAGTGGGTTGGAGGAGTTTTTGTACATTTTACGGTAGCCTGAGAACCCCCGACCCCTAAAGGGGAGTACAGTTTCGGGAGGTTTGGTCGACTACTATTTTTATCAAAAGAAAGAACGCTAAGTTTAAAATATCCATTTAGTAAAAGGTGAATTGGCTCTTTTTTGTCGCACAAGGGGAGCCCCGTTAGGGGCGTAACATGGGTAGAAAACAAGAGCCCCGATGTTTTCCCGAGTCCCGTAGGGACGTGATGTGGGTATCTGGAGGCGTACAATGCCCACATCACGTCCCTAAAGGGACTTTGGAAACTCCGAGAATCACCATTTTCTACCCATCTTTCGCCCCTAGCGGGGCTTATCGCCATGCCCAAACTAGAACCAATCCATCTTAATTTTAGGTATTGAGGGTTCTGAAGTAAAGCACAATCTTGCGCTGAATCCACCGATAAACCTTTACTTATTGATACATAAAACTCCATACCATTCTCTATTTTACCCCAACCCCTCCAATTCCGCCTTCAACTTCTTCGGTAAACTTTCCACCACCAGTTGATACGAATGATCGATCAGCTCCTGTAGCAATTTATTGCTCAACCCAGCTTCACAATGCACGGTGTTCCAATGCTTTTTGTTCATGTGGTAGCCGGGTAAAACGTCGTCGGGGTGTTCTTCCCGCAAATCGATGGCGCGTTCGGGGTCACACTTGAGGTTGATGGTTTGCATATCTACATCCAAGGGAATCAGGGCAAATATTTTGCCCATTACTTTAAGCACCATGGTGGTTTCACCAAAAGGGAAACTTTCTTCCACCCCTGTTTTTGCCAGGCAATAGGCGCAAACTTCTTCGACGTTCATAGCGTTATGTTCTGATTAGTGCGGCTAAATTTATGAAAAATTCCGCCTACTTTGCACACAAAACACGGATATACATGCAAACCCAAAAGCTCATTCAGGGAATCCACCACGTTACCGCTACGGTAAACGACGCACAGGAGGATTACGATTTTTATACCCGCGTGCTGGGGATGCGTTTGGTGAAAAAAACGGTGAACTTTGACAATGTACACGTATACCATTTTTATTACGCGGATGAATTGGGTACACCAGGAACCGTTTTTACCACCTTTCCTTACAAAGGCCAACCCAATGTTAAACAGGGGACCGAAGGCTCGGGCATGATCCTGACCACTACATTGTCCGTACCTACTGATGCCTTGCCCTTTTGGGAGCAACGCCTGCATACACACGGCGTTTTGTTGACCCACGGCGAACGTTTTGGGCAGCCTTTCCTTTGGTTTCGCGATCCATCGGGGCTGCAAATTGAGTTGATGGGAGATGATAGCGACACCCGTGCCCCCTGGCTGAATCCCTCCGAGCCTGAAATCACTGCAGATTTTGCCATTCGGGGTATCCACCACGTGATGCTGTCGGTTGCGCCGGAACATTGGGTGTCCATGATTGATTTTTTGACTGCTGAAATGAACATGGTCGTAGCGGCAGAGGAAAACAACCGCGTCCGCCTCAACGTCAACGGGGGCGGGGCTGGCCATTACCTGGAAATGCGCCGCGATGCCTATAGCCACAAGGGTCGCAATGGCATTGGCACCGTACACCACGTGGCCTGGAAGGTGGCGGATGATGAGGCACTAATGGCCATGCAAGCACGGATCGCGGAATTGGGTCTGAATCCTACCGAATTCAGAGACCGCAAGTATTTCCACTCGGTGTATTTCAAACCTTCTGCAGGCATGTGGTTCGAAATGGCGACCATGCAACCGGGCTTTACCGTGGATGAATCGCGGGAAGAGTTGGGTACGCATTTGCATCTGCCGGAATGGGAGGAGCCGAAGCGGGCGGAGATTGAGGCGGTGCTGCCGCAGTTGAGCTAAAGGACTTATAATTTAGGAACTAACACTTTCTAAGGTGACTCTTAAGTGCCTGAGGATTCTTAGGTGGTAAAAAAACATTATTTCACCACCTAAGAATCCTCAGGCACTTAAGGTACACCTTAGTTAATGAAGACCATGAAATCAATATCGATCTGTTTACTTTTAATGTTCAATGTATTTGCTGCACAAACGCAAAACCTGAGCAAAGCTTTGCACCTCAACCAGCAGGAACATTTTCGAGGCGCACTCCCTGTAACCGAAATCAAGGAAACCCACCAGAATCTGCAAAGCAAAAAGCAGACCCGCACCCATGCGCGTTACGATGCGGAACAAAAAATCATCCTCAAAGCGGTATACGAAAACGATCAACTTCGGGCCAAGGACACCATCACTTATCAAAATGCGGTAGGGGGCAAAAAGGCCACCATTTTTGAAACCTGGGCCGCTGATGGCACCTACAACCGTCGTACCGAGAACTACATCTATGATACCCGTGGCTTTTTGGTGCGCATCCGGGAGTTCAGCAAAGATGGTTACCTGCGTTTTGAAACCCGCATCAAAAACGTCGGCCGGGGACAACCTTACGTGATAGATAAGTTTGACGACGACGACAACATCACGGGCAGCACTGAAGAAGCGGAGTATTTGCCCGATCAAAACCGCTATGTCATCAAAAAAATCAACATGCTGGGCAAAGAATCTTCCCGAGATACTTTTGTCCTTGACCCACAGCAAGCCGCGGCCTTTCCCGCCAAGGGCGAAACCTACAATGAAAAGGGAGACTTGATCAAAATTGCCACAGCCAAGGAAAACAGTAGCTATGAATTTCGCTATGATGAACAAGGAAATTGGATTGAAAAAAAACGCTTCCAGGTAGAAGTAGAAAAAGGCAAGGAAAAGCGGGTTTTGCTGGAAAAATGGGAGCGGAAGATCAGCTACAAACCCAAACCTTGAAGCGATTAAAAGCCGCATGGTTCAATTTTATCAACTCGTCAATTATCTTTGTCGCCAGTATCCAAACAAATAAAGTAACACAAAGTGGCAGGAAGTATTTTTGGCAGTGCCTTTCGCATCAGTACCTTTGGAGAATCACATGGCAAGGCCATTGGGGTCATTATCGATGGTTGTCCAGCGGGACTGGATATTGATGAAGTGTTCATCCAGGAGGAATTGGATCGACGCAAACCCGGCCAATCGGCCATCGTTACCCAACGCAAAGAGAGCGATACGGTACAAATCCTCTCAGGGGTTTTTGAAGGAAAAAGCACCGGTACACCCATCGGTATGCTCATTCCCAACGACGACCAGCGCTCCCACGATTACGGCCACATCGCCGATAAATACCGCCCTTCCCACGCAGATTTTACTTATCAGGAAAAATACGGTGTTCGCGATTACCGGGGCGGCGGCCGCTCTTCCGCACGTGAAACGGCAGCCCGGGTAGCTGCTGGCGCCATCGCCAAATTGTTTTTGGCGCAGCATGGGGTAAACATCCAAGCTTACGTCAGCCAGGTAGGCCCGCTGATTTTGCAAAAGAGTGCCGATGAATTGGACCTGAACCTCACCGAATCCAACGATGTACGCTGCCCCGACCCCGAGATGGCCGTGCAAATGATCGACCTGATCAAAGCGGTGCGCAAGGATGGGGATACCATCGGTGGCGTGGTGAGTGCGGTGATTAAGGGTTGTCCGGTAGGCCTCGGTGAGCCAGCTTTTGACAAACTCCATGCCGATCTGGGCAAAGCGATGCTCAGCATAAATGCCTGCAAGGGTTTTGAATATGGCTCGGGTTTTGCTGGAGTAAGCATGCGTGGCTCGGAGCACAACGATGCTTTTTACCATGAGGATGGCAAAATTAAAACCCGAACCAATCACTCCGGTGGCATCCAGGGCGGCATTTCCAATGGCATGGACATCACTTTTCGCGTAGCATTCAAACCCGTTGCAACCATCATTCCCGCTCAGGAATCGGTCAATGTGCAAGGCGAAAGTGTGGAGGTAACTGGCCGTGGTCGGCATGATCCCTGTGTGTTGCCTCGGGCAGTGCCGATCGTAGAATCAATGGCGGCATTGGTGCTGGCGGATCATTTGTTGCGGCAGAGAATGACGAAAAAGTGAAAAGTGAAAAGTGAAAAGCGGATCGGCAGCCTAATTTTTTACGGTTTTGATTGAGGATACTAGCATAGCGATCAATTCTTTGCAATCAGAAATGAGGCTATCAAAGATTTTTTGTTCTAAATAGCCAGTGTCTTTTAAAAGATGAATCCAATAGTCTGTTTCATTGGCTTCTTTTAATGCAATACTGATTTTACTGGCAAAATCAGCTTTGCTTTGACCGAATTCAGCTTCGCGATACAAGGCTCCTATCGCTGTGCCACTGCGTAGCACTTGATTGCTCAATGTATATTCCTTCTTTTCTGTTTGGAGAAACTGTGACAATTTCACAATTCGAATGGCAAAAGCATAGCTCTTGGTTTTCAATGAACCCTTATTCATACAAGCAAACTTTATAGGGCGAAAAACAAGATGTAATGCAAATTTAAAACTAAAATATTATTCTTTTCACTTTTCACTTTTCACTTTTCACTTTTCACTTTTCACTTTTTTCTCCCCCGCTTTCCGTTTAAAACTCCGAATAAAATCTGCAAAAGAGTCGTACTCCTTTCTAAAACTCAAGCCTGTGCCTACCTGAAACCTGCGCCCGCCCACGTCGGGTTGTAGCTTTTGGAAAATGCGCAGTTTGAGGTTGCGGTCGGGCGTGATGGCGTATTCGATGACTACGTCGGTACCCACAAAGGTGTTGACCTCGGTGCCTGGTACGTTGTTTTGGATGTTGCCACCCACTTGTACCGAAAGACGATCTTTCAGGAAGTAAGGTTTGAGGCTGAATTGAAATTCGTTGTTGCCGCTGCTGGTGAGGGCTTGCCGCACGTTGAAGTTGATGTCAGAAAGCACCCCTTCGCCAACCAGGTCTTTTAGCAACTCAGTGACCATCAAGGACACCTGATTGGACACCAATTCACTCACCGAATTGAGCGCAAAGGCGCGGGCCTGGTTGCCCAAGGCGAAGTCGGCGGGCAGGAATTGACCAAAGAGGATCAAACCCGATACCTGTTTGTTCAATTCGTTTTGATCCTGTTTGAGGATGCGTATTTTGCTTTCAGCAAAACTTTGCAGCTCACCCCGTAGGTTGGGAAAGGACAGGTCAAAATCGATGGTGGGTTTGAGCAGGTCTCCGCGCAATTTCATGCGCAGATCGATGTTGGTGTTGGAGTTGGCAGCGGCTTTTAATTCATCAGAAGCGGCCACGAGGTATTCCTGAATGAAGCTGAAAACGGACGCACTCAGGTCGCGGTATTCGGCTTCCAGATTGATGATGGCACCAAAAGGGTCGCCATTCCAGGTGAGGGTACCCCCTTCTTTGACTCGGAAGCCTTTGTTGAACAGGTTATAGAGTGTAAAAAGGTATTCGCCCTCGTCGATCACAATTTCGCCAAACATCTTAAAGTCGCCACCCCGAGGTACTGAGATTTGTACAGCACCCCGTCCAGCCCCTTTGATGACATCGCCCGACTGCTCGTTAAAAATGATCTGCATTTCAGCACCACGTTGTACCGTAATGTCGAGGTTGATGCCCACGCCGGTAAGCTCCCGCTCATCTTTGGTTTTTTCTGCCTTTGGGGTTTTTTCTACAAAACGGACGAAATCCAATTGCCCAACTTTACGTTCGTTGCTCACCGGAATGACCAGGCGAGAACCTTCGCCCACCGCGGCATTGACGGAAATATCTGGCCTTTGGAAAGAGCCCGAAAAATTGATTTTACCCATACCTATGGCCTGACCGTAAAACTGCTCATTGTCGCCTTTTTTGGTATCGAGCGCCAGGAAGGGTTCGAGGGTATTTAAGCTGGCGTTGAAGCCAAAATCTTTGAGGTGGTTGTGGCGAATACCGCCATCCAGGCGGGCACGGTTTTTTCGCTTGTCGTACAAAACCATGCCTGACAGGTCAAAAAGGAAGTTATCTACCTCCACATTTGCGCGCTCAAAGGTGTAATTTGTTTTGAGGTAGTCCACCGTCATTCCACCTTTCATCAGGTACATATTGCCGGAAATGTTGGGCTTGCTGAAATCTCCATTGACGTGTATGTCCGTGTCAAAATAGCCGTAGAGGTTTTTAAAAACATCCCCTACGAAATAGTCGGCAATGTTGAGCGGATAAGAATGGATATTGAGGTTGGCGTCGAAGTAGCGGGCTTGTTGCTCGGTACTTTCACCAAAAGTGCTCAGGTTGTAATACCCTTCCACGAGCAACTGGGCAGTGTCTTTGGTGAGTGAAAAATAAGCGGCCAAGGGGTGCTGTCGGTCTTTCATTTTTACATCCAGGCGCATCAGCCCCCAATCGTCCTGATTGATGAAAAGGGTATCACTGACCAGCGACAAGCTAAGGTCTTTTAAACTGAGCACGTCTTCCACCCGCGCTTCCAGGTTGCAACGCCCGCCAAACTCCATTGGCTCAAAATTGAGGTAACCATTGATCAAGCCCAGGTCCATGTTGTTCATGGCCAGTTTGACGCCTTTGCGCCCCAAACGATCAAGGCGAATGGCTTTTTTTCCGTCCTGCAACACAAAGTCTTGTACATCAATAAAGTCTTTGCCAAAAACGATGGAGTTGCGCGGATTGATGGACCAGTTGGTGTTCAATAGGTGCAAATCGGAGTTGCTCAGGCGCATCAGCATGGTGCTGCTGTCACGGATGTAAAAACGCCCATCGAGGTTGACTTTGGACAAAACCTTGGAAGACTTGTCGGCATAGGTGAGGCCAAAGTCAATCGTATCGCGATCCACCGAGGTTTGTAAGGTAATGTTGGGCAGTTTTTGTTTGTCATTGATGCTCAGGGAGGCTGTGTTGAGGGTGATGAAACCCTGGCCATGGCTAAGGTCAATCCGCAACCCCAAATCGGTGGCAGCTATGGTCCCAAAGCGAAATTCCGGGGCATCCAGTTTTGTGATCAATTTTGCAGTGAGGTTGTCAAACTCGCCAGTCAAAGTGAAGTTTTTCAGCGGACCCAACTGGGCGTTGAGCAATTCGTGCAACCCGCCACTATCTTTGATTTTGATGTCATACTTGAATTGTTGGGGGCGTAGTAGGGAGTCGATTTTATTCATCTTAAAGCGCTGGGCAAAACCAGGAAAATTGTCATAAATAAAAAGCTGAAAAGCCGCTGGGATTTTTTCGATGTCAAATCGGCCATTCAGGTGGGCGTCCATCACGTCGGAAGCAATGTCCAGTTTACGATTTCCCGTGCTATCCAGCGTAGAGGCAATGTCTACAATCTTGAAGTGGTAAGTTTGATCATCTTTGTTGATGTCGAAGTCTTTGAATTGGGCCTTACCTACCAAATCTACCAGGGTTTTGGCTTTGAAGTTGACATCCACATTGCCGGTCAATACAATCTCCTCTTTGCTAAAATTGAGTTTTTGCAAATTGAGTTTGTTGATGGAGGAGAAGAAGTTGTACTCGGGCACATCTTTGGAAAGGTCAACTTTACCGGTAAAATTCAGGTCGATATTGTCGTCGGCAATGACCAGGTTCCCGTCGAATTTACGGGATTTGAGTTCACCCTGCATTTTGGCGTTGGTGTACTTGTAGCCCTTGAACTCAAAACTTTTGATGTCGGCACTGAGTTTGGCACGGGCATTTTTACCCGCCAGGCCGTACCCATCGCCTTCGCCTACTTTGGCCAACAGGCTGATTTTTCCAAAATTGCGGTTGTCGGTCCATTTACCCAGGTCAAAATTATTGAGCAACACTGTTCCTGAATAAGAGGAACGTTCGGGGCGCTCGGTATTTTTGAGTGACACGTTCAGCTCAGCACTCCCGATACTGGTGGACAACTGCCCGATGGTGGTGAAGCTGTTGAAAAAACCGATGAAATCACCCCGGTATTCCAGTTTACCCAGTTTGTCAAAATTGCGGGGTAAACTAAAATTGGGCAACAAATCCCGCAAGGTGCGCATGCTGGTACTGAGCTGATCCATCCGCAATTCAATGGATTCGTTGTCTTTTACGGCCAGGTTGCGGGCATCAAAACGACCTTGCAGGAAGGTTCCATCGGGCAGCAGCAGTCTGAATTTGCGGCCATTCAGGTTGTTAACCAGGCCATAAATGCGGCCATCGAGCGAAAGGGTCGTTTCTTTGTTTTTACGGAAAAAGGGATTCGTGGTCAAATCTGAAGCAAAGGCCATGATGTCGCGCATGGCAATTTGAGCGCCATTGAAACGATTGTCCATCCGCACCAGATTGGGGAAATCCGCGAAATCGTCAAACGAATCAAATTTCAGTTGGATGGTGTCACCAATGTTGGAGTTTGGTGTGACGAGTGCTGCCCCATTGAGGGTAATCTCTTTGGAACTGACGATGGCTTCTTTGGCGGCCAAGCGAGACAACTCGAATCCGCTTTTTTCACGGAGTGAAATGTTGCCCAGGTTGCCCGAAAACACATCGTTGCTGAGTTTGAAGTTTTGGATTTTGATGTCGATGTCGCGTACTTCCATGTGGGCAAAATCGATGGTATCGCGGGCGACCTTGATTTTAGGCGATTTGCGGTAATTGTGTACATTAAGAGCAGACTCGGAGAAATCAATTTCAGCCACATCGATTTTCCAACGCGTTGTATCTGCTGCACTCGTATCCACAGGCACCAGTTCTTCCATTTCGGTCAAGGACTCCTCATAACCAGGGCCATAATTCAGCTCATCAATCAGCACTTTAGCCCCTTTGAATCGAATGTATTTGGCTTTGATCGTTTTGGCCGGGAGGTTCATCTTATCGATGGCGATCCGACCTCGGTAAATGTTGATTTCCATCCTTTGCCCCCGATGGAGGTCATTTTTCAGAAAGATGACCTTGTCCAGGTTCAGCCTTTTGATGGCCAGGGCAAAGGGCTTTTTTTCTTTTTTAGGACTATCCGGTTGAGGTGGAAAAAGCCGTTGCAACAAAATCTCCAGGTTGTTCATTTCTGAAGCCGGCGCTTTTTGAATGTTGAAGCGCCCTTCAGCGATGCTCAATTCCTCAAAAACCAGACCTTCGCGGATTAAAGTGATGGGGCTGAGTTTGATTTGGGCACTCAGGCTTTTGCAAAACAACAGTGTATCGCCTTGGTCGTCTTCAATGTACACATCTTTAAGCACCACTTGATTGAAAAAACTCAAGCGGAAATGGCCTACTTCAGTGCGGGTATGGGTGGTTTTGGAAATGGCTTTGGTGACTTCATCGATGACCCATTCCTGAATGATGGGGATCTGAAAAAGCAGGAATAAAACAGTAACGCTTACTGCCAACACAGTAAGCGTTACCCGCAGGGTGGCAGCAACCCGACGGTATATTTGCCAAAGCACCCACCGGATTTCGCGCCAATTTTGCTTCGTTTTTGGTTCCTGGTTCTCCATTCTGCAATAAAAACCCAAAACTAAGGCAAAATGACAGGTTTGTGCCTTACATTAACAAAATTTTAGTTTAATTATAACTCACCCATTCTGCAAATCCCTCGTGAAAAGCAACAAAGGTGGTATTCTCACGAGCCTGATGAGTAGTTTGGTGTTTGGCTAGTTGCCAGACCATGCCATCTTCACCCGTACAATGAAAATAGGCCCAGGCATGAAACAGCTCATGGGTAGCAGTATTTGCATTAAATTGGTCTTCCTTGAGGTAGATGTTGTTGTTCAAGGGATTGCAATAGGATGAGGAACTGCCACTATTGCTTCCAACGCCCATGGGATATTTCAGGGTGATTTTTTTGCCAAAAGCAAAAACATTGCCATAGCTGTTCATTTCACTGAAAATTTTGTTGTACAAAAACCAGATATCCGCGTGTTTTTTGACAACTGTACGAGTGATCATCACATCTCCAAGGTCAATTAATCCAGCTTTGCGGCCATCCTGTATACCTTTGTCTTCATCGTTGTGGATCAAGTGCCAGTCCTTGTCACTCAGGTCAATGTCGACATCGATGGGGAAACCCTGGCTGTTCAGGCCAATGGAAGTCTCCTGGCCTTCTTTGATGCGCAGTGCATCAGAGTCAAACAATATTTCTATCTTGAATTGGCGTCGGTCAGAGCCATGCTCTTCCGAAAAGCGGAAGCTACCATCTGACCCCGTCCTGATCACACCCCAGGAGTTCCAGGTTCCCCAGGCCCCCAGTACATTGGAACGAGCATGAAGGCGAACCTGAATGCCTGCTAAACCATTGCTGGGTCCAAAGGCTTGTTGTAATTCAGGTATCAGGTGGGCTACTTTTACCTTGCCGGTTACTGTCCATTTTTCATTGGCTATTGACAGCTCAGAAAAGCTAAAAATAGCCACAAATAGGGCGGCCAATCTGGCCAATTGATAGGTGTTCATCATTTTGATTTTTAGTGAATTGATGAACAAATGTTTCTGGATTTTGCTACACTCTGCCTCACCTGTTTGGGTGATTTTGAACATTATGAAGTACTTTTAGATTTCCTTAACAATTCATTATCAATGCTTGCTGCTTACTTTGAACAATTCCGTGGCCCAATCCAAGTGGCCACTCTGCCAGACCCTACACCTCGACCCGGTGCGGTGGTCATTCGTGTGCGCGCCACAGGCATTTGCCGCAGCGATTGGCACGGCTGGCAAGGTCACGATTCGGATGTACACCTGCCGCATGTGCCGGGCCACGAACTGGCCGGAACAATTGAGGCGATCGGGACCGGGGTGAAAAAATGGAAACCCGGCGATCGGGTCACCGTGCCCTTCTGTGTTGGATGTGGCGACTGTCCACAATGCCACCAAGGACAACAACAGATTTGCGACCACTATTTTCAGCCGGGTTTTACGGCCTGGGGTTCCTTTGCCGAATACGTGGCCATCGATCATGCTGACCACAATCTGGTGCGCTTGCCGGATGAAATGGATTTTAGCACGGCTGCTGTTTTGGGTTGTCGCTTCATCACTGCCTGGCGCGGGGTTACGGCCCAAGGGCGGGTTCGCGGCGGAGAATGGGTGGCAGTGTACGGCTGTGGAGGCGTGGGTTTGTCGGCGATTATGATTGCTGCTGCGTTTGGTGCGCAGCCAATTGCGGTGGACATTGATGAGGAAAAACTGGCTTTGGCCCTTTCGCTGGGGGCGGTGGCTGCGGTCAATGCGCGCAAAACGCCAGACGTAGTTGCAGCGGTGCGCGAGATCAGCAAGGGGGGCGTCCAACTTTCGGTAGATGCCCTGGGCAGCCATGAAACCTGCAAAAACTCCATCCTCAGCTTGCGCAAGCGAGGCCGTCATGTACAAATGGGTTTGTTGGCGGGTGATCAGGCGAATCCGCCGCTGCCCATGGGAGCAGTCATTGGCAACGAATTGGAAATCATTGGGAGTCACGGCATGCAGGCGCACCAGTTTCCCAGCATGTTGGACATGATTGTTACTGGAAAAATACAACCCCAGCGGATGTTGGGCAAAGTTGTTTCGCTGGAACAGGGGATACAGGAATTGATGGATTTGAACTCGTTTCGGGGAAATGGGGTGACGGTGATTGGGTTTCCGGGTTAAGCCAAGGGCAATTTTGTTTACTGGAATCGAAGAAAATGAATCGCCACGTGCTTTAGCGCGTGGATCGGGATTGCCTTCTATTTCCTAGCGAAAGGGCGGTGACTCAATTACCCCTCGGCATTCTCTTGCTTCAATAATTCCAGAACATATTGCGCTTCGACCCCCATCATTTCTGCGATGTTTGATACAGGAAGCTGCATGGCATCGTGGAGATAGTAAATCAATCTGTTGAGGCGTTGACGTTTCTCTTCCTCGCGATGCAAGGCCTCTTCCTCACGATGTAGGGCTGCTATTGCACGTTGACGTTCTTCCTCTGCACGTTGGCGTTCTTCCTCTGCACGTTGATGTTCTTCCTCTGCGCGCTGGCGTTCTTTGGCCGTACGTTGCCGCTCCTCAGCTAGGAGGCTGTCTGCCTGGTTTTTTACCTCTTCGATTATTTTCTCGTAAGTACTCATCGCTGCCTTGTTTAGTGCTTTGGGTAATATCTCTATAAATTCACGAACCTGTGCTGGTGCAAGTTCGGTGTTTTTTACAAAATCAAGTCAGAAAAATACTCTTGTAGTGCCTTGGACACGAAAGAACCATTGACTCGGGTCAGCTTACTGGTATCCAATTCCGTCACTAAATCTGCTAGCAGCATCTTCTGCACATAATCCAGCGCGATTTCCAAACGACCAAAAGTGGCCTTGAAAAATTCATCATGCGGTTTGGATGGCTTTTTAGGCATTTCTTTTTTTGCATAAAGATAAAATAAGTGTTAAATTATTTAAAATAAAATTAAAAGTTTTTAAATAATTGGTTTTCGTGATGATTTTACAGATAAGGATACAATTAACCTCCACTCAACTTTTATTTAACATGAGTAAAGTATTTTTGGAGCTTAAATGATCTACTCATGAGAATATATCTTTTTTTTCTCTTATTCCTACTGAATACAGGATTCATTTCAGCGCAAAATAATGCAGCTGAATCCAAATTTTTGGTGCAACCCTACCTGCAATTTTCCACCCAAAGTGGCATGTATGTGCTCTGGGAAACCAAAGAACCCGCCAGTACCCTGGTGCAGTTTGGTGAAGCGCGGGCCAAAGCTGACCAAGTTGTACTAGACCGCGAAGCCCGCCTGGAAGGTAGCCGCTTGATGCACGAAGTATTGCTCGATAACCTGAAACCCGAAACCAATTATTTCTGGCAAGTGACCACCGTCACCCAAACTGGCGAAAAGATTCAATCGCCTGTCTATACTTTTAAAACAGCAGTAAAAGATAGTAGCGCATACTTGTTTGGCCTGGTTGGCGACACCCAACGCAACAACCGTACGCCCTGGGCTTGGGGAAAAATTGCTGAAAAACTGTGGCAGGATCGTCCCAATTTTGTGGTTCACGCTGGCGATGTGGTGGATCAGGGTATGGATAAAAATGACTGGGTAGACAATTTTTTCCCGAATGGTCAAATTCTGATGAGTCGGGTACCTGTGTATACTGCCATCGGCAACCACGAACAAGACGCTCCTTATTATTACCAGTACATGGTGGCACCTGCCCCGGAATACTACTACACCTTCAAATACGGCAACGCCCAGTTTTTCATGATCGACTCCAACCGCGACCTCAAGGAAGGCTCCGAGCAATACAACTGGTTGGAATGGGAATTGTCCAAATCGACGGCCACCTGGAAGATTGCTGTACACCACCATCCGCCGTATTCCTCTGATTCGGATGATCATGGCAACACAGCCAAGGAGTTGTCTGCATTGGGTGGAAGCAATGCCCGCAACCTGGTGCCTTTGTATGAGCGCTACGGCCTGGATTTTTGCCTCTTTGGCCATACGCACCTCTACGAGCGCAGCTGGCCTCTCAAGGAAAACCGGATCAACATGAAAGATGGGGTCGTGTACATCAACTCCGGTGGGGCAGGGGGTGGCCTGGAAGAATTTGCGCCAACCCGCAGTTGGTTTACGACGGACTTACAAATTGTGCACCACTACTGCACTTTCGCCATTTTTGAAAACAACCTGGTGTTTAAGGCCATCGATCACGAAGGGCGCTTGTTTGATGCCTTTCAAATGCAAAAAGATGCTGCCAAAGGAAAGACGGCAAGTGTAATCCAGCCGCCTGCGCCGCAAATTAGCACGGCTGCTACCTTGTTTCAGGACCAAACAAAGGTTGCTTTATCGGCTGCTTTTGAAGGATTACAAGTGCGGTACACTCTGGATGGTTCGGAGCCCACGCTAAACAGCACTTTGTACAAGCAAGAATTGATCATTAGGCAAAATACGGTGTTAAAAGCTCGCGCGTATACGCAGGATGGTCGGGCCAGTCGGGTAATGAGTATGGATTTGCGGAAAATGGCCGCACAGCCAGCGCAAAAAGTCAAAAAAACGGAAAAAGGACTCAAGTTCAGCTACTACGAAGGAGACTGGACCAAACTCCCGGATTTTAAAACCTTAACACCAGTGAAAACGGGCATCAGCAATCAAGTGGGTTTGGCAGAAATTGGCCACCGCGACAACCTATTTTCAGTGGTTTTGGAAGGCTACATTGAGGTGGCAGAAACGGGTGCAAAAACCTTGTACCTCAGTGCCGACAATGGCGCCAAACTTTACCTCAATGATGAACTGATGATTGATCAAACTGGGGATCATCCCTCCGTCAAAAAAATGGCTCAAACCTTATTGGCGGCAGGGAAACACAAAATCCGCATTGAGTATTTTGAGTTGAGTGGCTCGCAGTTTTTGCAGGCAGGTTGGTGGGAGGATAAGGTGGGGGCAGTGCCGTTTACTCCGTTTCAGTTACACCATGAGTGAGAGAAATTTCATGCGAAAACATTTCGAAACAAGTAACCCAAACCTAAGTCTGCCAAAGCGACATTTTTTATCACAAAGAACACCAAGGCAGCACAAAGGACACAAAGTTAGACGTTGACAGGTTCTAATGCTAAGATTATCTGTGAAACTTAGGCAGAAGCCTTGTCAAAATCTCGTCCTTGTGTCCTTTGTGCTGCCTTGGTGTTCTTTGTGCCAAAAAAATGTGTTTACAGTTTAACAATGAGCGTCGTCGTGAACGACCTTCCATCCGAAGGCCAAACCCCCGGCCCAGGATAAATCGTAGGCCGCTTGGTGAAATACTGCGTATCGGTAAAATTGCTCACACTGGCACGTAGCGAGAAATGTTTATTGAAACGATAGGTCGCATTGAAGTCGAACAAACCGTATGCAGGCACCGTACCTTTGGAGCCATTGGGACTTGGGTTAACCGTATTTTCAGGATCAGAGTAACTCATGGCTACCCAGCTGTACTGCAAAGCCGCACTAAGTTTGTGGTAACGGCCTTGTATTCCATTTCGCGTCATCCACTCTGGCGTAGATTCGATCCGATTGCCTGCGATTTCGGTGATTTTTCCTCCCGTTACTAGGGTCCCTTGTACATAACGGGCATCAAAGTAAGAGGTAGAGGTAAAGACGCTGATGCTGGAGCTTTTGGTTTGCAGGACATTCACCTCGGTATAAAACTCTACTCCACGGGTGATGGTATTGCCTAGATTGGTTTTGAACACCAGAGATTGACCATTCTCCTGAATGATGGTGCTGCCCATGCGGTTGTTGTAGTGTAGGGCAAAAACGGACACATCAAAATGTACGCGGTTGCGCCAGTTACCCCGGATACCCAGTTCAGCGTTGAATCCTTTGGCGTCCAAAAGGTTGGTATCAATTTTCTCCAGTGAATTGGCAGGAATCACGTCAGCAAAAATGACCGGGCGGTAAGCCTCTGAAATCCCGGCGTACAAGCTGGCAAAGCCATTCAGTTTGTACTGTGTGCTGGCTCCAAACAAGGGGAAACGGTGCATGATTTGATTGGGTACTTTAGCCGGAGCCAGATATGAAATCGTACCCGTCATATCAGTGGTGCCATTTTCTACCCGCATGCCACCCGACACAGACAAACGTGGATTCAACTGCAACAAATGCTCGGCAAATACAGCGATGTTACCCGTGCGGAACCACAAATCCCGACCATAGCCGGGAGTGACTAAGCTCAAGTCGTAATCCAAACCGGCGGTACCTTTGCCAATTTGTTGGCGGTTCAGGTCATTGTTGATGTAGCGTACACCAGCAATGGTGGTGTGCTTGATGCCGGCCGTATTGAATTGGTGTTTGAAACGCGCTTCGGCAGTGAAACTATTAAAATTATCGATGTCTACCTGGCGATTTGAATAAACGCCTGCTGCGTTGGGAACGTCTTGTCTGTCGGCAAAACCAATAAACATCACACTATTGCGGGTCCCATACAGGCCATTGGCAATAACGCTGAGCTGGGTGCGAGGGCTGATTTTCCAATCCAAATTGAGGGAAGGCACCCAAATGTCTGGAGCGTAATAGTTGCGTGCGCGGGTAGCTTGTCGTGGATTGTCGTAAAACAAAGCATCAGAAAGCGGACCAGGGATGTGGTAGTTGTAGTAGGAATGGGCGACTTCCGCCTTGAGGGTCAAGTTGGGTGAAAAAGCATAAGCCAGAGAAAGGAATTGCCCATTGGATTTGCTGTCGCCGTTGTCGCGGTATCCATCCGAAGCACGATTGTGTGCATAGGCGTAATAGCTAAATTTGCCAATTTTGCCACCAATAGCGTGGTACATGCTGCGGGTGTCAAAGGAACCGTAATTGAACTGGCCTTCATAGGATATTTTACGCGTAGTATCAGCAGTTTTGGTCACGTAGTTGATCATCCCACCAAAAGTAGCACCGTACTGCAAAGAAGCCGTTCCACGGATCAGTTCCACCTTTTCCACACTCTCCATCGGTGCGCTGAAGTGGCTGGCTGGATAGCCGTACAAGTCGCTGTTGGTCATCACCCCATTGAGTCGCACGTTGTACTCCCAGGAGCGGTGTGGGTCGAGGCCACGGGTGGCAATATTGATTTGGTTGCCAGAGCCATCCATGTCGTACACAAAAACGCCGGGGACTTTGGCAAACAATTGGCGACCGGTTTTGTCGGCCAGGTTGACATCCATATCGGCGATTGAAATCACCTCGTTCTTTTTGCCTGAGGCGATGTAGGTGCCGACTACTTCTGGTAAACGTTCGATTACAGTTTGTTGCTGGCTTAATTCTCGTACCGTGAAGGTATTGAGGTCAATACTGGTAGGGGTCAGGCTTACCTCTACGTAAAGATCGGATTTGACGGCTACTTCCTGAGGTAGGTAACCAAGCAATGAAATGGACAAGATTTGTTGCTGTCCGGGTTGGGCAGCGATTTCAAAGCGCCCTTCAGCGTTGCTTTCCACCCCGGTATTGCTTCCTTTCCAGAGGATAGCTGCCCCTTTGAGCGGCTGGTTTTGTGCGTCGATGATGCGTCCTTTTACCATTTGGCCTTGGGCCAAAAATGGTAAAAGGCACAACAGGCCGAGTAAGTACTTGGACATAGGATTAAAATTTTTCAAGAGTTAGAGTAAAAAATGTGTGTTAGAGTAAAAAGAAAATATAAGTACCCGTAGACTTGAGAGCAAAGATACCTTGCGCTCAAAAAGCCTAAAATGACAAATGTTAGATAATCCCTTGTTAGTGAAGTTGTATGTAGATAGGAATGCTCCCTTGCATGGGGCAAAAGTAACAAAGTAGAGGTGAAAATAAAAACGCAAGGAAGGATTTTAACGCATTTTAAGCACTTTTTAATGTTATGAGCGGACTTGTCTGACAATGAAGAGCGAGAACATTAACAAAAAAAGGTTGCAGGCAACTCAAATGCTTGCAACCCATAAAATCGGACTTCATACGATTAGCCAGCCTAATTGTTTTTTACCACTTTAACGAGAGCGTATTTACCATCACTTTTCACTTTGACCAATAAAACTCCCTTGTAATCCAGATTTTGGATTTGTACAGTATGCCTATTCGTAACATGGGATGATTTAACCACCCTCAATACTCTGCCCAAGGCATCATTGATTTCGACTTCAAGTGAATTGGGTTTTTCCAGCTTCACTTCGATGTTCAATACTTCATTGAATGGATTGGGATAAGCATAAACGACTGGCTTAATGTCTTCCAGGCTGTTGGTTGATACAATATTGCCAACGAAGGGGTACAAGTTGAAGGATTGACCATCAAAATAGGCCAATCTGCTTGGGATTGTTTGAGTAATCTTATTGAAATCCGCCGTTGATATTTTTGAAGCCCTGTATTTGACCATCAACCAAGGCAAAAAGCTTTCAGCAATATCTTCCCTGGTAGGATTATCCCGTGCATAAGTAGAAATAAAATTTCCATCCTTACTTTGAGCGGTTTTCCAACCAGAAGAAGCTGCATGAGCAAAATCCAAGGAGGTATGCGCTGCTTCATGAACTAAAGTTTCTTCAATAATTCCAGAAGCTTCATAAGCAGCTGATTGTCCTGTATGAATGAGTATGGAATTATTTCCTCCACCAAATGGTTGCACACCTTGATGTATCCAGATTTGATCCACATCTAATCTCAAGCAAAAAGGTAGCTGACCAATTAAACGGGCATATTTTTCTGCTTCAACTTTTGCTAATTCAAGCGTTCCAAATTCTGGATTAACTATGGCTTCTGAAAATACACCATCTTTCCATACCACATCAAACAAATAGGCATTAATATTTATCCAGTTGTTTACTCTTCTATCATAAACTTGTCGCTGACCGCGCCCTGTATAGGTCGTACTTTGAATAGAAGATGAGTCTGAGGAGGTGATAATGTCAGGGTCAATAAAAATAGTTCCGGAATAGGGTGGAGTCTGAGCGTCCATTTTGATAAAACTCAGTGCTAAAAAAACTGCGACAAAAAAAATATATAGTCTCATGACAACGCGTTTACAATGTTTTTAAAGATCAGTTAGCAGCTTCATGTAGCGCATAGGGTTCCCAAACAGGAGCAACCCTTTGCGCTGCATTCAAATGGTAGGTTAATTTTTCAAAACCTTCACCATACCATATTTGCCATCACTTTTTACTTTGACAAATAGAATTCCCTTATGATCCAGGTTTTGGATCTGGAAAAAATGTTTGTCCGTAACATTGGATGATCTAAGCACCCCTAGTACTCTGCCCAGCACATCGATGATTTCAACTTCAAGAGCATTAGGTTTTTCGAGGGCTACTTCGATGTTTAAAACTTCATTAAAGGGGTTGGGATAGGCATTGATTGAATAAATGGGTAAAATATCATGGGTGGGGGTGGTTGCAGATGGAGAACCAGAGGGGTTGTATCCATTCAAGCGTAAATCCACCGGGGGCATCCAGGTATTGTCTCCATTGAAGATTTTTTTCATAAAATTAGCCCGCTGAGTACTGGTGATGCCAGGTGACTGAAACCATTCCACGGCTCTCGGCCCAGGGTAGGTATAAGTACTAAAACGACTATTGAACCAACTTTGCAAATCGTAACAGAAACATTCAGAGCTTCGGCCCCTTTCGGCATCACACATGTTGTTGGCGTCAATTATTGGAATCCAACCAGCCAAATCCATTAACGCATGACCAAATTCATGTACACCATGATCAAATTTTCTGAATTCCGTGTCCAAGGGACGATTCGTAATTCCGACCTTGTTGGTAAGCTCTTCAGATACCAAAATCCATTTTTTAAAGGCTCCATAACCAGATGAACCTCTCAAGCGGGCAACGCTAGAACTACTAAAACCCGTTGTGAAAAATTGATTGGGGACAGCGCTATTCAGGTCATTTTTATTGATGAGAATCAAACTTTGGCCCTTCATGGCGGCGAGTGTTTTAACCAGGTTTGGATCTACTTTAGGGTCGGAGGGTTTGGGCGCAACGACGGCATTCATCATGTTGTTGATGACAAAATAATAATTGACGATCACCCAGTCGCTGCTGGTATTGGTTGCAAAGAAGGTGACGCCATTGAGCCCTTTTAGGAATTTGTTGTACGTTGCAGCTATAGTGCTTGCAAATATATTTAAGTTGACATTGGGGTTGTCTACATAATACAAATCAATGTTAGCCTTGGTGGGTAGAGGCAGGAAATAATCTCTAAGCATCTGATTAAACTGGAACACCCAGGTCTGGTTTTTATTGCCAGTAGCAGGGCTTTCCGTTTGCACCCCAGTACTGAAAGACAGCGCTTTGGTGGCAGTGGCCCCGATCAATTGGAAGGCATTGGTGCCAAACTTGTTGACATCCGATTGTTTCACTTCCCATTCCCGCACGCCTTGACCCGTTGAAAAGGTAAGTGTGCCTGAAGCAGAAAGCAAAAGTGGGAAATTTTCCCCTTTGGCCTTGTTGATCAATAGTCGTTTTCCGCCTCCAAGGTCTTGGCATCTCCAAAGGAATCGATCACAATTGCCGGTCGAAGGGATGAGCTCCATCAGCAGCTTGTCATTGCTGTCAAAGGTAAGCGCCTTTTTTTGGTCAACTTGTATTGCTGTACTCTCCAGGAGTATTTTGGATTGTATAAAAAACCAGAACCCATCATCGGTCATTTCCGGACTTACGCCGGTATACTTTGGGGTTAAATTGGACCAACTGGTGCCATTCCATCTTTGGTAAGCCCCCTGGAGGTCAATTTTGATGAGTTGATTGTCATTGTCTTGCAACAATTTCGCACTGCTGCCGATTAATGTTGCCTGGTTTCCAGTTCCACTTAGTGCCCAAACGCTGTTGTCTGATTGTTTAATGTAGTAGGTCTTGTTGTCTATAGTGATGATTTGCAGGATATCCAGCCAATTGTTGGTGCCAAGGCTGCTGTAGAGTTTGATCTGGCTATCATTTTGATGCGCAACGATTTGCCCGTTTTCGCACCGAAGTAAATCACAACCTGAAAGTATTTGGTTGGAACCATCAAACACCAAATCTCCAGATAAAGAGAGTGTCTTCTGCTGACAAAAGAGCATTTGTTTTAAATAGTCAGTATCAAAATTTTCGTTGAGAAAAATTTTATGCCGGGCTTGACCAGTTTTTTTAATGGCCAATACGTCTTGTTGTTGGCCCGCACCAGTATTGGTATTGGTTACATAGCCAAAATATTTATTAAAAGCTTCCACACCCGTAGTGATCACCTTGGGCGTTGATCCGGTTTGTTCGTATAAGGTGTTGTCCTGGAGGTAAAAATTCCGGGTGACATTATTGATGGATATGCTGGTAGATTGTAGGACTAGCAGGTCGTAAGTACCCTTGGCCAATTGCCATCCATCTACCACAATGTAGTAAGTGCCGGGGTCCAAATACCGCTTGATCGTAGATTCTTTTAGGCCTGAATTCCCGCCTCCCGAGTCAACAAAATCATTGTTGTTGCAGGACCTGAGCAGGATAAGATCCAACGCAGCGGATTTATTGCTGAGTTTGATTGAAACATCGCCGCCAGACCATTCCAGCTTGTGGACAACTTCTGGCCCGGTCAATTGCCACCAAGGGTCGTTGTTGTAGGTTGAAATGTTGCTTTTACCATTGGTGCTGGTATTGCCCTGGATGGTTTTTCCAATGGTGACCAGGGGAGCATTGGTGCAGTTCAGTTGGGCAAAAATTTCTACGCTATTGAGGAGTAATAAACCTGCATATAACATTTTCAGGTTGTGCTTGACAAACAAGCGGTACAAGTTGGATTTTTTGTTCGGGCTCAAAAGACTAGTTAGCGGTTGCATGGCTTTTAGGTGTTTGGATTTTACCATAGTTTTCTATGCATAAAAATAGCCCCTTCCCCCACCTGCATTTGCTTTGCGTAGGGCGATGTTCTAAACGGTAGCCACTATGTTCTGAATGGTAGTTTTTACTTCATCTTGATGCAGCGCACATGGTTCCCAACCCGGGTATCCTGCCCTTTGATTTTGACAATACCCAGGTTATTTACTTCGAAGGTATAAGCCTCCTTCTTAGGTGAGTGTGTAGCCAGGTCAGTGCTCCACCAAAATCCAATGGCATTTTGTAAACCCGAGCCATAACTGTCAATGCGGCCATTCAAGGTTGCGTCAAAGCCACTGCCCCCACCGGTGAGTAGTCTTTTGCCCGCCACACTCCATCCGCCGAGTTGTTTGATCAACACTTCCCAATCCGCTTTAGTAGGAATCCTGAAACCATCCGGGCAAATGGTGCAGTTTTGAATAACCCTATAATTGTAAATGATCCCGTTGTTTCCCAAATTTTTATTGTTGTAAAAAGCATAATGCGGAAGCGTATCATAAAAAGCAACGCCCGGGCCCCGTTCCAGGCCATCTGAAAAGATAACTTTTAGGTCATTGTCACATTCGATTTTGCTGTTCCGCAAGTCCTCTGCCATCCAGGTTTGGGTGCCTATTTTGATGGTTTTGTAACTGTTTCCTGCCTTATCGGTGCAAAGACCAACTGGTGATTCCTTTGCCTTGGAGGTATTCCCAGCTTGTTGTGGGGAGTCTGTTGTACAACTTGTTGGAAGAAGGTTACTGGCTAGGATTCCGGTAAAAATGACAAGACGGACAAGTATTGTAATGATTTTCGGCAATTTCATAATGGCAAAATTGAGATTGTTCAGGTCGCTATACCTGGCCTGAAGACATAAAACTACAAAGGAATTTGTATACCTTTCGGGCAACTTTATCAAAATTAATTGGATGCATGGGAAGGCTGCTTTCTTTTACTTTCACGAGTATTGTTTTACTCTTGGGAATAAAGTTGGCCTCATTGGCTCAATCACCCGAACGGGTCATTCCCGCTCAAATGCAGCAAACGCTAAGCAAGGCAAAGCAACTCATTGATCTATCACGAAATGACAGTTCGATTTATTATCTCTCGCCGCTCCTCCAACAATTGGAAGAGCAGAAATTAACCCATACTTCTTTCTTTTTAGATGTAACCTTGAACCTGGGTATTGCGCATGCCAATGACAACAGGAATGTGCAGGCCATGCGGATACTCAACGCAGTAAAAGAAAAAAGCCGCCTGAAAGGCCAGTGGTGGATCCATGCAGAAGCCTGCCTGGGGCTGGCTCAATTGCACCAAAAATTGCAAAGGCCAAATCAGGCTAAAACAAACCTTGGCGATGTTCGAATGGCGATTGTTCAACATGGTTTAAATGTCACTTATCCTGCCTTGGCAATTAGGAGTGCATCCTGGCATTACAATTTTGGGTACCCCGATAGTGTGCGGTATTTCGCATTGGAGGCCATTAAAACTGCCGAAGCGTTCAAACTTCCTTTCCTGGTCGCAGATGGCCACACCTTGATGGGGCTTTATGAAGAGGAAGGGCAACCTCAAACTGCAATCAAACACCATAAACAAGCTGCTGGAATTCTACGTAGAATGCACAACTATAAGCGCTTAAGTGAGGAATACCTGCACATTGTGGGCTTGTATTTAAAATTGGTGGATCACCACAAAGCCAGCTTGTATGTCGACTCTGCTATTGTAACTGCCTATCAGTCGATAGCAGTTGGAGATGAAAAAAATGCGACTTTACACGAGGCCTACTTGAATAAAGGTGGGATTTACAAGCAACTTGGCAAGTTTGATTCTGCTTATTTTTATTCGAATAAAGGCTGGTCGCAAAGGGTCAGGTTTATGGAAATCCAGGATCACGACCGAGCTGTAGAGGTTGACGAAAAATACAAGGACGAACAACGCACGCAGCAACTCAAAACACAAGCACAACGCCTCGTTTTGGAGCGACAGCGCTTTCGTGGTGCTTTGATCATAGCCTGTATCACCCTGTTTTTTACCAGCATTTTGGTTTATTATTATTTGCGTTTGCGAAAAGCCAATCGGATCACCAGGCAACAGTCCAAAACCATTCTTGAAAC
>JAIXOO010000378.1 GCA_027486765.1 Saprospiraceae bacterium
AATTCTCCTGAAGACCTCCGATTCAGGGCTACAATAAAGGACAAGGGGAAACGCGCTGGTATCTACGCGCCTGACCAAACTGTTACCACCAAGTTTCAGGATAAAGCTGTGCTGAAAACCATTATTGTCAACGATTGGAGTTTGGATATGGACTGAGGAGGGGGTGAAGGTGATGTGTGTTGTAGTGCCATTGCATTAAAATTCATCACTAGCAAGGGGGAACAAAGGGCTATCCACTACCATGATATTATGTCCCCAATGGATTTTGACGGGGTGGGGAAGATCGTATTGTCAACGCCGCGTTTGGTAGCAACGATTGAAGGGCAGGATTTGGGCGAACTTTTTGATTACATCATTGAACACCGGGTGAAGTGGATTTCTGAGCCTCAATCTTCTTTTGTGGAGGTGGAGGCTGGGAAGCCGCAGGTGACGGGGGTGAGGTTTGAGGAGGTGTAGGCACCAGCCTCGCGTTCCAAAATCAAAATGCTAGATTTCGATTTTGGAACGGAAAAACCGTGCAGTAATTGGACGAAAATTGATGCCCATTCACGAGGTTCTGAAACAATATCGAGTGACCTTCATTAAGGAAAACTATTCCGAGATTGACGATTTGGGAGACGAGCAAAATTATATTGAGGGTGTTGATGTTGAGGAAGTGGATTGAAGTACTTCTGTAGATTCAATTTTATCATTGAATGATAATCCTCTAGTGTTGAACAATAATAAATTCCAAGTTTTTTTTGATAATTTATGGGCATATTGGCCTCAAACTGTAAAGCAAAATAGTTAACTGAAAGCCTTTTTTCATTATGTAGATTAAGTTCGGGGCTAATAAATAGGCCATGAAGATTAAATGATAATGCTGAGATATTGATAGGAGGACCTACAAGCCTAACGGGTACTATAATCAAATTTTTGGACAACGTATTTTTTATCTCCGTAATGTGAAGCTTTAATTTTGCGACTTTATATGAGCCTTCATTTTTTTCATATATTTTCTCTGCATCATATAAAGCTTCTTCAATGGTAGAATTGTCCGCAAGAATAATTCTACGAAATGCGCTACTCACCTGTTCGGTATTTTCCTTGTTTAATACTTCTTTATTCTTTAAATTATTCAATAATTCAATAATCGAAGAGTTTATTTTATTTAATTCTTGGCTTCCTTCTAATATGCCTCTTATTTCAGCCTTTTTATATTCATTATACCTTGAAGCAAGTAATACGACCTCGTTTTCTAAAAACGAATATTTATTTTCGTACTTACTCGAAAAATCAAGAAGTATTTCTATCGCATGATCTGTTTTTGCGTTAGCAATTAGCTTTTTAAGATCTGCCACTAATTGTATTAATTCATCGGCCTCCATATTCAGTTAATTAAAGCAAGAATTTACTATTTTACGACCTCAGAGAATTCAATCCTGACCTCCTTATGGCAACGAAACGTTGATGCCATATTTTTCTTTGAGTTCTTTGCTAATTCGCTCGCCAGTGAAAAGCTCCGCAGTGCCATCTTCAACCTCAGCCCATCTTCTATCTAGTTCAACTTTTTGTTCTTCTGAAAGCTCAAACTCTTCCTCCCTTCCATCTTGAATGAGTTCATCGAGCAAGTACCTGGCTAATTCCAGCTTTTCGAGCCTGGTTAACTTTGATATTTCGCCTATGAAGCTTGGACTCATGCTATTCTTTGCTTTCCTCAAATATACAGGCAATAAAGGGTTTCTACAAACAAAATTGTAAGTGGGGGCGAAGCCGCCCATTCTGGACAAAATGAAGAGAGGGGCAATTAAGCCCCTGCTCTATTGCCTATTATTCAGAAACGGCATCCATAGCCTCATCTACTTAATTGGAAAGCAGGTTGCCTTGCCTATGGTACTCAATCTTCTCAACATAGCTGGCAATGATTGAAGCTTGTCTGCGGGTAAACCCTTTCTCATCTTTGAATGCTTTGTATGCAATGCCGCCAGTAATTTCAACGGCGTCACCTTTTTTCAGGTCTTTGGCAAAATGGGCAGCTTGTGCACGGAATACCAGCACATCATGCCAGATGGTACTCCTTATGGTGCCCAGGTGGTTTTGTATGATCCTGGAACCGGTAAACGGCAAAAAAACGGCTGGATACACACAGCACTGAAAAGCCGCCTCTCCAAAAAAGGACAAGCTTCGCCAGAATGGCTAAAGAACTATGAACATGCTCCCAAAATTCCAGTGTCTTTTGGACTGCATTTATTGGAAGAAAGCTATGGAAAGCCTGTTGCTGTTGTCGAAAGTGCCAAAACTGGGGTGATTATGACAGCTATTCAGCCGAAAGCTCTTTGGCTTGCAGTAGGGAGTCTTTCAAATTTGAATGAACAGAGATTGAAGGAGGTAAAAGACTTTGAAATAGTGCTTTATCCAGATTTGGGAGGGTTTGAACGATGGATAATGAAGGCAGATACTTTGAGAAAAAAGGTTTTAAAATAGTTGCATCAGAGCTATTGGAATCGAACTCAAAGAGTTCAGAGAACAAAGCGGGGTATGGTATATCTGACTTTTTTTTAATAAAAAAATAATTAAATATTATTTTAATTAATATTTAATGTGTTTAAAGTAAATTATTTACGATCTGACGTTGAAAAATGATTTTGACACGACACATAAACATAAATTTTTTGCATTAGATGCTCTTGCAATGTGTTGCGTTTATTTACAACTTGCTAAAAGTTAACATTGTTTGTCATAACCTCATTACGTCCATCTTATGATTGAAAAAAAATCGCTTTTACGCTTATTAGACTTAGAAGAGTATAAAAGAGTCTTAGACGAACTTAAAACTATTGAAAATCAAAATAGAAGCGTTACTAAATTACAGCATGATTTAAATGAATTGAACAATAAGTACGAGAAAAAAAATATATCTAGGCAAAAACACAAGTCAGAGTTAACAAAGCTAGTTCAATCAATTCGTGAAAAAATTGAATCCCTTCCCGAACAGGACATAAGCGTGCCTGATGATAAACAAAAAGGGAGTCGTTGGAAAAGAATTCTTATTGTAGGTGGTGCCTTTGTAACATTTTTAGGGATTGGTGGAAGCTTTTCAGAGTTCACAGGTTTCTCTTTGCGAGATATTTTCTTTAGCAAGAATGAAGTAAAACAGGACACTTTGAATCAAGTGAATGTTAAGGCTTCCGGTGATAAAAGCCCCGCAATTAATGCACCTGGTGGTGAGGTTAAAATTGAATACCAGGAGCTACAACCCTCAAAAAATGCTATTGATAAAAGAGATAAACCTAAAAATTAAGCATACTGGATGAAAGCAAAAATTGTTCTCTTCTTTTTCCTTAACTCATTAATTGGTCTCGCACAAGTCAGAACAACGGGTGAACAAAGCCCCGCTGTCATAGCCCAAAATTTTTCTGCTGTTTACGGAGTACGTTCCGAAGCTATAATTGAAATCTTAAATGTTTTTGAAAAAAGTAGACTTAGCCCTATTGAACGGAAAAATCGTGCAGAGGAAATTTTACGAAATTATCAACAAACACCAGAAAGAAAACAAGGTGGAAGCTCACTGAGTGAGACTTCAAAAAAGCAGCTTGGAATCACTGGTAATCCCAAGATAATTGATGCCCTTGATTGGGATTTGTTTACCAAAAAGAAGTATTTGTCAGTTTCTACTAGCGGAATTAACAGCCCTGCTGTGAATGCTGCTGGGGGAGAGGTTAATATTTGGTATGGTGTTTCTCCTAAAGTACTCCGAGTGTTAGCAGAAAGATTAGAGGCTAATAAAATCGCTTTAGTTGATTTTGAAGATCGATTGAAAGAACAAGTCAAAAAATATGAGGCACTTAAGGCAGAATTAGACTCTTTCGGTAAGACAGACCCAATAGCAAAAGAAGCTGAAAGGCTTTTGAATGAAGGAAATATTTTGGAGGCTGAAAAACTAATTGATTCAGACTATGGTTCCTTAAAAAAAAGGCAGGCTTATAAAGGGTACCTTTTGGGAAAAACTAAAGAATTACTTTTGAAGTATGATTCTGCTTCGATTGGCTTTCGAGATGCCGTATTTCTTGAACCAGATAACTCTAAATACCTTATAGCTTTTGCTCGCCTAGAAACTGTACTTGCTCATTATGATGATGCGCTATTACATTATGAAAAAGCATTGGAAATAGAAGAACAGATAAATGCTAATCGCCCTGAATGGTATTCTTTTTTATACTCTGATATTGGCAATGTAAGAAGACTAAAAGGAGATTATAATCTTGGCATTGAATATTTAAAAAAAGCAATAGCAATCGATTCTGTCATTTTGGGTAGAGAGGATGCAAACTTTGCTGTATATTTTAACAATATTGGTCTGTGCTACGACTCAAAAGGAGAATATGAAAATGCCGTAAAATACTATAATCGAGCGATTAAAATTAATCTAACTTTTTCAAGTAACGACTAGAAGCTATCTCAAAACTGCCTGAGTAAAATAATAATACAAGCAAGCCTTAAAAAAGCTTCGAAATTGGCTTGATAGTATTCATATCGAACAATGCATCGGCGAAAATTTTGAATCC
>JAIXOO010000265.1 GCA_027486765.1 Saprospiraceae bacterium
TTGTATAGAGATTTGATTCAATACTTTGATGTGATACCGCGCGTAAAGCTGATGATCGCACTCAAAGAACGAAGTACGGTTTGACGAGGGGAGAAGCGGCGGTGCTGCTTCTCCCTACTCTACTGCTCTACTGCTTATCCTTTGTGCTAATTTTTTACATTGCGATACCTGTAGATTCGCGATGGTTCATGTGTGAGCAGTGACCCTAGTTTTCTTTCTTTACCCGAGTCAGTTTCATTTCCCCTCTTTCGTTTTTGGTAACAATTTCGTTGTCACTCACCAACTCCCCAGTATTGTTGATGGTCATCTCGTTAAAAGAAACCGTGTAGGAAAATTTCTTTCCCTCCACTTTTCCATTCTCGATTTTTCGTTCGCCAAATTGAGTTTTCCAAATGCCCGTTAAAGTTGTTCCTTCAACTTTAAACGTGTAATTGATTTCCATCGTGCCGTTTGGTGTTTCACGGGTGCCTTTCCAGTCACCGTCAATGCCAGTTTGGGCGTAGATACTGAGGCATCCAAATAGGAGCAATACTGCGATAAGATGTTTCATGTTGAATGAATTGTAGGTTAATAAAATTTTATATTTTAGTGATTACCAAGTTCTTTTGCTCATCACTTTGTCGAGTTCTGCACGGGTCATCTTGCCCAGTTCGGGATGTTTTTCCAGCCATTTTAAAAACTCCGTTTTGATTTCATCCGTCCACTCGCTGTCGATTTCTCCGGTGCTGTATTTGTTGGTTTTGACCATTTCAAAACCAAACTGGTCTTTGCGGATCACAAATTCAGCCGTGCTGACCACTTGTTCGGCCAAATGTGCGGGCACAAAAAGCACACCTTCTATAGTGGCAATAACCAAGTCACCAGGAAGAACGATGGCATTGCCGATCCGAATTGGGCTGTTCAGTCCCATCAGCACCATTTGCTCGGTGAAGGAGGGGTGGAAATCCCGTACAAAAGCATTAAAACCTTTGAGGTTGGTGATTTCCTGCAAATCTCTGCAAGCGCCATCAAAGACTACCCCATTTCCAGATTTGCTAAAGATGGAATTGGCCAGGGTAGCGCCCATGATTGGGCCGCCGCCGATTTTCCCAAAAGCATCGGCCACGTACAAGTCTCCTTTGGTGAGAACATCGATCGGCCAAGCATTCGTATTCCCTTTCCGGCCTTGTTTTGCCCCTCTTTCCTTGATGTTTTTTTCAACATCGGGACGGCTGGGTAAGTACATGGCGGTGACTGCCCGGCCGGTCATGCTTTGGTTGTTGACCATTTTCCAGCCGCCTTCATATTGATTGAGGTAGCCTTCGTTTTTCAGCACCGTCCAGGCGTCATCAATCATGATGTGCTTCGCCCTTTCCAATAGGGCGTCGGAAATTTTTGGTCGGCCATCGGCAAAACGTTCCCCTTTCCATTCCGAGGTAAGAAAGGTCAGTTCTTCTTTGGAAATGGTTTGTCCGTTCAAAGAAAAATGCACTGCACAGCAAAAAAGCAGTAGTGAAAAAATGGCGAAAAAAGATCTCATGGTACTTGGTTTGTGATGTTTTTAACCGCTTTCGATCCCAGTCGCTCTTCCAACTGGGTTAGAAATAAACTTTTGGGGCTTACATGCCTGTCCATAACCTCGACGTGACCCTTGCGTTTGGTCAAATCTTGCAACGCAGCATTGAAGATGACCGCATTGAGCCCGATATGCCCAAAAGAATAATTTTGTGCTGTAGGTGGCTGCTGGATCAAATAATCTCCTTCACAATTCCAAAATACAATGTTGGCCCCAGCCCACCCAATGATGAAGTCCCAGAATCGGGCCGTAAGGGGTGCTTTTACATTGTCGTACAAGACGCCATTGGCCCAACGGTTGTGTGGCTCGCTGGAAGAATAGGGTTTTATAGCCGTACATTCCAGAAAGACATTTCCACTTGCTTCCGAGCCTTGTAATACGAATGAATGCCGCCCTTTTTCGGAAACACATCTTTGAACCAGGCAAAATTGGCCGTTCATTTGGAAGGTAAATCTCCTCCCACCCCAGCGCTGCGAAACAGGTTCCCTGGAATCACAATCCTGCACTGTAACCCATTTCGTTCCGGCGTTGGCTTGTACCACACTGCTTCCAAAGTGCAGCGCGGTCATGCTCCTCACCCACGCGTTTTTGACATTGGTCAAGTCGATGAAATTGGCATAATGATTTTCATCGGAGAAATATTCTTCTCCCTGGTAGCGATGTGCCGCACCCAAGTCGTCCCGATCCATGTTCCCATATTCATTGGTACGTACGGAAGGGTCATACTCTGAGATTCCACGCAAGTTTTCAATGCCAACCTGTTCGATCCGCTCGTCGTTGTATTTGTAGAGGACTCCCCCACCCCAGCGTTTATCGATCGCCGTGAAAATCGGGGCATCCACAGTAACGGTATTTCCAGTAATGTCAACAATTGTCCGGTCGAAGTTGATGTCAAAAGGTTTCCAGCGGTTCCTTCCAACTGTTGCGGTATCCAAGCCGATTGTTTTGATCCAATCTTCATTTCCAATGCGTCGGACCAGCACCCTGTCTCCCTTTTTAAATGCTTTGGCAGAAGTTATTTTAAAACGTAGGGCACCAACTGGTACGTATTCATCGATAATGTTTTGTTTGGACTCTTCAAGCAG
Organism: Saprospiraceae bacterium; assembly: GCA_027486765.1. Taxonomy (GTDB): domain Bacteria; phylum Bacteroidota; class Bacteroidia; order Chitinophagales; family Saprospiraceae; genus Haliscomenobacter. Next base: position 2,641 of record JAIXOO010000265.1, read on the forward strand.
TTTTACTCCAGATGCACCGCTAATGTTGATCAGCGCAGGTCGTCTAAATCTAGGTCCGCTTCCTTCCGCAGGCTTTGTTATTTTGCCATAAAGAATCGTACCGACATCGCTTCGACCCTCTCCACGCAGTACCACCCCTGATGCCTTGATGTAAATTGGCTTGTTCAACTGGTAAATACCCATTTTAAGGAGTACAGCCCCTCTGAACCCTGAAGCATCAACAGGAAGTGCAGAGACCCGATCAATAGCGGCCTGTATGCTGTCAGCGTTGTCTCCCAACACGGGCCAAATTGTTGCTTTTACGGCCACATAAGGAATCGACACCCCTCCACTTTTATAGCCTGCATTTGAAAAATCAGGGATCGTATTACCAAGGCTGTCAGCAACATATACCAGTTTTCCATCCGCCCCAGGGAAGACCAAAGACGTAGTTGGTAGCATGTCCTGCCCCACACACATAAAAGTGTGGAGGCAGCATGCCAGGATTGCAATCAAAGAGGTTTTAAAGCTCATTGAAAATGGTTTATTGCTCGTTTACACTACTGGATATTCATATCCTCCGAACAAAATATCCAGTAGTGTGGTGCTTGTCTACATTTGGCGAGTTTAATCTTTAAAGAGTAGCGGTGCCAGTTGGTACAAGCTGCGCCGCCAAGTCTGGAATTCGTGGCCAGTAGCTTCAGAAACATAAGAAACCGCATTAAAACCCGCTTCTTTAAGGGCCGTTGTTGCATTTTTAACACCATCTGGTCTTTCTTTGCTTCCACAACTCAAGAAGACGAGTTTCACTTTGGATTTGTCTTTGATGTCCACCGGAGCGTAGATGCCACCACTCAACAAGGCATAGTGTGAAAAAACTTCAGGCAGGTTCATGGTGATGGTTTTGGTTTCCATACCGCCCATGGAGAGCCCGCCCATGGCCCGCTTTTCCTGCTTGGCAATGGTGCGGAAAGTTTTGTCAACATAAGGAATCAGCTCATCAACCAGAACTGTTTGGAATGGCTTGATGTCGAAATTTCTGATTCCACCAAACTTGATTTCATTGGTCATGCCATAAGTCATGACAATGATAAAGGGCTTAATCTTTCCCGCAGCAATGAGGTTGTCCATGATCAAATTGGCACGCCCCTGGTTGCTCCAGGCGGTTTCATCTTCGCCCCAGCCATGCTGCAAGTACAACACTGGATACCGTGTTTTGGGGTTTTCAAAATACCCGGGAGGCGTATATACAAAAGCGCGGCGCGACGTATTGGTGCTTGGTGATGGAAACAGAATCAGTTGCACATTTCCGTGAGGGACATCCTTCAATGCGTAGAAATCCTGGTCGTGTGCAGGAATCTCAATGCCACTTTCCCAGCGGGTTGACCCATAGAAATTGAGCGCCCCGGGATCGTTGAATTTTCCACCGTCGATGTTGACGTTGTAGTAATGGAAGCCTTCATCCATGGGGCCAGCGGTTGTACCCATCCAGGAACCATCGGCGGCTTTGGCCAGTTTAGTGCCCCCTCTTCCACCCAATCCAAGACTCACCCTGACACTATCAGCCGCAGGTACAATGATGCGAAAGCGGGCATAACCCTGAGAATTGACCTGTGGGTATTCTTGCCCAGGCTGATTGAGGCTGGAAGGTTTGAAGTCTTCCTTTATTTCAGTTCCGCCACCTTGGGCCAAGCACATAGAAGCAGAAAGTGCAAACAGCAATGCTGTAGCAAAAAAATTACGTCTCATAATGTTTGTTGTTTGTTGTTTATAGTTTTGATTTAGTTCTGGTTATCATCCCCCATTACATCGTAGCCCCTCCATTTAAAGGCGGTAGCCAGTTTTGATGCAGCGGGCCAGGCAATTTGGTGTTCGGCACTTTTTACCCAGTTTCGGCGGTCCTGTTCGGTAGCAAAAGAAATCTGGATCGCATAGTTGTGAGTAGTAGGCTCAGCCTGGATTTCTTTGGCGAGGTTTTCCGGGAAAAGCCGCAAGAGTTTGGAACCGACGTACCCCTTTTGCACCGTCATGGCCGGGACATAGATGGAGTAGTACATTTTTTCAAATGCTTCAGCATTCTCCTTTGGTACTACAAAATCCATTTGAAGCAAAACGGCTTTCGGGGTTGCCAGCGGTTTGGTGATGCTCAGGTTCTTTTGCTTGGAAGCCGAAATGCCAATGACAATAAGTTCCAGGTTTTTTTCGCCGTTGTTGGCAATGCTCAGTTTTTCACCTAAAGCCCCAGAGAAGGCATCATCGGCTTTGATGTTTACTGTTTCGCCGTTGATGGTAACGGTGCCTGCTCCATTTACGACGTAATAAACGGCTTCGGTGCCTTCAAGTGCAGTCCGCGCTGCAGATTTACCCGCTGGAATGAGCAAATGATCAACGTGATCCCAGTCGGTACGAAAAACTTCAGATCCGATCAAACGGCGGTAAAGAACGCCTTCTCCTGAATAAATCTGGGTGTTTGCCTTGAGTTTATCTTGCTCCAGGCGGGCCGATACAAAAGATGGAACTGGTTCAAGAACTGCTCCGACCCGGGCATCGCCCAAATCAAAAGCATCCCCTACCCCTTTCTTTTGGCTTACCGCAAAATTGAGCCAACGGATAGGCTCGTTGGAAGCGTTGTAGATGGCGTGAGAATCACCCATTTTGCAAGGAACAATTGCCGGAGCTTTTATTTTGGCGGTACGGCCATTGATCGTAAATTCAGCTTCCCCATTCAGGATCACGTACATTTCTTCGATGCTGTGGTGAAAATGATGGCCAATGCCTGATTTGGCATTGATTACCCCAGTGTGTAGGTAAAGAAAGTTGGTAGACAGGTCATTGCGGCCAATCAATTGGGTGAACCCCATTTTCCCTGCACCGGCATGTACTGCCGAAAGTTCCCGGTATTTGGTCGGATCATTGGGGATGATGCGATCCTTGAGGGATTGGGCGGTGGCCTGCACTACGAAGCTGGCCACGAGTAGTAGCAAGAATTGTTTCATCTGCGATCTTGTTTGTTTACAGTTTCAAAAAAACGTATTTCCTGTCTTTGCCTTATTTGCTGCTAGGCAACGCAAAAACTACATATCCCCGGGGTAATGCTCCAGGTTTTTTGGAGCGATCGTAACTGTCACGTGTAAAATTAGAGGTAGCATTGATGACCAGATACTGTTTTCCATTCAAGGTGTACATGCTGGGTTGGGCGTTTGCCTCATAACTCAGGTCTGTTTCCCATAAAGTATTCCCATTGTCCGCATCAAATGCATACAACTTTCCTCCTTTGGCAGTGGCAAAAACAATACCTGTAGAAGTAACCACCATGCCCTTTCTGAGCGTACCGCCAGGAGCACCTTTGCTGGGATCGCCCTTGGCGTACAAGGAATCCAGACCTACGGGTTTTCTCCACTTGATGGTTCCTTTGTTCAAATCGTAGGCTACAATGGAAGACCAAGGTGGCGCAGCTAAACCTGACCATTCGGTTCCATAATCGGTGATGTAACGATCCTTGGGGTGCTTTACCTTTTCAGGATACTCCGTCATGGGGGCACTTTTTTTGGCATCAGGCTTGATGGTAGCTCCACCGGAGGCGACTACCGGGCCTTTAGGTGGTTCAGTGTTTGCCCTCCGGGGGAAATTAAAACTCCGCGGGGTTCCTCCCAGATAGCGGTAAAGCGCTTCAAGGGTTTCCTCACTGACATGCGTAAAGCCAGGCATTGAACCCTTGCCACCCAGAACAATGTCTTTAAACTCGGTGTAGATGATGTATTGCCCGGCATTGACCAAAGCTGGGCCAGTCACGCCCTCCATGTTTTTTCCATGACAAGGCTGACAAGTGGAGGCATAAAAAGTTTTTACCTGAGCGATTTGATCCACTGAAAGGTCCATTTTTGGGGACTCTACTTTTTTCAAGCGATAGGTAGAGGCGTGTTCCTGCGTCAGGATGTACATCAAACCATTTTTGGGATCGGCGGCAGTGTTGCCATAGTTGGCCCCTCCCAAAGCACCGGGCATCATGATTGTTTCATATTTGTCGGAGGGAGGAATGTACAAGCCAGATTTGGCCGAGGCCAGCCTTTTTTGCCATTGCTGCTTGATGCTGTCTGGAAATAATGGGTTCAGGGTTTCTAAAGTCACTTCATGCCGGGTGAAATTGGGAAGTGAAGAAATGGGCTGGGTAGGCCAGGCTTTTTCTCCAGGCATTTGACTGGCCGGGAAGGGTTTTTCTTCGATGGGAAATAAAGGTTTCCCGGTTTCCCGATCGAATACAAACAAGAATCCATGTTTGGTAGCCACTGCTACTGCATCAATATTTTTTCCACCCTGATTCACCGTTAACAATTGTGGAGCGCTGGCGAGATCGACGTCCCAAAGGTCGTGGTGTACAATTTGGTAATGCCACAAACGTTTGCCTGTACGTGCGTCAACCGCCACGAGGCAATTGCCAAAAAGGTTGCTACCCAGGCGGTCGGCACCATAGAAGTCATAGGTTGGTGATCCAATGGGCAAAAAGGCGATTCCCCTTTGTTGATCCACCGAGATTTCGCTCCAGACATTTGTCCCTCCAATGTATTTGTACGCTTCTTTTGGCCAGGTTTTGTAGCCAAACTCGCCCGGTTGGGGTACAGTGTGAAAAGTCCATTCCAATTTTCCACTCACCACATTATAAGCTCTTACAAAGCCAGGTGGAGAGAAAAAACCTTCGCCGGGAGCGGAGCCTACAATCACCAGGTCGTTGTAAATCACCCCAGGCATCATGGCTTGCATTCTGCGGATGGAAGAGGGCTCGCGGCCTAGCCCCTCGCGCATGTCCACGTAGCCATCATTGCCAAAACTGGTGATGTTTTTTCCGGTCACCGCATCGATGGCCTGGAGGGAATTGTTGAGGGTAAAAATCAGGCGTTTGTCCTTTTTGTCATTGCTCTCCCAATAATTGAGCCCCCTCCTGCTTATTCCAAGCAGATTGGCATGAATCCAGATCTCCTTGCCGCTCAATGCACTTACTGCAATCAAGGAATTGTTTTTGCCCATCACATACATGGTGGTATCCACGATAATTGGGCTGAAGAAGTAGGGTTGTTGATCGCCCGAAGGGTACATCCAGGCCACTTTAAGTTTTGCAACGTTTTCTTTGGTGATGTCCGAAGCTGCAAAATACCTGGATTGATCAGGGCTTCCGCCGTAATGTGACCAGGTGCTATGGGCCGGGTCGATATTGTTGTCACTATAGTCCGTCAAGGACAACAATCCAATCACTACCAACAAGAGTAGTACGATAGAAACGGGTGTAAAAAGGCTAAACACCTTTTGGTTTTTGTTGCGATCTTTAAGCATGTAGGTTTCATTTAACATTACCCATGTGGGAACTAATGCGCTGATTAGCAGCCCACATGGGTAATGCGCGATGAAAAACATTGAAATAATTGTCTAAAATACAATTATTTTGGATTGTAGGGAGAAA
>JAIXOO010000436.1 GCA_027486765.1 Saprospiraceae bacterium
CGTGAGCCTTTTTTCACCCAAATCAGCACAAGTAAAGTTGGTTTGGGACAAATCCAGACTGGCAATGGTGCCGCAATTGTCCACACTTTCATTGTCCACTGCACTGGGCAAAATACTGGCCTGGCCTTCCTCGTCCAAAAACACCTCAATGTTTTTACAAATGGCGGTGGGGCGAACGGTATCCAAAACCGTTACGGTTGCAGTACACAAACTGACGTTGTTGCTAGAATCTCTTACCGTCAGAATGACCAGGTTTTCGCCCAAATTGGCGCAAGTGAAGCGATTGGGGCTGGCTTCCAAGTTTTGGATGCCGCCACAATTGTCGCGGCTATTCAGGTTGAGGGAATCGGCATTGAGGATGGCAACCCCATTGGCATTCAGGTAAATGGTCACATTGCGGCAATTGGCTACTGGCCGAATGGTATCGAGCACGGTTACGGTAAAGTTGCAACTATCGAGATTCCCGCTGGCGTCTTCCAGGGAATAAGTATTGGCATTTTCACCCAGGTCTGCACAAGTGAACTGGGTTTTGCGCAAGCGGGGATTGAGTATTTCGCTGCATTCTTCAAAACTACCATCATCGATGCTGGCTGTTGATAAATCGGCAGTGCCTTCTTCATCCAGGTACAAGGTGACGTTTTTGCAACGTACCACCGGCGGAAGCAGGTCTTCCACAAAAAGGGTCAATGAATCGCTGAGGGCAAAACAACCGCTGCTGGATGAACGTACCCGCGTAATGGTACTGTCTATTTGTGGGGGAAACGCCGCGCTGTTGTTCAATTGATGGTTGAAGGCAAAAATGAAGTACTTGCCTGCGGCCCGGGGGCCAAATTTTCCGGTAGAACTGGCCTTGGCCAAAAAGACCCGATTGGTATCGGTCAGCCAATATTCAGTGGCATACCCCTCCCCTACAAATGCGCCATTCACATTCACTTGGATAGAATCTCCTGGGCAGCGACTTAAAGTAGCAGGGGAAAATTGGCCTGCTGAAGCGGTACAGCTTTGTGCCTGAATTTGGGCGCTTACACAAAATATACAAATCGCCCATAGGAATATGGTGCGTATAGCTTCTCTCATGGTGTGTTGGTATGTTAAAAAAGCCTCTGAAAAAACACTAAAGAGCTGAATGTAAAAAATCACAAAGGTAATCTTTGGGCTAGCAATTGTCTCGCCAAAGTGGTAAGTGGTGGTTCTTCCTTGGATCAAAGTGAAAAAAGCTCCGTGGAGGCAGGTAAATGGTGGTGCTTTGCAGGAGGCAATACACGGGGCACAGCGCAAACAGGAATAAACGGCTGAAATGCCCAAATCGGTCATTGAGTAAAACGTGTTGCATGGGACTATGTGTAAAGTGATTAAAAACAGTTGCAATGATAACGTACGAGAGGTGTAAAATGTGTACTGGGAGGGGGTAAAAAATGGAAAATAGTGGTTTTGGGGTAGGGGCTTGGAGTAGGCTGTTCAATGTGTTGAGATCGGTAGCATTTAAAAAACCGAACCTATTTATGTACTGAGGTGGGTGTAATTCTTATTGTCTTGCAACAATTTGAATTACCCACTTCAATGATTAGAATCGTATTTTAAGGCCAGTAGCCTGGTTTTGTAAATCTTGTAAAGAGTGATGGTTGAGCTTATATTTGTTGTCATGCAAATCCACATAGTTTAATTTTCTCAATTCTTTTAGCTCAATTGGCGTTTTTCTGAATCTATTGTTATTTATGTACAATGTATTCAAATTTTTCAAATACAACAAACTTTTAGGAATACTTTTTAAATGGTCGTTTTCGAGATGTAATATCTTGAGATTAGGTAAATCTTTAATTATCAAAAGGCTTTGGGTAATGTCCATTTTCTTTTCATCATTCAAGTAAAGTTCTACTAAATTCTCTAACCTAGAAAGTGATTGAGGCAAAACTTTGAAATCGTTACCACTCAAATCGAGTATTTTTAATTTTTTTAGGTTGCTAAGCCCATCAGGTAAATTGGCTAAATGATCGTTTTTAAGACTCAAGTATTCCAAATTTATGAACTTCTTCCAAACACTATCGGAAGGCATTTTAAAATTTTGATTACTAAGGTCTAAGCGATAAACTTTCTCCGGGTCTTTCAGGGCTTCTTCTATGTTTGAATACTGTTTTGTTATCACAGAAGAATCAGGTGCAACTTGGGCATTAACTTTGAATACTGATAAAGCAAAAAATGCCAAAACTATTCCATGCGTTAAACTTGAATTTTTCATATACCTAATGTTAAAGAACTTTGAGCTGAATGGATCCCCTGCCACATTTGAAGATAAATGTGGCAGGAGGGTTTTCAACAAAATTATTTAGTTGTTGGAGCAAATGGCAATGCAGACTTGTGAACGATAATTCTCAGCTTACCGTCTTTTCCTTTTTTAAATACCCAAGTTTTATCCACCATCACTTCTTTACCATCTTTACTCGTAACCCAAACATTGCCCATGGTAATCGCAACAGAGCCATAAATCTGAATGCCTTGATTCTTGTCTCCAGCATTGTCATATCGGGCCTTCACCCAAGGTGTTAATGCAAACCCTTTATCATTTGGATAGTCCGGGTCTCCACCTACAAAATAAGCTAAAGCACCTTTTTTGTCATTTCTAAAAGTTTGGTCGCCAAATGCCAATGTTGGCTTAAAAAATACCTTGCCATGGTCGTAGTTGTAAGCATCCGAAAGAACCTGTTCTGCAAATGCTTTGTAGTCGCCACCTTCTTCTTTTAATTTTCCAATTTTCACCAAGGCATCACACCAAGCCTGTTGCGCAGCATTTACTTCGTCATAAGTAATAACAGTTTGAGCGCCCTCTTCAACATACTCCAAATTCAAATCGTTGATTGCTTTTTGCACTTGCGCGTTGGTTTCACTTGCTAAACCTTGTGCTTCATTTTTTACTTTTTCAGCCACTTGGTCACAACTAACAAGCAGTAATCCAATGCATAATCCTGATAAAATTAGATTTCTCATGTACATGGTATCATTTATTTTTGCCTACTTCTTAGTGCGGTGTTCGGCTTGTCCGCCATGTACTATTTTTAAACAGCCTTTAAATTCCTTTGTTCGTTGGTATTTTGCCATGAACTCCCATTATATTCTAGCGATGGTTTTGTGATTAAAGCTTCTGTTGCGCTTTCCTCACTCCACATCCCCCATTTTCACCCCCACAAACCTCACCTTCGCCCTGTCCGCCAAATTACTCAACCGAACACTCGTCGCATACGCCTCCTTCCATGGGCTACGCGGATTTTTAAACACATAGCCCGCATCCACAAATCGCCAACTCGGCACCGCTTTAAACCGAGTATCCAGCCCCAGAATCAATCGCCGCATCAACACCAAATCCAGCGCCGTAATCGAACCCGAATTGTCCACATCTGCGGCCAACAATTGATAAGGATTTTGAATCGGCTTTATTCCTAAGATATGTTTTTGCAAAGCAATGATGTCCCGGGTGCTTACTCCCTCGCTCGCTTGAAGATCCAAAGTAGGGGTTAGCGTATACGTCCCATCATTGAGGTTGCTGAAGGTAAAATTGCCATCGATGATGCTGGTGTTTTGTGCTTGGGTTGCGCCACTGAGGGCCACGTTGACCCCAGCCAGTGGTTCTCCGTTCC
>JAIXOO010000103.1 GCA_027486765.1 Saprospiraceae bacterium
CCATCGTGCACGCTTTTGCGTCTGTAGACGCGGGGATAATGGTAAAGGTCGTGAGACCTGTACCAGCGTTTACACTTGCGCCAGCGGGGTCAATAAACACACTCTTGCGCCAGCGGGAGGTATTATTTTTTAACGCTATAAATTCGAATCTGCCCCGTTGAATCACCCAAAAACCACAAGCCTTGAGCCGTGAGCAGTCCCTGGGTTGCGATCTGTAGATAAAAATTACTGTTCATTTCTATTTGTTCGCTGGCCACTTCATTTGGCGGGTCTTGTTCTTTTGGCTTACCTTGTTCATTAAGCACCAGAAGATACTTTTGCTGCTTTGGAAAAAATTGCATGGTTTCTATCTTATACCCTTTTTGATCGTTACTCCAGGTAGATAAAATTTTACGACTTGGGAGATCGAATAATTGCACTTTATTTTGGTCGTAAAAAGCAAAAGTGCTTTCCCCATTGTAGGCCACTTTTTCAAAGGCCAGATTGGTTTCAATTTTTTCTAACTCCGTGATGACCTTGTCCTTTATCGCATACTTGGTCATTATTCCAGCAGCATCGATTACCATAAACTGCTCGTCAGTAAAAAAATAAATTGCCCGGATGGGTTTTGTAGTAAGTTGAGCATCGTAAATAAAATCCAATTGTTCAAACCGAAACAACTGTACGTACCCCGCTGAGTCATAATTAATCAAATATTTTTGCGTAGGGGATATTTGAAAACCACTGGGATTGAGCATATCTCTAAATGTCAGACCTGGAACTGAGCGAATCTTTTTATTGAGACTCGAAGGTTTATCCTTCACTGTATAAGCCCATTCAATGATTACCTTCCCAGTTTTCCTTTGGTTGATGTCGCTTTCGTATTTAAAAATCGCAATATCCTCAAAACCAGACCTGTAAATTTGATTAAACACCCCACCAGAATGGGTGCCAAATCCAAAATTTTTACCCTTAGCCACATCCAACCCTCTGACCGTATAGGTCGCTCCAAAATAAACACTGGTATCCGTTTTAAATTCAAGATCACGAATAAATAAATCACCCCATTTAGCCATATAGGGATAAGCATTGGCTATAGCAAAAAAATTGATGTCCTTACCTTCCAAATCGTAGAGGGAGATATTTAAATCTTCCTGAGCAATCGCTATTTTTTGGTTGTTGTTGATTTCAAGTGCGGTTGTTTTTGCAAAAACCCTTTCCATGGCATGAATCCCGTCTTTTTCCATCAATAGGAGATAAGACAATCCGCTAGCACCAGGGGCTTGAGATTTTGTGGTTTTTTTTCTGCCTAAATCAATGTTTTCCGAATACAGGAGAGTCTTTTTGTATAAGGAAGGAAAGTCCCATAACTCAAGGCCATTGTCCACTCCTGCAACCAGCAATTGATGTTCCCCCATCCACTGCATGTGGGTGATCAAAGCGATGTTTGAGTTGATTTGCACCGAAGATTTTAAATCTATCGGGAGGAGTTTGACTACTTTTTGATCGGTGACAGCGATGTTCTTATGATTGGCTGAAAAAACGAAATCAAAAATTTCACGGTCGAATATTTGCTTGGATTGTACAATCGACCTTTGTCGAACATCAATGCGTTGAAGATATCCTCCTCTATCGCTGCCCGAAAAAAGGGTGCTGTCATTAAAGTACACTAATTTAAAAGACCCCATCCCCAGGTAAAGCGGAGGTGATTCTTGCCACTGATTCCCTTTTAAATCCCAGATGGCCAGGGTACTATCCGGGCGCTCATAAGCTACTTGATTGCCCGCTGGATTTACAGCAAAATCATTGATGGTCAATTCCTCATCCTGGTACTCCACGATTTTATGATCCAAATGCAGGTTTTGCCCTTGCAGGGAATAAACGGACAGTATTTTTCCTTTTTCGCAAAAAAACAATTGCCCGGTTTGTTGACAATAATAGGAATGTGTGATGATGTTGTCAGTGTTTCGGATGGTTTTGGTAATTTTTTTGTCCGCTAAATCGTAAAACACCACGTAGCCTTCCATACTCACCCAAATTGCAGTGGATGGATTGATTTGGTGGATGCCCACAATATCAAAAGGGGGTGGGATTTGGCCAGGACTGGTTTTGATGTAGTCTACCCCGGTGAAGGTTTGTAAGAGGGATAAGGGCTGAGTACCTTGGGCTTGGCTCAAGGTACTCAGGAGGAAAAAGTATAAAAAGATGTTTCCTATTTTGGAAATGTACATTCTGGTTATTTTTTGTTCGCAGTTTTATTGCCTCCTAAAGCTTCACCAGAACTTGAATTTGGCCGAGTACTATATGCATTCTTTGAAGAATAAACAGGGTCAGAGTTCCCCATGCTATATTTTACAGTTACACTCCACTTGGAATCTTTAGACGGATCAAAACCTTTCGGAGCATTAGGATTCGGATCCATAGGTGTAACCGTAAGTCTAATAGTATGGTTTGATAACTTTGCGCCCTCTATATTAAGAGTGCCTGTAAGCTTTACATTACCTGTACTTTCTGCTTTATCGCCTGCTTGAACCGCAGTGTTGTCCTCAAGATTAGAATGGTCGTAATTAACATCAACATCTACGGTCTCTACATTTTTTGGAAGGCGAATTGGAGTTGTAAAAACGCCATAACCATCTTCTTCACTAAAGCTAGATTGGCTTCCAGTTTGGTTAGGGTCATTTGCTTCATGACCTTTCCTATTATCGCTTTTACTTTCGTCACTTAAAAAATCGAATGTTGTTTTAGTAATTTCTCCCCCTTGGCCGTCATTTTGCATATTATAATCGTTTAACCCTTTAGCCACTTCTGAGGATACATTTTGATATTCTCGTCGCATATAGTATTTGCCATCCTCTCCTGCGCTTGGCCTAGACCAAATCCAAGAAGCTTCTCCGTTTGGAGGATCTGGCGCCATCCCATCCGGGTCAATAAACCGCATTGGATTATCAAAGGTATAATTGTAAGGTGACCATCTCCGCATCTTATCCGCTAATGGATCCACTGAATTCCACCGCCCAATCGCCGCATCATACCACCTTGCCCCGTAATCCATCCAATTCAAACCAAAATCATCATTCAATTCTTTACTGTTATACTGATACTTCGTATCCCGCGCTGCATCATTCATCAACCATGGCCCTTCGTAAGCCATCCCAAACGGATAATAGTGATTTTCTTGCAAAATGTCACTCGTAGTTGGGTTATTGGTGATGTCCACAATCCCGTTGGCGTTTCTGTCGGTAAAGGTCAGCCGAGTGTTGCCCAAATGATCGCGTAAGCTGTATTCCCGACGGATGCTCACCGTATTACTCACTTCCACATTCAGGTTGTAATAGCGGCCTTCGTCGTGATACACGGCCTCTAGGCGTTTGGCGTTGGTACCTACTTTCCGGTATTCCAGACCGCCCAGGTAGTCTTGTTCGTATTGCAGGGTAGCACCCACTTTGACCATTTTTCGTAGTTTTCCACCATTGGCGTCGTACACGATTTCAATGTTGTTGCCATTGCTGTAAGTAATAACGCTGGGTAGATTGAGGTGATTGTAGCTGATGCTGGAAATCCCTTTGTAAGAATCCGAAATCAGGTTGCCATTGGCGTCGTAGGTGTAGCCTGCGCCACCACTGCCGGGGTTGAAGCCGTGGCTTTTTTGGGTAGCAGGGGCTGTTTCGCTGATCGAAGCCAGGCGGTTGGTGCTGCTCGTATAGGTATAGCTCAGGTTGTCGATCTGGTAAACACAGTTCAAGACACAAAACTCAGTAACGCACGGTATATCATCTACGAGAGAACGTATATAGAACGATTTTTTCTAATTGTTCTACTCGAAAAATCAAAAACCAGCGCCTAGGGTCTAATGGATAATTTGATGTCTTTAGTTCAATATGACCGCTCCAAGCATTACCAGAGTTAATGATTAATTTGCAAGATTCTGGGTATATTTCTTTAATCTTGTTAATACTCATTCCTTTTTTTAAGGTGATTTTTGGGTGCATTAGTTCTATTTTATCAGTACTATTGAAGTCGATGGTATTGAGAATTACGCTACCTCCAATTTCATCAAATGAGGTGCCGCCATAAATCAAACTAAATGCTTCATAATTGGTTGAAGCTTCACTTAGATAAGGCAGAAAACCTTCATTAGGGTTAATTTTAGTTATTTTATCGGGTTCACCAAAAATTTTCAAGATTGCTCGTCTTGTAGAAATAATGGGAACTGTCCCGTTGATTAAGATAGAGTCTAAATTTAGAATCTCCTTTCGCCATTTTTCTAAATCTAACATATCAGAGCAATCATTTTGTTTAACATGATTTGACTCTGTTTTGTCAGAACAAGATAAATTCATAACTAAAATCATTAGTAAATAAAAAGTGATATTCTTCATGCAGAATCAAATTAATTATTAATTTAAAAATAACACTCCAAATATACCGTATCGATTGAAGTTTCGTGCAAACCGTTTTGGCAAAGTCGTACAAAATCTGATTTTTCGAAATTCATTTACAAAAAACATCAATCGATACGGTATAATTTCATGAAAAATCTAGTACTCCAAAGGTTAATTCAAACCATTGTTTTTCAAGTGTTGCCTGAATTTAACGTTGCCAAAAAGGAAGGGATCCCACTAGAAAACTAGGTATAGCTCGTGGGTTAAAACCTGCACTGTGCTCGACGGCACCATGGTCTTTCCTAAAGTAGGGTCTTCCCGTTGCTTGTAGGTAAAGATTTCCAGCTTGAATAGCTTCATCAACTCCGTCTGAATAAGTCGCCCTTCCGCCTAAGCCATGCCCAATCAATTCATGAGCAAGTAACTCACCTGGTAAAGAAGCACGTCCAAGGTGATCAGAATAAGAGTTCAGGCTTGCCTGAGAATCCATCACTATCGCTGCATATGATCCTTCTGCCCCCATATTTACAATTCCTGGTTCATAGCCTGCCTGTGCTCTTTGACCTCCACCAGCTTCTGCGTCCAAATCTGCTCCTGTTTTGGCAAAGCCGCCTATGGCCGTTTGTCCATAAGCACTTAAAGTCTCACTTCTTTTTACCACTTCAACTACATTTGTTTCCTTGCCATTTACTAAGCTGGCATAGCCTGCAAATAAGGCTTTTTCATGCTTGGACAATCC
>JAIXOO010000485.1 GCA_027486765.1 Saprospiraceae bacterium
ATTTTCCCAATGGTACAGGCGGGTTGTGCAGTGGATGAGATTGTGTTAGAATAAAAAAAGGTTCCAGGGTTCCAGGTTCCAAAGTTCCAGGGTTCGAAGCCCACCCCTGGAACTTTGGAACCAAGGAACCCTGGAACCCTCAAAATAGAACCATGACAAAGGAATATACGCTCACCGTTTTTACGGAGCACCAAACCGGGATGTTATCACGGGTAGTATCGATTTTTACCCGTCGTTACATCAACATTGAAAGTTTAACGACCTCTAAGTCTTCGATGCCAGGCATCCACCGTTTTACGATTGTGGTGAACACGTCCGAAGACATGGTACGTAAATTGTGCGGCCAATTGGAGAAACAAGTGGATGTGCTGAAAGCCTTCTACGACGACAACACCGAAATCGTCTATCAGGAAATTGCCTTGTACAAAATTCCTACACAAAAATTCATGCAGGGCAATCAATTGGAAAAACTGATTCGCCAACACAATGCCAAAGTGTTGGAAATCGAAGAAGAGTACATCATTGTGGAAAAAACTGGACACGCCGAGGAGACCGAAGCGTTACTCGAAGCCCTGAAAGAGATCGGCATTTATGAGTTTGTCCGCTCAGGCCGGGTGGCCATTCCAAGGCCGATGGAACGTTTGAGCAAGTACTTGCAGCAGTTGGAATTGGAAGCGGAGGAAACTTTGTAATCTATCAAATGAGTTACGAGTACATGAATACATGACTTATGAGTTTAGGAGTGGGCTACCGCAGCGACTTAGACCAAGGTTGTGTCAAAATCGCTGCGGTAGCCCACTTCTAAACTCATAAGTCATGTATTCGGCACTCGTCACTCAAAAAAACATAAAAATCATCAATTCCTTGATAATCAATTCGCCTATAGTCAATTAGATTATACCAGCGCACCAATTTCCATCTCCACAGGAACCATCCAACCCCTTGTATCTTCAATCCGGCCCGTACGCAAGCCTTCAATTTCGGATTTCAACATACTGCCAATTTTACGTGACTCTATTGCAGGCAAAGTCATTAGGTGGCCATTGTAGCTGATTTCGGATACGTGTGAAACCACTGCCGCAGTACCCGCACCAAAACACTCCTGCAATTTGCCCGCTGTGTGTGCAACCACCACCTCATCGATGGTAATGGTTCTTTCCTCTACGGGAATCCCTTTGTCCCGCAAAATGTGCAGGAAGCTATCCCGGGTAATGCCCTTCAAAATTGTACCATCGGTATAAGGAGTAACGACGACATTGTCGATCACAAAAAAGATGTTCATCGTACCCGACTCCTGAACGTTTTTGAATTCAGGGCCTTCCAGCCACATCACCTGGTCAAAGCCTTGTTTCAGTGCATTTTGCGCAGGCAACAAAGACGCTGCATAGTTTCCAGCCGACTTGGCCTCACCAGTGCCACCTTTTCCAGCGCGGATGTACTGCGTTTCTGCCAACAAACGGACTGGTTTGGAGTAGTATGGTCCAACTGGACAGGTAAAAATGATGAATTTGTAGCTATCCGAAGGCCTCACACCAATGAATTCATCGGTAGAGAACATGAATGGACGCAGGTACAGCGCGCTTTCTTCACCAGAAGGAATCCAGTCGGCTTCCAGGCCCACGATGGCGTGTAGCGCATCCAAAAACAGGTCTTCAGGGAATGCGGGCATACACATGCGCTCAGCCGAAGCATTGATGCGGTGTAGGTGCATTTCCGGACGCAGCAGCATCGGATGGCCTTCCTGGTTTTTGGTGGCCTTCATGCCTTCAAAAATAGACTGACCATAGTGCAAGACCATCGATGCAGGGTGCATTTCAAATGGTGCAAATGGCTCAATGCGTGGGTTCACCCACTCTCCCCCTTCATAATCCGCCACAAACATGTGATCGGTGAATACCCGACCGAATGGAAGGTTATTAAAGTCCAGCGTTGACAGTCTGGAATTTTGGGTCCTCGTGATCTGGATTTTGTTTTTCATAATGATCAACAAATTTTCAACGAAATTACATAAATTTATGCAAAGATTCTAGCTTTCACAGCAAATACCGATTTTTATTCGGTATAATTTGGATTTCAAACCAGATTAAAGAATTTAATTTTGAACACTTCGTTTTTGGACTACAAAGTATTTGTTCCCGGTGAAACCGTGGAGCAGCAGCAAAAACTCCTGGGCAAACATGCCAAAGGGCTACTATTGCTTTTTGTCACCCATGAGCAACAGGCCGAGCTTTTGGATTTTTTGAAAAAAATCCTCAGCGCCGTACAGTTTGAACTTGAGGAAGATACCGCCTATTTAGACATTAACGCCACAGCAGCTGTAAACGTGGCCTCACTAGCCGGAATAAATGCCTCTAAAATGGTGATTTGTTTTGGTTTCCCCTTACCTCAGCTCGGATTTCACTTCGAAATCCCCAATTATTACCCTTTTAAACACCAGGGCACCACTTATTTGTTCGTAGACGACCTGCTCGCCATTTACGAAGAACGCCAGGCGGGGGGTAAAAAGCTGTCAGGTGCTTTGTGGAAATGTTTACAGGAAATGTTTACGGGCAATAAAAAATAAGTGCTCATTTTGCCCCACGAATAAATGAAAAGCTATGGAAATCGTCAATTCAAACAAGCGCAAATTTGATGCCATTGTCATCGGCTCTGGGATGTCGGGGGGAATCGCGGCCAAAGAATTGTGTGAAAAAGGGCTAAAGACCTTAGTTCTTGAGCGCGGCCCCAAACTCGACCACATTGCCGATTACCACACCGCCAATACCCCATTGTGGGAATTGCCCCACCGCAATCGTGAAACCTGGGAAGATAAAAACAGTACTCACCCCATTCAATCCAAGTGTTACGCCTTCAATGATGGCACCCGGCATTTGTTTGTACGCGACGACGAAAATCCCTACCAACAGGTCAAACCTTTTTCCTGGATTCGCGGCTACCATGTGGGCGGCAAAAGTTTGATGTGGGCCCGCCAAAGTTACCGCATGGCCCCGCTCGAATTTGAAGAGAACGCCATCGATGGCCATGGAAATGATTGGCCCATCCGCTACAATGACCTAGCCCCATGGTATTCTTACATCGAACGTTTTGTAGGCATCAACGGCCAAAAAGAAGGCCGCGAGATGTTGCCCGATGGCGAGTTCCTGCCACCCATGGAGTTGACGCCCATTGAAAAAAACTTCAAAGCGGCGGTCGAGCAGCAATATCCAGGCCGCTACGTCGTCACCGGGCGCAGTGCCAACCTAACGGTCAAACACAATGGCCGAGGCCCCTGCCAGTACCGCAATCTGTGTCATCGGGGCTGCCCATATTCGGCTTATTTCAGCAGCCAATCCGGCTCTTTGCCTGTTGCGGCGGCAACGGGAAAAATGACCTTGCGGCCGGACAGCATCGTCCACAGCATCATTTATGACGAAAGCAAAGGCAAAGCCACGGGTGTTCGAGTCATTGATGCCAATACCAAGGAGATGGTGGAATATTCCGCCAAAATCATCTTTGTGAATGCGGCTACGCTCAATACGACCTTGATTCTTTTGAACTCAACCAGCAATCGTTTTCCCAATGGCTTGGGCAATGATTCAGGGGTATTGGGTCATTACCTCATGGACCACAACTACCGCACCGAAGTTGCGGGTACTCATGATGGGTATTTGGACAAATATTACAAAGGGCGGAGACCAAATGGGTTTTACGTTCCCCGCTTCCGCAATGTGGGCACTGACAAACAAAAAGATTACCTGCGCGGCTTTGCCTTTGGGGGCAGCTGTGCACGTTCGGGCTGGGAACAGGGCATTGGGCGCAAAGGTTTTGGTGCCGATTTCAAAAACGCCATCACCAAACCGGGCCCCTGGAGCATTTTTATGCAATCGCAGGCGGAAATGTTGCCCGAATTCAACAACCACGTCAAAATCAACCAAAAGATCACCGATTCATGGGGCATGCCTACGCTGGATATTGACTGTGCCTACGGTCAGAATGAAGACAGGATGGACAAGGACATCGCCCTCGTTGCTCAAGAAATGTTGGAAGC
>JAIXOO010000286.1 GCA_027486765.1 Saprospiraceae bacterium
GATGCCATGGATTTGGTAACCGCCTTGATGGATTATCCCAAAACCGACAAACACGCCTCCTTCACCTTTATGACCCGGGTCAACCTGGCTGATGGCAGCGGTGGCGGCGGCGTAACGCGCCTGGTAGGTTCCGATGGCGTGATTGAGCTGGGCTGGAACGACGCGACGCTCA
Source organism: Saprospiraceae bacterium (assembly GCA_027486765.1). Lineage (GTDB taxonomy): Bacteria > Bacteroidota > Bacteroidia > Chitinophagales > Saprospiraceae > Haliscomenobacter. The sequence continues at coordinate 173 of JAIXOO010000286.1, forward strand.
AAACCCTTAAGCGGCCTACTGCACCGATGTATAGTCCATACTACGATTCGCTGTTCACCTATTCGGAAGCAGAACAAAAGAAATTTTTGAAGCAATACGATGAGAAATACCCGAAAGACAAATTCACCCACGATGTAGAATTTCAGGAAAAAGTGACTTACATGCCTGCCGATGGCTACGATGACCGTTACGATCACATGGTGGTCTTCTTCAATGCGGTGCGTGGGCAAGGGAAAATCCTGGAGGACGCGGTGTTTGGGCTTCGGGCGGCAGGGCCTTCGCTGGCGGCGAATATGAGTGCGGAGCAGAAACGGGTGATCAATTGGGACCCGGTTAATATCAGGCTTAAATAAGTTGAGAACGGCTCAGTTTTTTGGATGAAACATTTCTGAGGTGTCCCTAAAGTGCCTCAGGTGTCTAAGGTGGTTCAAATAAAAACTCTTGCGCGCAAGCGCGAAGAGCACATATTTTCTTCACCACCTTAGACACCTGAGGCACTTTAGGGACACCTCAGGGATTACAAGCTGAAAGCAGCACTTGAGGGAATTACGGTTTAATCACCACCTCATTCCCCTTCTTGTCAAGTTCCACCACTTCATAGCCCAGTTTTTCCAAACCTGGCTTGATCAGGGCTTTGTCACCTACCACCAGGATGTACGCACTTTCCGGCTTCAGTAACTTTTTAGCCAAGGTGTTCAACTCCGTTTTGGTGATCGACTTGATGATGTCGCTTTGTTTTTTGGTAAAATCAACAGGCAGGTTGTACTTGGCGATTTGGCCCAAAAATCCTGCTTTTTGGAAACCCGTTTCATAACGCAGCGCATCCCGTTGGCCGATTGAACTTTTCAGGAAGGCCAGTTCAGCATCGGTCATACCCGTATTGCGGAACTTGTTGATTTCCTTCATGAATTCTACTACAGAACTGTCCGTTGCTGTCGCTTTTACCCCTGCGCTGGCTACAAAAGTTCCCCAGCCGAGATCGCCAGAAAAACCGGAACGAGCACCGTAGGTATAGCCTTTGTCTTCGCGCAGATTCAGGTTGATGCGGCTGTTGAAAGAACCGCCCAGGTTGTAGTTCATCAGACCCGCTTTGAAGTATTCGCCCGTAGCATCAAAAGCCATGGCGGGGTAGCCGATGCGGATTTCGGATTGTGCTGCCTTGGGCTGATCTACGAGGTAGATTTTGGCTTTTTCAGTTTTGACCACGGGTTTGAATACCGGAAGCGCTACTGCTTTGGTCGACATTTTATTCAAAAACGACAGCTTGGGCAGGATGTCCGCCTGTTTCACGTCTCCTACAATCACCACATTGCTCAAGGGAGCTGAAAGGTTGTTTTTGTAGAATTGCTCCACATCGGCCAGAGTGATTTTGGCTACAGTTTCTTCAGTACCATCAATGGCATAACCCCGGATGTCCTTTTTGCCATAAATCATGGTGTTGAACAAGTCTGTTGCTACCGATGCGGCTTGGGTAGAACTGTTGATGATGCCCCGAATCGTGTTTTGTTTGATGCGGTTGAAGTCTTCTTCCTTTAATTTGGAACGAAGCAGTCGCTCTTCAAAGAGCAGCAAACTTTTGTCCAGATTTTTGACCAGGGTATTCATGGAAAAAGTCAGAGCTGTTTCGCTGACACCTACGTTGATGCTGGCCCCGAGGTTGCGCAATTCATCTTCAAAGGCTTCTGCCGTGTAGTTTTCGGTGCCTTCCCGCAGCATTTGGCCGCACAAGTTAGCCAAGCCAGCCTTTTCAATCGGGTCGAGCATTTGCCCGCCTTTGATGCTCAAGGACAAAGTCACAGTGGGGACTTCCGTGTTCTGCGTACCGATGATCTGGATGCCGTTGGTCATTTTGGAGCGCCAGAGAGTGGGTACGGTGATGCTTGGATTGGTCGTCGAAACGGGCTTTTTACTGCGGTCAAAATTGTCTTTGGCTTTTACATAGGTCAAACCCGAATATTGATCAGGCGGCGCTACGTATTTGCTTTCGTCAATTTTGTAGTTGTCGGCAGCAGCGGGTTTCACGTCGCCAGCTTTGGGCAGAATGCTCAAAATAACCGCTGGTTTGTTTTTGATGTATTGGTTGAATACGCGCAGGATGTCAGCTTTGCTGAGGGCGCGTACATTGGCCAATTCGGCAGGGAACTGGTTGGGGTTGCCCGTGAACGTTTGGTACGCAGCCAATTGAGACACTTTGCCCGATACACTGGCCAATGCATTGATGCGGCCTGCTTCGTATTGAGCTTTGTAACGTTCTACTTCCTCGTCGCTGACCCCTTTGGTTTCAAAATCGACGATGGATTTGCGGATCAGCGCTTCTACGTCTGTCAAGGTTTGACCGGGAGTGGGCTGGACGCTGATGCTGAATTCCCCACTCAATTCTACCCCCTGGTTGAAAGCGCTGGCCTGTTGCGCTTTTTGGGTTTTGATGAAGTTTTGGTAAAAAACAGTGTTTTTGCCCTGGGCCATCAAAGCTGCCAAACAGTCCAGTGCAGCCTTGTCGGGGTGGTAATTGGGTACGCTGGGTAAGGTCATTTGCAGACGTGGGAAACGGATGTAGTTGTCTACGTAAGAAATGTAGCGGTCGCCTTCCAGTACGGGAATCATTTTGGGCATGTTCTGCACCTCTGGGCCACGGGGAATGCTGCCAAAGTACTTCTCCGCCAATTTGAGTACCTGAGCTGGGGTCACATCGCCGCCCACCGTCAGGGTTGCATTATTTGGGCCATACCAGCGCAGGAAAAACCGTTTGAGGTCGTTGACATCCACCCGATTGAGGTCTTCGAGGTAGCCAATGGTCAGCCAGGAATAAGGGTGGCCATAAGGGTAGAGGTTTTTGCTGGTTACTTCACCCGCCAGGCCGTAGGGACGGTTGTCGTAGTTTTGGCCGCGCTCATTTTTTACGGTAGCACGCTGGATTTCGAATTTTTTCTGCGTTACAGCGTCCAGCAAAAAGCCCATGCGATCGGCTTCGAGCCAGATACCAATCTCTACTTGGTTGCTGGGTAAGGTCTCGTAGTAGTTGGTGCGGTCGCGGTTGGTGGAGCCATTGAGGGTACCACCTGCTTCGGTCACGAGTTTGAAATGTTCTTCGTCCGCCACGTTGTCGGAGCCTTGAAACATCATGTGTTCGAAGAAGTGGGCGAAACCGGATTTACCAATTTCTTCCCGGGCCGAACCCACGTGATAGGTTACATCGACGTGCACTACTGGATCGGAATGGTCTTCGTGAACAACCACGGTGAGGCCGTTGGCCAGTACGTACTTTTCGTAGGGAATCACTAGTTCGCTACCCTTGCGTTCTACTTTTTCGATGAGTTTGCTTTGAGCAAAAGTTTGGATGCTCAAGCTCAGTAGCAAACAGCAATACAAACCGGATAAGATGGCTTTTTTCATTGGTTGAGTGTGCGTTTAGATCCTCTTGAGAGGCGGTTTTTTGGTAAAAATGTAAGGAGGGGAAAGGTAAGTCTTTTTGAAGAGGAGGGAATGATCAGGGAGAGGGAAAAAGAGGATTTGTCAAAAAAAGGAAGTATGGAGATCTCGGTGATTTGCAATTTTCACCAAAGCGACATGGTATCACAAAGGACACAATGGAATGCACAGAGGACACAAATTTAGATGTTGACATGTCAAAGTCTAACTTTGTGCCCTCTGTGCATTCCATTGTGTCCTTTGTGCTAATAAAATGTCGCTTTCGAAATAAGCTATGCGTTATAAACATTCGCGAACTTACTCTCAAAAGGCCCATCCGGGAAAATCTGCAACAAGTGGTGCTTCAAATGCTCCACGTAATCAGCCATAATAAAGCCCAAAGTAAAAGGAACTGCGCCCTGGATCAATATGGCATGCTGGAGGGTGGCAGGATCTACCTGCCGGATCACATGCGCCAAATGCCGATTGTAGGCTACCCATAAATCAATCAGTGTTGACCATTCAGCTTCTTGATAATGCTGAGCGCTCACCCAAAAATCCTGCGCATAACCCGGGAATTCCAGTTTTGGAGTGGCCATGGTACGTACAAATTTCTGCTGGTTGTTGCAGGCCGAGTCGATCAGGTGCCCGATGATTTCTTTGGGCGACCATTTGTCCGGTCGGGACTTTTGTTGGGCCAGGGCCGGGCTCAATTGCCGCAGGAGTGGTTCGGCGGCGGTGAGTACGGAGAGAAGATGGTCGGATGTTTCAATCATGAGTGTTAAAGGTTGAGAGAAGTTGAAGGAGATTGACTATTAAGCTGTTGATAAAATTAGAACTCAAGCATATAGGTTCTTTCGGGTTTTAATTGAGTGACGAGTTCAGAGTACATGACTTACGAGTTTAGAAGTGGGCTACCGCAGCGATTTGGACCAGGACTGTGTCTAAGTCGCTGCGGTAGCCCACTTCTAAACTCGTAAGTCATGTATTCGGAACTCTTAACTCAAAAAAAAGAAAATCATCAATTGCTTGATAATCAAATTACCTCCAGCCTATTGTTTTTTATCCCGCACACACCTAAATCCCGTATGTTCCAAACCCGTATCCGGGCTGCTTTTCATCCGTGCCGCTACCCGATAGCCGGAGCAATAGGTATCGTTGCAGAGGAAGGACCCCCCGCGGACTACTTTTTTAGGTGTGCTGGGTTCATCAGGATCATAACTATCGGCTGGGCCTTGCGGGTTCCGCAACAACTGCGTTTTTTGGGCATAATAATCCGGGCGGTACCAATCGGCACACCATTCCCAGACATTGCCCGCCATGTCGTATAATCCTAAGGCGTTGGCGGGGAAGGACTTGACCGGGGCTAGTCGCAAGAATCCATCCTCGTTGATTTGTTTTACAGGGAATTCACCCTGGAAAAAATTGGCCATTTTTATACTGACCGGCGCTGCCCCCCAGGGATAAATGCTGCTGCTTTCCCCGGCACGGGCTGCGTACTCCCACTCTGCTTCGCTGGGTAGGCGTTTGCCCGCCCATTTGCAATAAGCCACTGCGTCATACCAACAAACGTGTACTACCGGGAGATTTTCCTTGCCTTTAAGATTCGATGCTGGCCCTTGAGGATGTTGCCAACTGGCCCCTTTGACCATTTGCCACCAATCACCCGGCCCCAGCGTTTGTAAGTTGCCGCTGCTGGGGGACTTGAAAACCAACGAGAAGGGTTGCAGTTCTTCTGGGCTAGGCAATTCGGTACCCGGCGGCACTTGTTTTTTGAGCTCCTCCAAATCGATGGCCCGCTCGGCAACTGTGATGTACCCCGTAGCGGCCACAAATTTTTGAAACTGGGCATTGGTAACCTCCGTGGCATCCATCCAAAAATCCTGGACGGCTACCGGGTGTTTGGGAAATTCATCGGCGCGTGCTTGTTCATTGTCGCCACCCATGTCGAATTGCCCACCCTTGACTTCAACCATACCGTCCAGGCTTTTGGCCATGGTGGGATCAGGTTGGATGTTGTCGATGGCTTCCAGGAAATCGGCAATGAGAAAATCTGAATGGGTGCCATAGGGGGAAGCGCCTGAATAGCAATGCTCATCGGCGCTGATGGGGGGGACTTCGTTGGTTTTGGGGGAGGAGGAGGATTGGCAGCTCCAACAGGCCCCAAATAACCACAAAAAAGCAAACAAGTGACCGCGCATAAGTATAGATTGTTGAAGGTCTCAAAATTAGGAAAAAACAAGGATTGGAGATCGTTCTGGTACTTTTAGCTTTGGTCTTAAAATTTATTTTATCCAATGTTCCATTTCCCCCTCATCCTTGCAACATCCCCCCTGCGCAAAAATGCGACTGACTACTATCTTTGCCCAGGTTAACACCAAGTATGACGCAAAAAATTACTTCCCGATTTTTTTGAGGCTTTTGAATAGGAAGCTCACTTGAAATGAAGCGTTCGACTTCCTATTCAAAAGCCAAATCGGAAAGTTAATTTTTCTGCGTTACCAAGCTTAAAGATCGCAAAAAGCTCCACTGCTTATGAAAGGAATATTTACATTGGCTTTCATGATTCTGACCTCAATGTTTCTTGGCGCACAAGCACCTACCATCAACAGCATTAACCCGCTGAGCAACAGTGTGGGCAAGTTTCAAAAATTTGAAGCGCTGGTCGACCTGAGCGCTACTTTTTCTAATCCCTACGACTATGATCAAATTGTCTTGAGTGGCATTTTTGTAGCACCCAGTGGCAAAAAAGATACCGTGGATGGTTTTTACATGCAGGATTTTAGCCTCAATACCAGTACGGGTAACCTCAGTGCGGCAAGCAATGCTGGCTTTCGAATTCGTTTTTCCCCTACCGAAACAGGCACTTGGAGCTTTAGCCTAAAAGTCAAAACAGCGGCTGGCGAAAGCGCGACTGTCAATGGCACCTTTGAATGCACCGGCTCCAGCAATCCCGGCTTCGTGCGCAAAAATACCACCAATTACCTCTCCTTCGACAGTGGTGCGCCCTACATTCCCGTGGGCCAAAATGTGTGTTGGCAAAACAATAATGCTTATCTGGACTACAAAAAATGGTTGGGTTCGATGGGCGCTGCTCAGTCCAACTTTATGCGGCTCTGGTTAGCGCATTGGGGGCTGGGCATCGAGTGGCGCAATGGCAATGGTTTTGAAGGTCTGAAACGTTACCGCCAAAACAACGCCTGGTACATCGACTGGATGCTGGAAGAATGTGCCCGCCAGGGGATTTACATGATGTTTTGCATCAATCACCATGGCCAGGTTTCGTCCAACGTGAACCCCAACTGGAGTGAAAACCCCTACAATACCGCCAATGGTGGCCCCTGCGCTCAAACCTGGAATTTTTTCGACCTTCCTGCCGCAAAAAACCTGCACAAGAACCGCCTGCGTTACATCGTGGCACGCTGGGGATTCAGTACCAACGTGATGGCTTGGGAGCTATTCAACGAAGTGAGTTTTACCGATCAGTTTACCACCCCTTCCGTGCGTGATGCGGTGCGAACCTGGCACGATGAGATGGGACAATACCTCAAAAAACTCGATGCCCGCAAACATTTGGTCACGACCAGTTACGGCGGAGAAGAAGACCCCGAATTGTGGCGCTTGAGTTCAATGGATTTTACTCAAAATCACCTTTATGCGGAGGTGGACAACATCGAAAAAGCGGTGTCGGGCAAAGGCCTCGATAACCTGAGCGCTTTTGGAAAGCCAACTTATGGCGGTGAATTTGGCATCAGTGTGGGCGGCGAAGGCCTGTCGAATATCGACCCCAATGGCATTCATGTCCACAATACCATGTGGGCTTCTGCTTTTTCTGGCGCACTGGGGGCGGCAGCTACCTGGTGGTGGGACAGTTACGTGGAACCCCGCAATTTGTATCCTTTGTTCACACCTTTGAGTAAGGTACTGGCTAAAGTCCCTTTGTTGCAAGGCAATTTTAAACCCGCCAGTGCCCGCAGCACGGGCGGCGGCGGCGGCGAGCTCTCCATTGCTCCGGTAGCGGATTGGGGGCAGGCTACGGACAATAAAATTGTGGTAGATGAAACGGGTGCTGTTACCCCCGCCAATGCTCGTTTGGGGCGCTTCCTATACGGTTCCTCATTCAACACCCAATTGCGCAATCCCCCGACTTTTGAAGTGTTTCTTCCTACTGGTGGTAAATTTAAAGTACGGACGGGTGGCGGCAAGGGTCAGACTCCCTCGGTAGCCATTTACCTCAACGATAAATTGATCAAAGACAACCCCAATGCCGCCATCAATTCCACTTTTAGCATTGATGTGCCTGCGGGTTTGCACCGCATTAAAGTGGACAATCTGGGGACGGACTGGATCAACATCGGGGCCTATCAAATCGAAGGTGTGGCTGCCTCGCCGCACAATGTATATGCCGTACAGTCAGCCAATCGGGATATGGCTGCGGGCTGGGTACACAATGCCAAGTACAATTGGCGTCACGTGCGCGATCAAGGCATTCCCGCCTCGATCATCAATGGGGGCGTGAGCTTGAATAACATCCTGGATGGTACCTACAAGGTCAGTTTTTATGATTGTACCACGGGGGAGGTGAAAACCACCCTCAAAGGGCTCAATACCCAGGGGGGTAAACTAAATTTTGGTGTTCCCGATTTTTTGTGGAACTTGGCTTTCATCGTTGAAAAAGACGATACTACTGTTCCCACCCTGGAAGTTTCCCTCGATGTATCAATTAATATTTACCCGAACCCGGTGGCCATTGGTGCTGTTTTACATGTGGATACCCGCAATTTGCCAAGTGGTGAATACCGAATCGATGTGTTCAACGTCAGTGGACAATTGACGAGCCAAAAAATCATTAGCGCAATGGGACAGGTAGAGGCAGTTTCTACGACGGGCTTGGTTCCTGGTGCCTATTTGTTGCGCTTGAGCCAGGGAGATCGGGCTACGGTGGTGCGTTTTGTGGCGCAGTAAAGGGTCTGTTGTTTTTGTATTCGTTGAATCTACATCGTCGATCATGCAACGTATCGGGATTTTGCTACTTTTTTGGTGGATTTGGGTGAGTGTTGCAGTTGCGCAAGAACCGACCTTTAGCCGTTTGCCGGAAGACATGGTCGTGTCCAACGTGGCTGCCACTGCCATGTACCAGGACAAACAAGGATTTTTGTGGATCGGGACCTGGAATGGTTTGTACCGCTACGATGGCTACAATTTGAAAAAATTCAAACTGACCATTACCTCTCCAGATGAAATCAAAGGTGAAAAAATCATCGCTTTGTACGAAGATCGAGAAGGCTACCTTTGGGTCGGAACCGAAAATACCGGATTGTATCGCCTGGATCGCACCACCGAACGTTTCAAGGTGTATCAACACGATCCCAAGCAAAAAAAATCGCTGCCAGACAATAAAGTGAGTAGCATTTTTCAGGATGACCAGGGCAAAATCTGGGTAGGCACCGCACTTGGTTTATGCGTATTGAATCAAGATCATACTTTTACTCCTCTTGAAGATTCCCCCATCACCAATGCGGAACTTGCAAAAACCATCCGTGGCCGGGACGGTTCGTACTGGTTCGCCACTACTTATGGCGTCTATCGAGGCATTTTGAGTGCTAAGGGGCGCTTTTCCATCACCCGGATGGAAGTTGTACCGGTGGGTGCTGCGGCGAATCAAGTCGCGGCGCACAACCACGTTTACGATATTGTCGAAGACCCGCTGAAAGACAACCTCTTTTGGATCGCTACCCGCAGCGGGCTTAAGCGCCTGGATTTTGCCAGCAACCAAATTCAGCACATTCAAGCTTCGCCAGATGGCTTGTCGAATAATTTGACAACCAGCATTGTTTTTCCCTCCCAGCATGGAGATGGCGGCTTTTTTGTAGGTACCGATTATGGCTTGAACTACTACATTCCCGATAAAGGTATTTTCAAACGTTATTTTCACATTCCCAAACAAAGTAGCTCGCTACATGCCAGTACTGTACTGACCCTCTGTGAGGATCGGGTTGGGCAGATTTGGGTGGGTACGAACAAGGGGGTGGGAAAAATGAACTTTCAACGCAATCCCTTTGCCGCCATTCATTTCCCGGAAGACGTTAGCATCAACAGTATGGCTTATGCCAATGATCGGATTTGGGCGGGAAGTTTTGGTCAAGGGGTTTTTGAAATCATTCGCAACAAAGAACAAATAAGCACCCGGCGGATTTCTTTGGGTGGTCAGGCTGATTTTATCCATGCCCTACACGCTGATAAACAAGGCAAGATCTGGGCGGGCACCCGCGGAGAGGGGCTCATTGTATTCGATGCCGACAACCCCGCCCAACGCAAAGAATACACCGTAGCCAATGGCCTGAGTCACAATTACCTGATGAGTGTATGGGGCGATGCAAGAGGTTTGATTTGGATCGGCTCCTGGGCAGGTGGACTCATTCGACACGATCCTGCAAAAGGCACTTTTCACATTTACCGCAAGATCAAAGGTGGGGTGAATCTGGATCAATTCCCGATTGTACTGACTTTTGAATACAAAAATGAAGCAGGTGAAAATGTCCTCTGTGTAGGCACTCGGGGTGGAGGTTTGCTTGAATTGTTGTTGGACAAGGATGGCTTCCCCAAAAAACTCTTGCGCAAATCCACGAATAACCCTACCCAAGCCAATACCATTTCCAGCAATTTTATCAACTGTTATTGGAAAGACGCATTTGGCCGCAGCTGGGTCGGTACAGAGGATGGACTCAATTTGTGGAATCAAAAGAAAGGAACATTCAAACAATACTTCAAAGCCGACGGCCTGCCCGATGACATCATTCAATCGCTGGCGGAGGATGAAAATGGCCACCTCTGGGTTTCTTCTACCCGGGGGGTGAGTCGCTTTTCACCTGAAATTGGCAAAAAAGATTATGCTCGGGTCTTCGATACCCAAGATGGATTGCCCTCCAATTTTTTCAATTCCAATGTGAGTGTTTATACCCAGGATCGCTACGTTTTTTTCGGCAGCAATAGCGGTGTTTTGTATTTTCAGCCGCACCAAATTCGTGAAAACCCAATCGCACCTACGGTAGAGTTGGTCGATTTTCGGCTTTTTAACCACTCGATTGGGGTAGGGGATCAGGTGCACAACCGGGTGATTCTTCAGCAAAGCATTGGATCTACGCCCGAACTGGTGTTGCGCTACAACGAGAACTTGTTTTCCATCGAGTTCGCAGCCATGCACTTTTTGGAACCGAATAAAAACCAATACAAATTTCGCCTGCTGGGCTTCAACGAAGCCTGGATTCCTTCCACGGCCAAGGAGCGCGTTGCCCACTACAGCAATCTATCTCCAGGTCGCTACACCTTCGAAGTTCAAGCTGCGAACAATGATGGGCTGTGGGCCAAAGAACCCGCTCAGCTCAAGATTCGGATTTTGCCTCCGTTTTGGCTCACCTGGTGGGCTTACCTCATTTACGCTGGATTGATTGCGGCTGCGATTGGGGTGTACCGCCAGAGCATTTTGGTACGGGAAAAACTGCGCAACCAGGTCAAAATGGAGACCTTCAAACGGGAAAAAACGGAAGAGCTCGGGCAGATGAAAATCCATTTTTTTACCAATATCTCGCACGAACTGCGCACACCGCTAACCTTGTTGTTTTCGCCCCTGGAAGACCTGCTCAAACGCGAACAGACCGATCCTACTACCCACGAAATGTACACCTTGATGTACCGCAATGCCGAACGATTGAAGGGCATGATCGACCAGTTGCTGGAGTTCCGCAAAATTGAAGAGGGATTGATGCACCTGGAAGTGGTGGAGATGGATTTGGTCCGTTTTTTCAAAAACATCGCCATCGCTTTCCGCGATTTGGCGCGGCACCGCAATATTCAATTCAGCTTTGTCGCCAGTGTAGACGAGCTCCATGCCTGGGTCGACCGCGATCTTCTGGAAAAAGTACTCTTCAACTTGCTTTCCAACGCCTTTAAATACAGCGACGATGGGGGCACCATTTTGCTGAAACTGGACAGCGATGGTAAACAGGTGATTTTCTCCCTGGAAGATGAAGGCATTGGTATATCGGTAGAAGAGCTGCCCCATATTTTTGAACAATTCTACCGGGCGCGTTCGAGCCAACACGGTAGCCGTCGACAAGGTACCGGGATTGGTTTGGCGCTGGCGAAGAGTATTGTTGAATTGCACAAAGGGAACATTGAAGCTTACAGCATGATTCACCGGGGTTCCGTATTTGTGGTGAAATTGCCATTGGGCAAAGACCACTTCCCGGCAGAGGTCATTAGATTCAACTACCGCGATCCCGAGGATTCTGGCCATTATCCCTACGATGAAAATGGCGTACTAATAGAAAGTACTCAGGAAGAAACCACTCACTCCGACAAACCACTGGTATTGGTGGTGGAAGACAATGCCGACATCCGCACCTACATTCGCAGGAGCCTGCACCCCGATTACGAAGTGATCGAAGCAGAAAATGGGCAGGAGGGACTGGAGAAAACCCGCAAATTCATTCCTGACATCATCATCTCGGATGTGATCATGCCGGAAATGGACGGGTTCGAATTGTGCCGCAGGGTAAAGCAGGAGGAAGCAACAGCGCACATTCCAGTGATTTTGTTGTCCGCGCGTTCCTCCCAAATGTATCAGGTGGAGGGTTATGACACCGGCGCGGATGACTACATCAGCAAACCTTTCAGCATCGACCTCATGCAGGCGCGCATCCGCAACCTGCTCAACAATCGGGAACGCATCCAGCGGCATTTTGACCAGGAGTTTGCCCGCAAACACGAAGTGGACATCTCTCCCGCTGAACTCAGCATCAACCACCTTGACAAGCAGTTTTTGGAAAAATGCATCGCCCTGGTGGAAAAACACATCGAAAATCCGGACTACTCCGTGGAGCAAATGAGCCA
>JAIXOO010000300.1 GCA_027486765.1 Saprospiraceae bacterium
AGCACTTCGCGCAGAAGCAAATGTAAGTTGGGAATGGTTGTACCGCGACAATCGGAAAATTCCGGGGCGCTTGAATTCGAACAATGGCAACATTACCATTCGCCAAAGCTTGTCCAGGGTGGCCACTTTGACGCTCCGGGTCAATGCGGAAGGTTATCGACCCTACGAGCGGAGTTTTACCCAGGCTGAATTGCAGCGAATGAATGGGAAATTGCCGGAGGTGCGGATGGTAGTATTGGAGCAGCCGGGTATTGATACGCGGCAGCTGGAGCAGACCAACAACAGTGGCCGCAACAGCTATACTGCTATTCAGCCAGAGATGGCACGTGTAAATGGAGGGACTTTTACGATGGGGTGTATCGATAAACGAGACAAAGGTTGTAATGCAACCGTACAGCCTGCACATGAGGTAACTTTGAGTACTTTTTTCATGGGAAAATACGAGGTCACCAATGCGGAGTTTGCCATATTTTTAAATGACATCGATGACAATCCAACTCGCACTATTTATCCCAGTGACCCGGTAGAGGAACACCAATGGGGTTTGCAAAAAATCACTGAAAATGCAAGTACCCGCTGGGCTCCAGCAAAGGGTTATGACAAATATCCGGTGATCAATGTGAGTTGGGCCTGGGCGGATGCCTACTGCAAATGGTTGAGTCGCCAAACGGGTGAGAAATATCATTTGCCCACAGAGGCGGAGTGGGAGTATGCGGCCAGGGGTGGGCAGGCTTCTGCTAAAAACCGCTTTTTGTATGCGGGGAGTGATCAAATTGGGGAAGTAGCCTGGTATCTCGACAATGCAAAAAGAACTTATCCAGTGGGGCAAAAACGCCCCAACCAATTGGATATTTACGACATGAGTGGCAATGTATACGAATGGTGCCAGGATTGGTATGGCCCATACACAGCTGGCAATCAAACCAACCCGGAAGGGCCGGTTTCCGGCGGGGGGCGGGTGATACGTGGTGGGTCGTTTGGGATGTTTGAGGAAAGCATGTATTTAGTAGCTCGAGAAAAGAATTATCCGAATTTGTCGAATCAGAATCTGGGTTTTCGGGTGGCTAGGACGCCTTGATTATTAAGCTTTTGTTCTCTTCGTTCAGCTCCGCGGCCGCATCCCCCACATCATCTCCACCCCTACCAGCAACACCACCAACGCCAACTGAAAACTCCATCTCCAATTTCGCCTCCCGACCAAACGCTTTAAATTAACGCTGCGGCTCCATCAAAATTTTCACCCACCCAAGCCTTGCTTTTTTCATATCGTTATTCTACTTTTGTAGAAACAATTCTCAAATCGTAGAACATGCAACTCAGCAAAGGAGAAGAACAAATTATGGAATACCTCTGGCAGCTTGAACAAGCTTACATGAAAGACCTCATCGAGGCATTCCCGGAGCCCAAACCTAAGGCAAGCACCGTGGCCACCCTCCTTATGCGAATGTGGAAAAAAAAAGCAATTGCCTACCATACCCACGGCAACTCACGGGCATACTATCCCCTGATCAGCAAAAACGATTATTTCTCCCAGCAGGTCAAGGGCATGATCAACAATTTCTTTGGTGGCTCTAACACCCAATTCGCTTCTTTTTTCACTTCGGCTACCGAGATGAGTAAAGAAGAATTGGAAGATTTGCGCCGCATGGTGGATCAGGAAATCAAAAAGAAAAAGCCATGATGCTCTACCTCCTCAAATTCATCGGCGGCTCCACCCTGCTGTGGCTAGTTTACCACTTTGGGCTGGAACAAGAAAAAATGCATCGTTTTAAGCGTTTTTACCTGTTGTTCAGCCTTGGGTTTGCGCTAGTGGTGCCTTTGATACCACTTCCCTGGTTTGAGCAGGAAGTGGCACCTGTGTTCATCGTGGGTAATGAAGCAATACAAGACAGCACAATTTCAGCTCAGGTAATGCCCCAAATAGCTCCCAGCTTCCCAATCGAGTCCATTTTCTGGTTGGTTTATGCCATCATTGCCGCCATCCTGTTGCTTCGATTGCTCCATAATCTGTATCGGGCATTGGCGGTAAAAACAAAAGGGGAAAAATCACAGCATGCTGGAGTGCCCCTGGTCATCTTGCCCGAAAACGTCCCTACTCATTCTTTTTTCAATACCATTTACATCAACCATAAAGATTACACTGAAGAAGGTTCCACTGCGATTCTCGCCCATGAGCTCGCTCATGTCCGGCAAAGACATAGTTGGGATATCCTCTTTGTAGAGTTGCTACGGGTACTGTTTTGGTTCAATCCGGTATTGTTCGCCTACAAACGCGCCATGCAGTTGAATCACGAATTCCTGGCCGACGAAGCCGTGATTCAGCAGGAGAGCATTGACATCCCGACTTATCAATATTTGCTTTTGGATAAAATTGCCCAGGCCCAGCAACTCAGGCTGGTGCAGCAATTTGATTATTTCATCACAAAAAAACGACTGTTCATGATGACTAAAGAAGCCAAACGGCAGCGGTCTTTTTGGAAAAGACTGGCCTTAGTTCCCTTACTCGCTGGCACGATTTTGTTGCTGAGCGACAAAGTACAATCGCAAAGCCAGCCCAGCAGCCCACCCAAGGTACTCGCGCAAAAAGAGCAATCCGGCGTATCCCAGGCCTTGTTGGACGAATACAATGCTGAAGTCAAAAGATATTGGGATACGATTGCGGCCATCATGGGCAAAAAAAATCGTTGGGTTCGCCTTGATCATTTTAAAATAGATCGCCTAAATGAAATCTACGAAATGATGAGCGAAGCCCAGCGAGCCGAAGTCAAAACCATTCCTAGGCATGTTCCCAAGCCACCACCACCAGCCAGAAAATCACCCACGGAAGAGCAGTTGCAAATTTGGTCCAGTACCGAAGTGTATGGCGTTTGGATCGATGGCAAGAGAGTAGCCAACGCCGTTTTGAAGAACTTTAAGGCCAGTGATTTTTCGATGTTTTTTGTGAGCAAGCTCTACAAAAATGCGATTCCTCCGGGAAGTATCCGCCGTTTTCAAATTGATTTATACACTCATAGAGGGTACGAGGATGCTTTTATTAAAAACTGGTGAGTAACTCCTTTTAAAATTTATTTTCCAGCACAAACGGCAATAGCGCAGGTAGCACTATTGCCGTTTGTCGTTTTCACCCCCGCAATCCGTCGCGTTCGCACAGTATATTTTAACATTTCATACCATAATTTTGCCAAATCAATCAAAAATAAACAAAAATAAAAACGCCCCAAATATTGCTCAAGTGCCTCATTTTCCACATAAAAACAATCCCAAAAGTCAGAAAAACTAAATTTAATTTGGAGAAAAAGGGAGTGGCAGAATTTTTTACATCCAAAAGACTATCAATTGTTTAGCCTTTAGTTTCACACTTTTTAAAAGCCGAAAAAAAAATAAAAAAATGTCGGCTTTTTGGAAACCTTCATCGACCCTTTTTTGTCTTTTGTCCAGAAACTTGGAAAACTTTGGAAACTTTTCAACCATTCCAAGTTTCCAAAGTTTTTTAAGCGTACCTTTGCCGCGATATGGAACCAAAAGAAAATAAGGACACGAGGAAACAGATCATGCGTAGAGCTGAATCACTCTTTATGCGTTACGGCATCAAAAGTGTGAGCATGGATGACATTGCTCGGGAGCTCGGCATATCTAAAAAAACCTTGTACCAGTTTTTTGAAAACAAAGAAGACCTGATCCTCAAAACGATTGAAAGTCACCTTCACGATGAGGTGTGCGATATGGATTTGATCATTAGTCACGCCAACAACGCCTTGCAGGAAATCATGCTGCTGGCTCGGCACGTCATTGGTCAATTCCAAGAACTCACCCCAAGTGTGGTGTACGACCTCAAAAAGTACTACCCCGAGGCCTGGAACATGATCGACCACATGCAACGCGACCACGTGTACAAGTCCATCCTGGACAACCTAAAACGTGGTGTAGCCGAAGGGGATTACCGCAGCGACCTAAATCCCGAAATTATGGCTCGCCTGCACGTAGGCAGCCTGTATTTGCCAATTGATCAGTCACTTTTTCCAGTTCGGGAGTTTCAACCCGATCAGGTTTTTAAGGAATACATCTATCACTTTGTACGGGGCGTAGCCTCCGAGCAAGGTTTGAGCAAGATCAAAGAATACCTCCGTGAAAAACAAAGTACCGGAAGTGTCAACTTTTAATCAAGACTTTTGAATAACCCAAACACCCACTGACACCGTGGGGTTGATCCATGATATTTAAACTGATTGTTATGAGTTATTATGACGGATTCCTAAATGTACTGCGCCTGAAAGGGATGCTGCTGGGCACTTTGTTGCTGAGCACCCTCCTCCCGGCTCAGAGCACCCTTTCAGTGAAAGAAAGTGTTCAGTTTGCTTTAAAAAACAGCCCAATGCTGCAAAAAGCCAAACTAGATACCCGCAAATCACTGGAACAAGTACGTGAATACAAAAGTACGGGATTGCCACAGGTAAATGCCAGCGTGGGCTTTACCTACAACGCGAAATTGCCGACGCAATTGATTCCCAACTTCTTTCAGGGCAAACCCGATGAATTGGTCCCTGTACAGTTTGGTACCGACCTCAACACCACCGCTGGTGCCGAAGTCAACCAATTGTTGTACAGCCAACAATACTGGGTCGGCATCAAAGCCATCAAAGCCGTAGGCAACTTCAACCAAACCGTAGAGTTAAAAACGGAAGAAGAAGTGGCCTACAATGTCGTGAAGCTGTATTACCAGGTTCAGACCATTTACAAGCAGCGCGATTTGATCGTTGCCAATCTTGAACAAATCAATGGTTTGCTCAGAGCGACCGACCTGCAATACAAAAATGGCTTGGCCAAAAAACTGGACGTCGACCAATTGCGCGTCAATCAAATCACCCTGCAAACGCAATTGCAAAACCTCGAGCTGAACTACGAACAAGGTCTGCAAGCCCTGAAGTTTGCCATGAGTATGCCGCAGGAAACGCAACTGACCCTGAGTGATACCCTTAGCGAGCGTGTGATGCCCAATGCTGATCCAACTTATTTGGAGCCCAGCTATCAAAACAAGTTGGATCTCACTCTCCTGGATCAACAGACCACTTTACAACAACTCAACGCCGATCAATTGCGGGCTACTTCCTGGCCAACCCTACGGGCTTTTGGCAATTACAACTTCCAGGGCCAGGGCAATGGTTTTGGAGAGTTGGGCAAAAACCAAAACTGGTTTAGCTTCTCGGCCATCGGGCTCAACGTGAGCGTTCCCATCTTTGATGGTTTTTACCGCAAAAGTAAGGTGGAGCAAGTCAAAATCGACATGTTGAAAATTGCCGAAGACCGCAAGCAGACCATGCAGTCCCTTCAGTTGCAACACAGCCAGGCCAAACAACAAGTGATCAGCTACTGGAACACCCTCAATGCCCTGCGCGAAAACCGCAAAGTGGCCGAAGAAGTGTACAGCGTAACGCAAAAGCGCTACAAAGAAGGGATCGCCAACGTGACGGAAGTATTGGTTGCTGAAAAAACCATGCGTGAAGTACAATCCAACTTCCTCGGCAACCTGTTACAGTACCAACTCGCAAAAGTAGACCTGGATTACGCCAATGGCAAAATCCGCGAAATGTACAAATAATCAGCGCGGGCCATCCAGCTTGCGGGATTCATTCCTGATAACCCTTTTATCAAACACAACAACAATGAAGAATATAATCGGTATCCTTATCACCCTGGTTGTAGTCGGTGGCCTTACGGCAGTTACAGCTTGGCAATTGGGAAAAAATAAAGAAAAAATTGAAGCCGACGGCAAACTGACCCAAGTGCGCAATACCGAAATCCCGGTAAAAGTAGTAACCATGGGTAGCCAGAATATCCAGGGTGGCTTTGAAATCAACGGAACTTTCCAACCCATCAAACAACTGACCGTGATGAGTGAAGCCCAGGGGCGGATCACCCAGTTGAATGTGAAAGATGGCAGCTTTGTAAGTGAAGGTGCAGTGGTTTTGGCCGTAGACAACGACCTGCTGGAAAATCAACTAGAACTGGCTCGGGTCAACCTCAAAAAGGCTGAAAACGATGTAAATCGCCTAAAAAACCTGCTTGGCGATGGTGGGGTTACCCAACAACAAGTAGATGATGTTCAAAATGGCATTGACAACATCAAAGCCAACATCAAAAACCTGGAGAAGCAGATCAGCATGACTTATGTCAAAGCGCCAATCTCCGGCACCGTTTCGGGTAAAACGATTGAAAAAGGTGCTTTCCTGGCTCCAGCCATGAAAATCATGGACATCATCGATGTGCGTCGCCTCAAAATGGCGGCTTACCTGACCGATGATGAAGTACTTCAGGTGAAAAAAGGCCAGCGGGTAGAATTGCGTACGGATGTGTATCCGAACAAAGCTTTCGTTGGGGTGATCAACCTGATCGATGTAAAAGCAGACAATGCCCAGCGTTTTTTGGTGGAGATCGAACTGGATAATCCAGGATCTACCCCATTGAAAGCTGGGATGGACGGAGTAGCTGAATTCAACACAGGTCGCTCGGTATCGATTTTAGCCCTGCCTCGCGAGTGTATCGTCGGTAGTGCCCGCGATGCCAAAGTGTTTGTGGTAGAAAATGGAGTCGCCAAATTGCGCCCCATCCAGCTTGGCAACATCTACGGAGACTATGCTGCGGTGCTTTCTGGCCTCAAGGCTGGTGAAGTGGTGGTAAGCTCCGGCCAGATCAACCTGGAGAATGACATGAAGGTGAGCGTTGAAAAATAAAAACCTAGTAAGCGGTTGAGAAGGTTGAGTGAGGTTTAGGAAGGTTTAGGCTGCCGCGAGCGATTTTGACAATGACGCTTGCGGTAGCCTAAACCTCCCTCAACCTTCTCAACCTCCTCAACCCCTAAAAAACAAAAAAATGACACTAACCGAAATCGCCATCAAACGGCCCTCGCTCATCATCGTATTTTTTGCGGTGATGACCTTCCTAGGGTTAGTTTCCTATTCCTATTTGAGCTACGAGCTCATCCCCAAATTCAATGCTCCGATTGTATTGGTGAGTACCATTTACCCCGGTGCTTCACCGTCGGAGGTTGAAAACTCACTGACCAAACCCATTGAAGATGCCATCTCCGGGGTTGAAAAAATTGTTTCCATCCGTTCAACCTCTTTTGAAGGTTTGTCTTCAGTGATTGTTGAATTCAAAGACGGGATCAATACCGACGTTGCGCTCCAGGATGTACAGCGCAAAATCAACGCGGTAAAATCCACTTTGCCTGAGGATGCGAAAGACCCCGCCTTGGGGAAATTCAGCTCGGATGATTTTCCGATCATGAGCATTGCGGTAAATACCAATTTGCCGCAGGCCCAACAGTATGACTTGATCAAACAAAGAATCAAACCTGCCCTGTCGCAGGTGGATGGTGTGGGTCAGGTCAACTTGATCGGTGGGCAGGAACGGGAGATCAAAGTACAGATCAATCGCCAAAAACTGGAAAGCCAGGGTTTGTCCCTGCTCAATCTGGTAATGGCCATCCAATCGGCTAACCTGGAATTCCCTACCGGTAAAGTAAAGTCTGAAAACGAACAAATTACCGTACGTTTGGCCGGTAAGTTCCTCTCGCTTGAAGACGTCAAGGATGTAACCGTAGGGGTTTCCAATAGCGGAACCTTACTCAAAGTACGCGATGTAGCCGATGTATCCGATAACTTGAAAGAAATGGTTGACCTTTCGCGCCTCAACAGCAAATCAGCGATTGGGATGACCGTCCTCAAACAACCCGATGCCAACGCCGT
This sequence comes from Saprospiraceae bacterium, assembly GCA_027486765.1. GTDB lineage: Bacteria > Bacteroidota > Bacteroidia > Chitinophagales > Saprospiraceae > Haliscomenobacter. The sequence goes on from JAIXOO010000300.1 coordinate 7,746, forward strand.
AACCATGTCGGATGGCATCAAGGCAAAAATGGCCAGTTTGGAGGAGACTTTTAAAAAGGAAAACCTGAAGTTCAACGTTGCGAATGACTCGACCGACTTTACCCGCGACGCAGTAGATGCCGTAATGCACGATATTGGCCTGGCGGTTTTATTGGTTGCCCTGGTGATGCTGGTGTTCTTGCACAGCTTGCGCAACTCGCTGATCGTCATGGTGGCCATTCCAGCCTCCTTGGTTTCCACCTTCATCGGCATGTACCTGATGGGTTTCACCCTCAACCTGATGACCCTTCTGGCCATGTCTTTGGTGATTGGTATCCTGGTGGATGACTCGATTGTAGTTTTGGAAAACATTTACCGCCACCTTGAAATGGGCAAAAACCGCCGACAAGCGGCTGCCGATGGCCGGAATGAAATTGGGTTTACCGCCCTCGCGATCACCTTGGTGGACGTGGTGGTGTTTTTCCCGATTACCCTGGCGGGAGGTATCGTAGGCAACATCATGGGGCAGTTTGCCTGGGTGGTGGTGTTCTCCACCTTGATGTCGCTGCTGGTATCCTTTACGATTACCCCGATGTTGGCGTCACGGGTGGCCAAAGTCACCGTACTGAATCCCAAAAACCCTGGGCACTTGCTGCTCATTGGTTTTGAGCGCTTTTTGACCTGGCTGACGGATAAATATGCCGGTTTGCTCAAGTGGGTACTCCGGCACTGGATTACTAGTGTAGGGATTGTTGTTGTAGCATTCGTCTTGTTGATGGCTTCTTTTGGCCTGATCAGTGGTGGGTACATCGGAGCAGCCTTTATCTCACAAAGTGACGCAGGGCAGTTCATCATCAAAGTGGAATTGCCTAAGGATGGTACCTTAAAAGAGACCAACCTGGCCGTTAATAAAGTAGAAGAATACCTAGCTAACAAGCCAGAGATCACCGATATTTTCAGCACGATCGGCCGTACTACGGGGGTGTTGAGTGGACAAGCCACGCCTTATTTGGCGGAGGTCAACGTGAAAATGATCCCGAAAGAGGAACGGACCATGCGGGCCGACAAATACGCTCAATTGGTACGCAATGAATTGGAAGCGGCCCTGCCGGGGGTAAAAGTACAAACGGTACAAGTAAGTTTCTTTGGTGGAGCGGATGAAGCACCGCTGCAGATCATTGTAGGCGCGACCAAGCTGGAAGACGCGATGAAATACGCCCAGAAGGTGCTCGGCTTTTACAAAGAAGTTCCTGGTACATTGGCACCAGAAGTTTCAGTGGAAGAAGGTAGCCCCGAAATCAAGGTGGACATCGATCGCCAAAGGATGGCTGAGCTTGGGCTCAACATCCAAACGGTGGGTGCAACCATGCAAACGGCGTTCAGCGGCAACACCAATGCCAAATACCGCGATGGCGCTTATGAATACGACATCAACATCGCCATGGATGAATTCGACCGCAAAAGCATCGATGATGTGTCCCAAGTTGGGTTTGTGAATCCGGCTGGAGAACTCATCCGCCTGGAGCAATTTGCGCGAATTTACCAAACTACGGGCCCATCGATGTTGGAACGCAAAGACCGGGCGGCATCGGTAACGGTCAAATCCTTCGTATTGGGTCGCCCTTCGGGTACCATCGGAGCGGAGATTCAGGCCAAAATGGCTCAGGATCCTCCTCCTCCCGGCGTTACCATTTCGTATGAAGGTGACCTCAAAAACCAGTCCGAAGGATTCGGTAGTTTGTTGATTGCAATGGCTGCAGCCTTGTTGTTCATGTACCTGATCATGGTAGCCTTGTACGACAACTGGATCTACCCGATGGTGGTGATGTTCTCCATCCCGGTGGCGATGGTTGGGGCATTTTTGGCCATGGCACTGACCATGCAAACGCTGGACATCTTTGCCATGTTGGGGTTGATCATGTTGATTGGTTTGGTGGCCAAAAACGCCATCCTGCTGGTCGACTTTACCAATCAGATGAAGGCGGAAGGTCACCATTACAAGGAAGCACTGGTATTGGCTGGTCGCACCCGTTTGCGTCCGATCCTGATGACCACCATTGCGATGGTTGCGGGTATGCTCCCGATTGCCCTCGCCAAAGGTGCCGGTGCGGAATGGAAAAACGCCCTGGCTTGGGCCTTGGTGGGTGGTTTGACCAGCTCCATGTTGCTGACCCTGGTGGTGATTCCAGCGATCTATTCCATCGTGGACCGGATTGGTTTGTTTTTCACCCGCAAAAACAAGGGTGGTGGCAATTCGCCAGAGCCTAGCCACAAGGTGGAAGTGCTGGATTCGGAGTTGATTGCGTAGGTTTTACCCAAACGAATGTAGATAATAGGCCTTAGGCCAATAAAAAAGCCCCGCTTTGTGGATACAGAGCGGGGCTTTTTATTTTTGATAAAGTTGGAGTGCTTGTTGCAGAATGGACTCGATGGTTTCAAGCGGTAAATCTTCCTCGGGATCAAAGAGCATAATTTTCATCCTGGAACGTTTTTCCTGAATCAAAAAAGGCTGATCAAAATGTTTGCCTTCCACAATTCCTAGATAGGGCTGCCCTAATTTTTTGTGTATCCAAAGATAACAAAACATCTTGCCCCGAAAACAAAAGAAAGGCATGCCGTATTTCCACGCTGCGCTGATTTCCGGGTTTTGTCGGAGGATGATTTCCCGTAACGCCAACAGGCAACTTTTGATGGGCTCTTCATGGTCAAGGTAAAAATGATCCATCTTTTCCATTAAGGTGTTTTTGAGCTTGTTTTTCGGTGAAAATATCAAAAGCAGATCACATAAAACAGGTTATCACATTTTTAAAACAAAAAAACTGGCGTATTCACCCCCTTAACTTGTCGGATTCGTCACACCTAGCACTATTTAAAACAATTTATCTTTGTGCTACAAGTAAAATGAAAAGCAATGAAAACTATTGTTTTTGACAAAGAAATAGCCGTTTGTTGTGTGCCCGCCAGTTCATTTCCTGATGGAGTGCTGGCCGCTTTCCAAACCTTACATGGAAAGCTTGACCGCAAAGATGAGCGCCAGCATTTCGGCATCTCCCACGGCCTGCCCGATGGAGGGATTCATTACCTGGCAGCAGCTAGCGAACTGAATGCAGGTGAAGCGGAAGCGCTGGGCTTGGATCATTTTACCATTCAAAAAGGAGCCTATCGTGGGCTTACCATCCAGAATTACCTGAAAGACTTGGGGGAAATTGGTCGAACTTTTCACCGGCTGTTACAAAGTCCCGATCTTGACCCCGAAGGCTATTGCCTGGAAATTTATGCAGAGAAAGATGTACAATGTTTGGTTAAATTAAAAACGGAAGATCAAAATGGCTAAAACCGACTACCAATCCGTCGACGAATATATTGCGCAGCAAGCCACCGACAAACAAGCAGCGCTCGAGGAATTGCGCCAGTTCATCCGCAGTCAAATTCCTCCAACAACACAGGAAGTGATCAGCTACCAAATGCCGATGTACAAGCACCAGGGCATCTTGGTGGGCTTTGCCTGCTTTGCCAAGCACTACAGTTTCATCACCGCGAATGCCTCTACTTTGGAGCAGTTTCGGGAGGAGTTAAAGGATTACAAATTTTCTCCCTCTGCCATCCAATTGCCATATGGTAAGCCCCTGCCAACGGAGCTTTTGGCACGCATCATTCAGCAACGCATTGTGGAGAATGAAGGCTTAGCGGTGAAGAAAAAGCAGAAATAGGTTGGGCATTATGCCTTTTTTTCAAAAACCATACACAGGCCTGCCATGTCGTAAGTTGTGCCGTATATGATAACTGGCGGCTCGGTCTCCTGCTGGGTTTGGATCAGTTCAAACCCACATTCCCCAAAAATACGTTGGATTTCTTCCGCACCCCTTAGGTTGAAAAGAGGGGTGACAAAAGGTAGTTTTTCCATAATCTCCTTAGTCCGAATGCCTACATAAAACCTGGCTCCAGGCTTCATCACCCGCCCAATCTCCTGCAAATGGGTAAAAGGTTTGTCCCAAAAATAAATCACGTTGATGCAAAACACCGCATCGAAAAGACCTGGGGCGTAAGGCAATTGATCACTGTTGCCCATTTGCAGCTCAAGCCGCCCTTGACGAATCAAATCCGCATTGTTTTTGCGGGCTGTTTTGACCATTGCAGCGGAATAGTCGATCCCGTGGAGTTTGAGCCCTTCGGCTTTTTGTGAGACTTCTTTAAAAAAATGGCCATTGCCAAAACCAATTTCGAGTACCTGATTACCCGGCCGTAGTTGCAGGTGTTGCAAAACCAGTTTGTACAAACTGCGGTTGCTTTCGTTCATGCGCTCCCCAATGGTTTTGGCAAATGCCCCATGGGGTTTACGCAATTGTTGGGCAATGAATTCGGGCGTTGGAGTGGGCTTGAATTTTTGGATAAGTCTTTTTAGAAATTGGAGCATAAGGGATGGATTTAGAGGTACTTAATTTTGCAGAGAAAATTATTCACACAAAGTTCCCATTTTTATTTTATTTTTGAAAAAAATCCAAACAAAAATATGAGCTTCCATATTCTCAATGGCGATAGTCTGGCCCAAACCTTTGCCCAAAGCAATATCCCTGGACACCGCATCATTTGCCGCGAATGTCTGATCGATGGCCCCGCTCAGGCTGCTGATCTGGACAATTTTTGGTCCATTCGCGCCAATTTTATCGCCCAGGGTTACGGCGAAGCCCGCGAGAAGTATTACGATATTGTGGTGAAAGAGTTGGATCAAATTCAGCGTCTGCCCGAAGAAGCCGAGATCAACCTCTGGTTTGAAGACGACTTATTTTGTCAAAGCAACATGTGGTTTATGCTGGCGCTGCTGGTCAATGCCAGCCCACAGCTTAAAATATACCGGGTTTTTCCTATGGAACCGGAGTTGGATCATTGGAATGGTTTTGGAAGGGCAGACGCGGCCAGTTTGGAACAAGCTTATGCCCAACGAGTGCAGTTTCACCAAACCGACCTCGAATTGGGACTAGCCTTGTGGGAAGCCTTCCGCAGCAAAGACTTGAAGCATTTGCAAGTTTTATCTCGTCAGCCTTCGGCTTGTTTCAATCGGTTGCCGGAAGTGGTTCAGGCGCACGTCGATCGGTTTGCACCACAAGGGCAGTTGGGGCGCCCCGAACGCTTGATTGCCGATATTTTGCTGGACAACCCAGGAGATTTCAATGCGGTTTTTGCGGCTTTTGGGCAAAAAGCGGGGGTGTATGGGTTCGGGGATGTGCAGGTGAAGGGGATGTATGAAAGGGTGAAGGGGATGGAAGAATTGATTTAATTGTTGTAATTTTGCGGCATGAAAAACCTACCCATTGGCATTCAAACGCTGACCCAAATCCGGGAGAAGAATTGCGTTTATGTGGATAAGACTCAGTTGGTACACCAGCTGGTGAGTCAGGGTAAGTATTATTTTCTGGCGCGCCCACGCCGTTTTGGCAAATCCCTGTTGATTTCTACCCTCAAAGAATTATTTGAAGGCAACAAAGCCGTGTTTGAAGGGCTTTGGATTGAACCACAATGGGATTGGGGGAAGGTTTCCCCGGTGCTCCACCTTTCTTTTGATGCGATGGGGTATGATGCTGTGGGGTTAGAAAATTCACTTTTATATGAACTTAAGCGTTGGGCTGAGCATTATAAGGTCCAGTTTACTGCATCAAATTATAAAACTCAGTTTAAAGAATTAATTCAGCAAGTAGCAGCCACTCACGGCAAAATTGTGCTCCTCATTGACGAATACGACAAACCCATCATCGACTACTTGGAGCGCAGCACCATGGATCGGGCCAAGGCCAATCGAGACATATTAAGGGAGTTTTATGGCATTTTAAAAAGTGCTGATGAACAACTGGAGTTGGTTTTCATCACTGGTATTTCCAAATTTGCCAAGGTGTCCATCTTCTCACACCTGAATAATTTAGATGACATCACGCTCGACCGCAACTACGCCACCCTTACTGGCTATACCCAGCAAGAGTTGGAAATTTTCTTCGACGAGCATTTAAGCGCAGCGGAAAAAACCTTGAATCTTTCGCGTGAGGCATTGCTCGAAAACATGCGCATTTGGTACAATGGTTACAGTTGGGATGGGGTGCACCGCTTGTACAACCCCTTTGGTACCCTCAATTTTTTGTCCAAAAAACAGTTTTTCAATTTCTGGTTCGCCACAGGCAGCCCCCGTTTTTTGGTCGATCAAATGCGCAAACAGGCCTGGTACAACGTGGAAAATGCAGTAGTGAGTAACATCGTCTTTGAGCGCTACGACCTGGACAACATTGAACTAATTCCCTTGCTGTTTCAAACGGGTTACCTGACCGTAAAAGAAGCGGACGTGATGACCGGGGATTTGGTGGTGGATTACCCCAACAAAGAGGTACGCGAAAGCATGTACCAGTTTCTCATTGATGATTTGGCCCAAAACCCCCATCGCACGCATACAGGTCGGACCATCAAAGACATGCAGCAAGCCCTGCTTGCCCAGGATTTGACCCAGGTACAAACCATTCTCAATTCCATTTTAGCCGATTTGCCCTCCGAAACCTTCCAAAAGCAATCCGAAGGTTTGTACCACGGCCTGGTGCACCTCATCTTCAACTACCTCGGCATGTTTATAGACAGTGAGGTACATTCCGCCCAAGGCCGCGCCGATGCCATCGTTCAAACGCCAACCCACGTGTACATTTTTGAGTTCAAATTCAACAAGTCTGCACAAGCAGCCATTGAGCAAATCAAACAGCGCAATTATGCCGCGAAATATCGGGCAGCGAATAAAGTGATTACGGGGATTGGGGTGAATTTTAATGCAAAGGAGAAGGGGATCGATGGGTGGTTGGAAGTGGGGTTGTGAGTTCTACTCAATTTTTGTACGTCATGATCTAAAATCAGCATATTGGCTTTTTTGTCAACCCTGATTTGGAAACACTCCCTCAGATTTTTATCTTTTTTGACACCAGCTCATTCAATGGCTGATAAGTTTCTGTTTTTTCAATCACTTCTTCAAAAAAAACTCCTCCCCTCCAAAATACTTTGTAGGCACGAGCATTTTCCCTGGCACTGATGATTCTGTATTGGTCATCCAGCATTTCAATGGCACAACAATCTTCCAATGCTATGGCCACAACGCCGTAGGTTTTTCTCATCATTTTTTTTAAATCAGGCTTTCTATCGGCTTCACTATCATAATGAGGGCAATGCAAGGCTTGAATCAAATTTAATCCAGTTACTTTGATTAAACCAGCTTCAGGGTTGTTGAATTTTCTTGAATCTGAATTGCCATATTTGAACCAACAAATGGATCCAGCACTAAGCCCACACAAGACCTTTCCTTGTGCATAGGCTTCTCGCAGCAATGCATCCACACTCGCTTTTTTCCACACTTTCATCATTCGAAAAGTATTCCCACCACCAACGTAAATGATGTCTGCATTGGATATTTTTTCAGCGATCGTTTCTTTGGTGGGTTTCTCGCTGATCAAATACAACACATCGCAGTTGCAACCAAGCTGGGAAAAATGTGCACTCAATTGATCAAAATATTCACTGGAGTCTCCACTTGCCGTTGGCAAAAACAACAAATTGGGCTTGCTTTTTTTAGAAAGCTCCACAATCCTTTTATTGATGATGGTATTGTCTTCAAAGGTTTCTCCACCGCCAATGGCTACGATTTTCTTCATGTTAAAAGAGGAGTTTTCTGATGACGTAATTATTCTGATTACTTCATTTTTTTCGAGTAAAAACAGAACTGTAGTTTTATAATTACTCGGTTAAATTCAAGCCAAGCAAAAAAACCTTCTTCATTTTCCTCACTCCCAGCCACTTCCCTGGCTTTATTTTTTCTGCTTTTCCGGCTAATCTCTTACATTTAAATCAATTTCAAAAATCAATCCAAGGTTATGCGAATTTCTCTCTCCATTTTGGTATGCTTCGTGCTTTCCAGTACCGCACTTTGGGCACAAAAAGACAAAAAAGTACCACCCCCCACGGCGGCTCCCGCCAAAACGGAAAAACCAACCGTACACCAATCCTCCACCTACAGTGCTTTGTCCTTGCGGAGCATTGGCCCGGCAGTCACTTCCGGGCGGGTCAGCGATTTTGCGGTCAATCCACGCAATCCCGCAGAGTATTATGTAGCTACGTCCTCCGGCGGCGTCTGGAAAACCAACAACGCGGGTACCACCTGGGTTCCCATTTTTGATGGCCAAGGCTCCTACTCCATCGGTTGTGTAGCGCTTGATCCGAGTAATCCCGCTACCGTGTGGGTTGGCAGCGGCGAGAACAACAACCAACGGGCAGTCTCCTACGGCGACGGCGTGTACAAAAGTGAAAATGGCGGCAAAACCTGGCGCAACATGGGCTTGAAAAACTCCGAACACATTGCCAATGTCGTCGTTGATCCCAGCAATTCCAATATCGTCTATGTAGCTGCCTATGGTCCGGTCTGGAGCGATGGCGGCGAGCGCGGTGTGTACAAAAGCACCGATGGTGGCGAGACCTGGACCAACGTCAAGTCCGTCAGCGCTTACACGGGTTGCAGCAACCTGATCATGGATCCACGCAATCCACAGATTTTGTATGCTGCCTTCCACCAGCGCCAGCGCAAGGTGTATACCTACATCGGCGGCGGCCCCGAGTCGGCTTTGTACAAAACTACTGACGGCGGCACAACCTGGAAAAAACTGGATGGCCTGCCCGGCGGCGATGTTGGGCGGATCGGCATCGACCTCTCCCCTGCCAATCCCGATTATATATATGCGGTAGTTGAGGCTCAGGAAGGCAAAGGCGGCGTGTACCGCTCCACCGACCGAGGCGCGAGTTGGGAAAAAATGAGCGGGGTATTTACCAGCGGCAACTACTACCAGGAACTCACCTGCGATCCGCGCAATGTGGACCGCATTTTCATCACCGATTCCTACTACAAAGTCAGCGATGACGGCGGCAGAACCGTGCGCAACCTTGGTGAAATCAACAAACACATCGACAACCACTGCATCTGGATCGACCCCAGCAACACCGATCACCTCCGCGTAGGTTGCGACGGTGGGATTTATGAAAGCTGGGATTTTGCCAAAACTTGGGAATTCAAACACAACCTGCCAGTCACCCAGTTTTACAAAGTAGCTACCGACAATGGACTGCCCTTTTACCACGTGCACGGCGGAACCCAGGACAACCTCAGCCTCGGTGGCCCCAGCCGCACTACCAGCGACAATGGCATCACCAACGCCGATTGGTACGTGACCAGCACGGGCGACGGCTTCGAAACTCAGGTGGATCAAACCAATCCTGACATCATTTACGCCCAAAGCCAATACGGCGGGCTTTCCCGCTTCGACCGCAAGAGTGGCCAATCCGTTTTCATCAAACCCCTCGAAGGTGAAAACGAGCCCGCCCTACGCTGGAACTGGGATGCGCCACTGACCATCAGCAACTTCTCCTCCACCCGCCTGTATTTTGGAGCCAATAAGGTCTTCCGCACCGACGACCGGGGCAACAGCTGGAAGGTCATCAGTCCCGACCTGACCCGGGGCATCGACCGCAACAAGCTCGAAATCATGGGCAAGATCTGGAGTGTGGACGCCCTTGCCAAAAACGGCTCCACCGACATTTACGGCCAAACGACCAGCATTGCCGAAAGTGCCTTGGATCAAAACATCCTTTGGGTGGGTACCGACGATGGCCTGCTGTGGATCACCCGCGACGGAGGTACGAATTGGGAAAAAATGGACAAACTACCCGGTGTACCCGACAACAGTTACGTGCACCAGGTGATCGCTTCGCGTCACGATAAAAACAGCGCTTACGTTTGTTTCAACCACCACCGCTACGGCGACTTCAAGCCCTACCTGCTCAAAACCAGCGATGGGGGCAAAACCTGGAAGTCCATCAGCGCCACTTTGCCTGAGCGGGGTAGCGTGTACAGCATCGCCGAGGATCATATCGATCCCAATTTGTTGTTTTGTGGCACCGAGTTTGGCCTGTTTTTCACCCAAAACGGCGGCGAAACCTGGATACAACTGAAGTCCGGCCTGCCCACCATCGCCGTGCGCGACCTTGAAATTCAACGCCGCGAAAACGACTTAGTCCTGGCTACTTTTGGCCGCGGCTTCTACATCCTGGATGACTACTCACCTCTGCGCAACCTCAAAACGGAAACTTTTGATCAGGCGGCAACCATTTTCCCCATCAAGGATGCCTTGATGTTTGTCCCCAATCTGCCACTGGGGCTCCGCGATAAAGGACATATGGGCAGCAGTTATTACGCTACTCCAAACCCACCCGTGGGCGCAGTATTCACCTATTGGCTGAAAGAGGACATTAAAACCTTGAAGGCCAAAAGGCAGGAAGCAGAAAAGGCCAAATATGATAAAAAAGAACCCGTGTATTATCCCGATATCGAGGCATTGCGCAAGGAAGACGAGCAGCCGGAGCCCTACCTCCTGTTCACCATTACGGATGCTGATGGTGATGTGGTGCGGCACCTCAAAGCATCGGCGAGCAAAGGTTTGAAGCGCATCGTTTGGGATTTTCGGCACAATACCACCGCTCCGGTTTTAGGCCGTTACAAGCCTGCGCCCGACCAGTTGTTTGGGGGTGAAGAAACGGGGCAATTGGCCTTGCCGGGCACTTACAGCGTCAGCCTCAGCAAGTACGAAGATGGGGTGTTGACGACCATCGCTGGGCCAGTCAAATTCAACTGCAAAGCGCTGAATAACGTGACCTTGCCCGCTACCGACTTGCCCGCCTATGCCGATTTTGTGGCCAAAGTGGCCAGCCTGCGTAAGGCACTCAGCGCGACGAATAACATCCGGGGCGAGTTGGGTGGCCAGATGAACGCGATTCAAACGGCGATTCAAGAAATGCCCGCTCCACCGCAGGATTTGTTGAAAAAGGCTTATGACTTACAACGTCGATTGAATACAGTGAGCTTACAACTGAATGGGGATGCTACTCGTGGGCGTAGGGAATTTGAAGCGCCGTCTTCGATCAATGATCGTTTGGGATATGCGCAAGGGGTGATGTGGGGTACCACTTCCGCGCCTACGCAGTCGGCAATCGACAACTACAACATTGCGGCGAAGCAGTTTAAGCCAGCGCTGAACGAATTAAAAGCAATTGCTGGGGAGGTGATGGAATTGGGGAAACAGTTGGATGTGAAGGGGGCGCCGGCTACGCCGGGGAGGTGGCCGAGTTGGGAGTAGGATCCAGGGTTCCAGGGTTCCAGGGTTCGGGGTTCCAAAGTTCCAGGGTTGGGGGAGTCGGAGTTCTGGAGCTTTGAGCACTTACGCTAAGTTTGGTCAACCATTCAAAACATTGTATCAATCTGCGCTACTTTAGACCGACGACCAGCGGCAGCGCCGCCAAAACGTCTGTAGAAACTATGGATACCATGCTTTTTAAAGGTGCAGCGCACCGTAACAAATTATACTTACTGTTGCGGTGCTGCACCTTTAATTCAATCATCCAGCGCTATTTCTACAGACGTTTTGGCGACTAATGCTACAGGTCTTTCAACTGACTCAATACATTTTCCAAATTGAACATCCTTCCCGTCAAAGTTTTGATTTTTCCTCCCGTTTTGTCTACAAGAATTAAGGAAGGCAAAGCGTCGGTTTGGTATTCCTTTTTAAACCGCATATAGTCTTGATAAACCTGGCTATTCATTACCAGCCCACCTCCTGGAAGGTCCACCAAAAACAAAATTAAGTGTTCCTCAGCATATTGCTTAAAGTCAGGGGTTGCCAGCACATTTTTGTCCATTTTTTTACAAGGTGCGCACCACTCACTCCCCGTCAAAATGATCAATATTTTTTTGTTTTCTTTTTCAGCCTGTTCTTTTGCCTGGCTCCAATCCTTAATCATTTTTATTTCTTGCGCAAAACCTAGGAGTGGAATGGCTAGAAGTAGCAGTAAAGTTAAGGTCTGTTTCTGTTTCATTTTTGGAGTTTTCAGAACTGCACCCAAGTGATGGCGAACCGAAAAAAACAATCAGGTGCTTCCTTGTAATTTAAGGCACCCTCCTATCCAACCGCTTCTTTCAACAACAAAATGGGTATTGCAAATCTTTTTAATGAGCAGGAACATTTCTACCTCAAATCATTCCCCTGGTTTTCACCAAGTCAAAAATCGCACCAACAGCAACCCCGATAGCCAATCCCATTGCTATGCTCAAAGCCGTATTTCCCGAAGAAGCGCCATAGGCCGCTCCGAATGCGACCCCAAGAGCAGCCCCAATGCCTATACCATTTCCTGATTTTTTGTTTTGGTTTTCTGTCATAATTGAGTAGCGATTGACCACAATGAGTATAAATTTACAAAAAAATTCCAAAAAATTCTATATTCCAACCAAAACAGGCTACCTCCATTCCTGAAGGCAGCCTGCTCTATCATTTAACACTCACTAGAAATCAATAACTCTGATTCTGCTTCAAATACCCGGGGATATTCGAAGCGCCGTCGATTGCCGTTTGTGGAATCGGAAACAAACGTTTGAATTTATCGATGTTGCTCTTTTCCGTCCAGATGCCTTCGTATTTGCCAAAGCGGATCATGTCCGTACGGCGCAGCAATTCCCAATACAATTCGAAGCCACGCTCGCGGTACAATAGATCCAGGGTCATACTCGTCAGGGCTGGAGCAGGTTTGCTGAAGGTACGGGCAGCACGGATCGCGTTCACATCGGCCAGGGCACCCGCTGCGTCCCCTTTGCGTAATTTGGCCTCAGCGCGCATCAGGTACACATCCGCAAGGCGCACGATGGGCAAATCCACATCGCCCAGGTTACGGCCACTCGCTGATTTTTTGCTGAATTCGTATTTCAATACCCGATAGCCAGAGCTGTAATCACTGCCTGCAACGGTGTAATCCACCTTCTCTGTAAAGTTTACAGCCAGGGTTGGCTTGTTGCGGCTGGAGCTGTAAAGTTTGCCTACTTTCAGTTTGCCATC
>JAIXOO010000116.1 GCA_027486765.1 Saprospiraceae bacterium
AACCGGGTCGTTTGGCTCAGGATAGCCACCGGATTGTAGGGCTTGGTTAAATCCAATCCTGCACTTGGTGACCACTGGTATTGGAATGCGGGGTTACCCGTCGGGTGTAATTCGATGGTATCCCCTTTGCAGATGCTCAATGGGGAGCTGAATTGACCAGGATTAAAGTCGACAAAACGAACCCGGATACCCGAAATGGTATCGGTACAACCTAATTCATTTCGGCCAATTACGGTATAACGGATATCAGCGCCTTGAGTTGCCGTTACTGCGAGCCCTCCATCGGTTTGGAATGGTGGTGTTATAGGGGTACCGTCTAGTAACCATGTATATCCGCTCGCACCGGTAGCAGTCAAGATTAAGGTTACATTTACACAAGCAGTAGTATCCATTGTAGAAACCTTTAGCTCAGGTTTCAAACCAATGGTAACAACTACGGTATCTACGACCTGGCAAGAAATCCCTCCGCTGTTTTTGGTCACCGTTACGAGATAGGTTACTGGAACAGTTCCGGTGAAACTTGGGTTGCGGACATTGGTCGCCGACAAGTTTGTTCCTGGAGACCATTGGTAGGCAAACTCTGCACTGGCATTTGGGGCCAGCGGGGTAGCTACTCCGGGACAAACTTGGACCGTATCGGGTAAACCCGAATCCAGCGCACCCAAGTTGATGGTCACGGTTAAGGTGTCCTCACATTCAAACTGATTGCTGACAATCCCTGTGATAACATTGACACCAATTTCAGTTGGACGGAGTACAGGTGTAGCCGTATTTCCACCAGAAACAACATTGAAAGCAGGTGTCCAACTATAAGTCAATTGCTGGCCTGGTGCGTTGTTGCGCACTTCTACCTGTACACTTTCGGCATCGCATTGATCAATTCGGTTGCTTCCCGATGGTGTAATGAGGGTAACATCCACGCCATTGTCGGTAACACTAACGCTGTCCGTTTCGGTGCAGCCTGGTGCTTTGGTCGCAGTAACATAATACACTGTAGTTCCCGGAGGCGGATTAACACTTACGGATGCATTAGAGCTTAACAATTGGCCTTGTTTCGTCGTCCAGCGGAAAGTGGTTCCCGGTTTGCCTTCAGCAGTAAGCGTCACATCTTCACCACAGGTCGTTTTGTTATTGGGCACTTTGAGATCGATGGATGTTCCCGTGGTGATGCTGATTGCTTTGCTTGCTGTTTTACGGCAAGCGGCATCAAAGCTCAGCGTAAGCGTCACGGTATAATCCCCAGTTGCTGCGTATTTATGAGTGGGGTTTTCTTCAGTAGAGGTAGTCCCGTCTCCAAAATTCCAGAGGAAACCAAAGGCATTGGTGCTGGTATTGCGGAATACCACGGTGTTGCCATCGCATTGAATTTCAGGGGTGAAATCCAGGTTGTGGTTGGCGTCAATGATGATCACCTGTACCGAGTCGGTCAATGTACAGCCTGAGGCATTGCGCACCTGCACAAAAACCTCCTTGATGCCTGGGGTAGCCGCCAAAACAGGGCTGGCAGTCAGTGCCCCCGATTCAAAAGCGGCTAGTGGTGTCCAGCTATAGGTAAGGATTTGGCCTGGCCCTTGAGTAGTATTGATGCGCAGGGCTTCGTTGGTACACAGGATAACCGAATCTGGCGCAGCAAAAACGATGGGTTGGCCTACCAGACTTATTTCCAGTTTTTCTTTGCAACCATCCTCATCTGTGGCTTCTATGGTCAAGTTGCGCTGGGTGGCAACAGTAGCCGTAAATGTCGGCCCAGTACCCAATTGACTGCCATTGGCATCCAGCCAGCGGAAGGTGGCAGGGCGGTTGGCTGAAGCATTCAGGGTGGTTTGAGGCGTACAAACGGGGGTGCCATCTGCTCCTGCACCAAGTACCGCGATACCCATATTACCGGGCACGATTGTCATCATCGAGTCGGTAGTTTGACAGGTGGGAATACCTGGCACCGAAATGTTGACTGTATACTGAGTGCTTTGTTGTGGAGAAAAAATCGGGTTACCAACCGTTGGATCATCCAGCCCTGTTTCAGGCAACCACATGTACACCAAATTGGGGTTGTTGTTGCCTGGAATTTGCAGCGGCATCCCTCTACACACCACAATGGTATCGGGGAAATCTACCCCGGTAATTGGTGCTTTGACAATGCTTTGGGAAGCAGAATCCAAACAGCCTTGGGTTGTACGAATCACCAAAGTGACCGTGACGCGCCCTGTATCTGTAAAAGTAAAGCTTGGAGAATCCTCTGTAGATGTACGGCCATCAGATAGTTTCCAGGTCCGGCTGGCGATTTGTACACCCGGATTGTTGGATACATCCAGCAGTTTGATGGTGGATCCGTTGAGGATACAGCTGGTATAGTTGAAACTGAAGTTTACATCGGTTTCAACTTTGACCAAACGAATGGTTTTTTGCAAGGTATCGTTGCACTCCCCATAAGCAATTAAGGTCAGGGTATAGGTCCCGGTATCGCCCAAAGTCAGTGCTGGGTTGTTTCCTTTTGACACCAAAAGAGGATTGTTGATGTCCCCGATGATCCATTTTACTGAATCTGCATTGGTTGATTTATTGGTCAAACTCAGCGTCCGGCCATCACAACTGCTCACGACGATAGGATCATTGCCAATACCGCCATCTGCACTAAAGTCAGCCACAGGGCGAGGGATAGCCACAATGGTGATGGTTTTGGTGAACGTACAGGTCTGTGCAGAACTGGCCGTGATGGTCAAGGTGACTACCCCATTTTGCGACACCGTATATTTGGGATTAACCGCATTGGGATTGTCCATCAAGCCTGCTGGTTCCCAACGGTAAGTATACGCAGAAGTGGCCGTACCATTGGGATTGAGCGGGATGGTCGTACCTACACAAGCACGGAGGGTATCTGGAATTCCGTCGGTGGGGTTTTGGCCACTGGTAGTTGAAAAAGGTTGAGAGACCGTTTTTTCACAACCATTTGCGTTGACAACAGTAAGTGTAATGGTACCCGAAACGTTTGCAGGCAAACGCACCAAGGTATCTACACCTGTGGCTGTAATTTGTCCCGCAGCCCCAAAGGTGACTTTCCAGATTCGTTTGACAATAGCAGCGCTGGAATCCGTAGACAAATCTTGCAGTCGAATGATGGATTCGGCGGCACAGGGCAATACTTCAGCCTTAAAATTGGCTTTGATGCCTGATTTGAACAACTTCACCTGGCGCGAGAAAGTATCGGCACAAGTGGTATTCGGCTCTGCAATCAAACTTACTTTGTAGGTGTTGTACGCAGGAAAGGTATAAATAGGATTAACCTCTGTCGAAGTCAGCGTTGTGCGAGGTGCATCAAACAGCCAGAGGTATTTGCTGGCCCCCACACTTTCATTGCGAAAGCGAACATTAAGGGAATCACACTGGCTTTCAGGTGCGAAAAACGCAGCAGTTACTCCTTCACAGTTCTGAACGTTGTACTGAAAATCGCGACGAGTAGAGGAAATGAGTTGTTTGGTCTTAGGGTCGTATTCATCTACACAAATCCCTACTACAAATTGCCCCAGAATACCCGGCCGAGCAGTCAACAAGCCCGAAACGGAGTTGATGCGCAATGGCTCACCAACCGCTCCCAGCATGTTGTAAAGGTTATACAGCGGTTTTACCCAAATCAGTGTATCGTAAGGTGGAAAATTGGGTGGCTGTGGTCTTGGGTTAGCAAAGGTGGCACCCTGAAAAGGGGTGCAAAGGCGGTAGACCAAAGAATCTCCATCCACATCAAATGCAGAGTGGTCAAAATCCAGTGGACGTGTGTTACAGATGTAAATGTCTGGCCAACGGCGGAACATGGCGCTGTTGTTACACCGACGCATGGCCGCTTCAGTCAGCCAAACATCGTAGGTTGCCCCGGTTTCCAGAGGACTTACGATGTTCTTAATGGTCGCGTTTCGACAACAGCGTTGATACACGATTTGGTATCCGCCGGTTCGGAACGGTAGGTTCACCGTAGCCTTATAAGTCATGGTTTCTACACAAACTTTGGTCGTGGCTTGAATACAAGCGTCGAGATTATTATCAAGAGGCGTAGCTGAGGTAGCGTCAATGCGTACATCCTGGAGCAATAAGCCGTTGCGGTCAAAAATGCCTACTGAGGCTACAGGGTCAAACGGCTCAGTCTTGGGCGCACAGTCCCGATAAACGCGGACGATGATTTCATAGCGGTCGTTGCCCAGGCAACGATATCCTACTTCACCCCCAACAATATGCGTAGCATAACTTAAACTTGGCGCACAAAGCAGCAACAGCAGCAAACGCCACATGCTAAAATGCTGCGCGAAACAATGACGAAAGGTGTGGTCGATGTTCATAAGGTATTTCATTGGGCGTGAGGATTACTTGAATGGTTTTGTACTGATGTCAATCCTGAAAATTTGCACTTTTCGATCCAGAGAAGGCTGAATGCCAAAAATTTCGTTTTTGACATTAGACAGCGCAGTTGGAATGTCTGGCTTATTGGGATCTTCACCAACGGCATTGAGGTCAAAGGAAAGTTGACCGGAGTCGATGTATTTTTTCATGGCACCATTTTGAACCTGTTTCAAACGGTTGATCACTGAAACCATTCTTCGTTCGCCAAGTCTTTTGTTGTAATCCGCGTTGCCAAGTGGACTGGCAAAACCGGACATGTATATTTTGACATAAGAACCGCCGTTCAGCTCTTTGATGATACCTGGAATACGTTGTTCCAGGCTATCATGCCCTTGTGTCACTGTGTTTTGAAAGAAGGATCGCATGGCTTGCCCCATAAAACCAGAGAACTCTGGTTCCCGCTTGAGGTAGTTCCTGTATAAAGTTTCATAATCATCGGTGGTGGTCACCAAGTTGCCAGGCCCGGGTTTGGCGTTGTCAAAAAACAAATCGAAGGCCAGTCTAACTGGCACCAGGTATAAATCCACCGACACATCATAGCCAATGTCTTTCACGGTTGTTTCATTGATGGGTACTTCAACGGTGTCTATACTGTAACCTGGTTTGGTTGCTTTCACAAAGTACGTTTTGCCTAGATCTACGCTGTAGTTGTATTCATTCCCCTTGGGATCATTTTTCGTTCCCAACAACACTCTACTGCCATCAGCCCGCTGTTCATACAAACTAACTTCACAATCATTGAGCGCAGTGTTTTTGCTGGGATCTTGCTCATTGAAAGGCCCCAATAGGGTAAATACGTCCAAACGCAAATTTGGCAGATACAAGTCAACCACCATGGTTGATTCTTCTTCGCCGAGGTTGGCCAGCACAAGTGAATCTTCAGCGATGTAGCCCTGCTTTTGTGCCTGGATGTAGTATTTTTTGTAGCGCTCAATTAGTGTTGAGTAGTTGTTCGTATCCGCTTCCGTTTT
This sequence comes from Saprospiraceae bacterium, assembly GCA_027486765.1. Lineage (GTDB taxonomy): Bacteria > Bacteroidota > Bacteroidia > Chitinophagales > Saprospiraceae > Haliscomenobacter. Next base: position 5,358 of record JAIXOO010000116.1, read on the forward strand.
ATTCAGCAGCTCTTTGCGGGTACCGTCTGGAGCTTCTTCGTAAATTTTAACCGTAGTGCCATTTAAGGCTAAGGAGTCTCTCCATTTGAAGGTGTTGACCTCCAGGTTGACCAATTTGTAAATCCCTGCCTTGTATAAGTCGTGACAACACACTTCTACTTCTTGCGCGGCTACTTTTTTGGTGTTTTCAGCAAATAAAGGGGTAGACCCGACACGATTGGAGCTAAAAACCAGTGTATCTCCTTTGGGGTCGCGGACATACCCAAAATCATCGTAGGAGGAGTTGATGTTGACGCCCAAGTTGTAAGGTTCAATCCAGCGTTTGGTCTGATTCAAGCGAGTACCGTAAATATCGATGCCCCCGAATGTTTTCCGCCCATCTGTAGCAAAAAACAACAACTCAGCTTTTCCTGGAATTTCCTGGTAAAAGGGACTGATGTCATTTTCAATTGTATTGATTTCTGCAAGCGGGGTGGCAGCGCTTACATTGCCATCGGCTTGGATAGCCCCCATCCAGATGTCGAGTTTCCCTTTACCTCCCGGGCGATCAGAAGCAAAATACAGTACGGTCTCTCCTTTTGCATTTTTACCAATGGCGGGTGAAGTGCTGGTATAATCGGCCTGATTGATGCCCAGTTTTAAGGGCGTAGCTCCGGGTACATCGAGCGGGCGGTAAAAAATATCACAGCGCAGATCTACCGCATTTTTTGCCACACAATTGCAGTAATATACCCCTTTATTGTCCGGTGTAAAAACAGAGTAAGCGGTGTGTTGATCTAGGGCATTGAATGAAGGTGGTAGCTCTTTGGCCTTACTCTGATAAGTCCGAACTACTTTATTGAGGCGGCCAGCTTTATTTTTTGGATCAGGAAATTCATATGAGGTATGGTACAAGGTGTCTCCATGATAGGAAGCACCATAATCGGTGTAAGGCCCATTGATCTCCGGCCCCATATTGACCGGTTGCGGATAATAACTGGCATTGCGTTGTGAATTGGCCTCATTTTGGATACTTTTCAGGGCAAAATCACAATCCTCAGCACCCTTCTTGGCAAACTGGAGCAATGCTGGCGTAATCCCTTGGATACCTGGGCTTTCCTGGATAAATTGGAGATAAGCAGATTTTGCGTTCCGGTAATCCGCCAATTTATGCAAGGATTCACCCAAGCGCAGGCGAGCATCCGGGTACTGGGCTTTTTCTTTGCTCCCCAACACCTTTAAATAGGCTTTTGCTGCAGATGCATAAGAATTAAACTGCCGGGCGGATTCGCCAATTTTGTATTGAATATCGATACGGGTGGTATCCAGTTTTAAGGCATCGCGGTAAGCGACCAGAGCCGTATAAAAATCTTTTTTTGCGTACGTACTGTCAGCAATCTTCAAAATTTGTTTTAAAGATTGGCCATAACCCTGTTGAAACAGCGCTGTAAAAATGGCCAGTATAAGCAATGTTTTTCTCATGGTAAAATGCTTTGGCTGATTGGAGTTGCAATACCTCAATGAATACCTTGGATCAAATCCAGTGTATTTAGATCAAAGGGCAATTGGGTTTAAAACTTACGGGTTTGTAAGATTTAAAAATATAGTGGATGAACAATTCGGGGCCACCAACACCTCCATCCACACTGGTATTGAATTTCGATAGATTCACATCGTAGCTGAAACCAGCGCGTATTCTTTTGTAGCGCGCTTCCACTGCCGGGTAGAGTGCGGAATCGTTGGTCAGGGCATCAAAGCGGAAGGTTCCTCCCAGTTGAATGGAGAATTCTTCATTGTGTTTGGGATTGATGTAATACCGTAGCCCCAAGCCACCTAAATACTGGCGGTAAGAACTTTGGAACTGTGCCGCAACATTGGCGATCAAATCAAAACGTTTGCTGAGCTGTAAATCGGCCAATATATAAGGTGTGAGCCGCATCGGAAGTTTGATCGGACCTGCAGAGGTGAAAAACTGATTGGGTCGATTGAGGTGAAACAAGCCCATGCCAAAATCAAGTTTGGTGCGTTGTCCGGTAGAGGTATCGATCTGCTCATAAGCTTGTTTGACTTGGTAACGTACATTGAATCCCAATCCAAAATCAGCATAGTTTAGTTTTTGATTGGGATTGGTTTCTCCGGTAGCGTTACCTGGGTTAAAAGTACCCTGCTGAGCGTTAAATTGGTTGTCGAAGGTCACCTGATCAGCTTCCCATTTGCGCAGGCCCAGACCTAGCTGCCCACCTAAGGAGCCATAAAAGCGGTTGCTCAATCTTTTGGTATAAGCACCATTTAGATTAAAATTGCTTAGACGTAAATCCGAAAATCCAGCTTGGTCATGGTTGTAACCAATACCCAGCGCCGCAAAACCATCCGAAACGTTCTTGTTGAAAAATTTGGCGTCTACAGCACCTGTAAAAGTGGTGTAGCCCACTGGAACCTGTGCCCACTGGTTGCGATACTGCCCCATCAGGCGAACATCACCATCGAAAATCCCGGTTAAGGAAGGGTTGAGGTGAAGTGGCGCACCATAAAATTGCGAATAGTGCAAGTCTTGGGCGAGCCCGGCTATGCCTGGTAAAAAAAGCGCCACCCAAACGAAAAAAGTTCGGTTCCACTGTAGGAATTTGGCTTTGGGTAGATGGTCTCGATTCATTTGGAATGAAGTTATTTAAGGTTGTATGTTGCCGAAAAATAAGCAATCTTTTGCTTAGTAGTGGGGCAAAAATAAGTGTTCATTTTTTTAAGGCCAAAGGATTAGCTAAGGCACTTGAAATGAAATGTTTACTTATCTAATTCTTTGGCAAAATGAACACTTGTTTTGCCGCCCCTTGGAGTTGGTTCGTAGCTTTCTTTAATTCTGTAGATACCTCCCAAAACCTCGAATTGGTCTTGTTGCCAACACAATAGTGAGCTCTTTTGTATGTGATATGACGCCTAGGGGGGAGGAGAATGTGTGAAGGGACTGGCGCAAGATAACAGTTTTTTATCAATTATGTCAATTCTGGGTAATTTAACACCTAAAAAAAAGACAAATGAGAAAAAAAATTAGGCACACCTTGTTTAGTTCAGATTATTTGTATTACCTTGTGCTAAGTTTTGACAAAGTATCCTAATGCAAATGTTTCCGGTTGTGTGCCGGAGATCCCGTTATCCAAAATTTGTTACGTTCGTTTGGCACACCTGAGGTGTGACCAAGCGCAAAGCTCGGTTGCACTCGCTGAAGTACAGATATTTTCTGATCTTACAAATGCGGGCAACGTGAAAAGGGCAATCTTTACAATTTTAGTTTTAGCAGGTTTCCTGCAGATGAACGCACAGCAGATTCTGTTCGTGAAGAAGGGAGCACAAGGCAATGGCTCATCTTGGAGCCAGGCTTTTGGTGACCTTCAACAAGCTTTGCAAGTTGCAAAGCAAGGAACAAAAATCTGGGTGGCTGCTGGTGTTTATACACCTTCGCAGACTGGCAATCGGAATGCATCGTTTGTAATCAACGAGGGCATTACACTACTTGGAGGTTTCGTAGGAAACGAAATGTCCGAGCAAAATCGCAATTGGGAATCCAACCCAACTGTACTTTCTGGTAACATTGGTGACGCCAATTCCGCTGATGACAATTCTTTCAATGTAGTTTATACGCGGAATGTTTCTCAAGTAACAGTCGATGGTTTCGTCATCTGTTTGGGAAATGCTTCAAACTCCAATGAAAAGGAACAAGAAGGGCACCGCACCAGTACTGGCGCTGCCTGGTACAATGAAGCTTCTCAAGGCTCTCATGTAGTGAGAATCAGAAACTGTACTTTCCAGGAGAACAAATCCAACTACGCGGCAGGCATTTACAACTTGGCTATCGCAGGTGCAACAAATGGCTCTGAAATCACCAACTGCAAATTCATCCAAAACAATGCCCAAGTTGAAGGTGGAGCAGTGATGAACGTAGGAAATGGCGGTACTTGCAACGTAAAAATTGAAAGCTGCCTCTTGAGAGATAATTTTGCACTGTATGGTGGTGCAGTTTTCAACCGGGCGATCAACAATGGAATGAACAATTCCAAGATACTCTCAAACACCCTACAGAATAACAACGCCTATATCGACGGTGCGGATTTTTTCACCAACCGTGACAACTCTAGCATCAACAAACCTTTGTTTGTCAGCAATGTATCTTCAAATGCTCCATCACAATCAAATATTCTGGATGAAGTAAAAAATACGCCTAATACTGTTTCAAGAATGAGACCTTCTAGCACCAGCCGTAATTAATTGCTCGCAGCGCCGCAGGAAGATCTAAGATAGATACACCTAAACTAATCAATAGAGGGCCAGTACGATCAAACGTCTGGCCCTCACCGTTTTTATACCTTGCCCTTTTAGTGCTTAGCGCACGACTACATTTTTCTCCTTCAAATACCCTTTCAAATCCGGGATAGCTATTTCATTAAAGTGAAAAATACTCGCGGCGAGTCCCGCATCGGCCTTCCCGGCAGTGAAAACATCGTAAAAATGTTCCATGTTGCCCGCGCCTCCCGAAGCAATGACCGGAATAGACAGCAATTCGGAAATGTGTGCAGTAGCTTCCAGTGCAAAGCCAGCTTTGGTGCCATCGTGATCCATCGAAGTGAATAGAATTTCGCCTGCTCCTCGAGACTCCGCTTCTTTCACCCAGTCAAATAGCCGAATCTCGGTAGCGATACGCCCGCCATTCAGGTGGACGATCCATTCCCCATCAATTTGGCGGGCATCAACTGCCAGTACGACAAACTGGTTGCCAAAATTTAGCGCCAATTCATCGATCAGCCCTGGGCGACGTACCGCAGCAGAATTTATCGACACTTTATCTGCGCCGGCTGCCAGCATGGCGTCCGCATCGTCGATGGAGGTGATACCGCCGCCAATAGTGAAGGGAATATTGAGGTGTCGGGCAATGGATCGCGCCAGTTCCGACATGGTTTTGCGCTTCTCATGGGTGGCGGTGATATCCAAAAACACCAGTTCATCGGCACCTTTTTCGCTGTAGGCCGCACCGAGTTCTACTGGGTCACCTGCATCGCGCAGGTTGACAAAATTGACACCTTTGACGGTCCGTCCGTCTTTGATGTCGAGGCAGGGTATGATGCGTTTAGCTAGCATAGGGATCAAGAATTAAAGGCCATTAAATCAATTAAACTGATCTTGTTTTCGTAAATCGCCTTGCCGATGATTGCCCCGTAGCAACCAATTTCACGCAAACGTTCCAGTTCTTTCATCGTGGTCACGCCTCCGCTGGCAATGAGTTTGAGTTCGGGCAATTCTTCCCGGATGCGTTGGTAGGTATCGATGGCACTTCCCTGCAATAACCCATCCTTGGACACATCCGTGGAGATGCTGTACTGGATACCCTTGGCGACGTAATCTTGCAGAAAAGCAAACAGCTCCAACTGGCTTTGCTCCTGCCAGCCACTCACTGCGATGTTGCCATCTTTGAAGTCAGAACCGAGAATGATGCGTTCTCCGCCGTATACTTTGAGCCAGTCGAGGAACAATTCAGGTTCTTTCACTGCTACTGTTCCGCCAGTCACCTGCTGAGCACCGGATTCGAAGGCAATGCGTAGGTCCTCATGGGCTTTGAGGCCACCCCCAAAGTCAATTACCAACTTGGTAGACCCTGCGATTCGTTCAAGTACGCGGTGGTTGATGATGCGTTTGGCTTTAGCTCCATCGAGGTCAACGAGGTGCAGGCGCTGTAGTCCGGCATCTTCAAATTGTTTGGCGACTTCCAAGGGGTCTTCATTGTAGACCGTTTTTTGGGCATAATCGCCTTGGGTGAGGCGCACACACTTGCCTTCGATGATGTCAATCGCGGGAATGATTTGCATATTGCATTTTTTGAACCACTTTATAAACTAAGGAAATTGCGGAGGATCATTTCCCCTACTTTCCCTGATTTTTCTACGTGAAACTGGGTCGCGTAAAAATTGTCTTTGTGCAGCCCTGCACTAAAAGGCAGAGTGTACTCACTCAACGCACTGGTGTACGGTCCTTCTTCTACGTAGTAGCTATGGACATAATAAACGTATTCGCCACTCAGCTCAGGCGTGAAAATCTCATCCGCACAGCGCGACAGGGAATTCCAACCCATATGGGGCACTTTTTCCCCATTGACCGGGACGAATTTTTTGACCCGTTGCGGAATGACCCCCAGGCAAGGCGTGTCGTTTTCCTCTGAGTGGGCACAAAGCAACTGCATGCCCACACAGATGCCCAAGGTCGGCTGGGTCAAGCTTTTGATGACCTCATCCAGGCCTCGCTCGCGGAGAAAGTGCATGGTGGTGCTGGCTTCACCAACTCCGGGGAAGATGACTTTTTCGGCAGCACGGATTTGTGCGTGGTCACCAGTAAGGATGGCAGGGGCGCCCAGTCGCTCCAGGGCGAAAAGGACGGATTGGACGTTGCCAGCGTTGTAGTCGATTACTGCGATCATAGCTACTCTTTTCCCCACGACTAAAGTCATGGGTTCTTTTTTATGGTTGCCTCCCACGGATAAATCCGTGGGTTGGCATAGTTTGCTGGGGAATGGAAAGCCATCACACCCACACTTTCACACATCACACCCACACCCTATCTTGCTTACAAAACCCCTTTGGTAGAGGGCAGCTCTTGGCTGTTTACATCTCGTTTCACGGCCATCTTGATCGCTTTGGCTACGGCCTTGAAGGTAGCTTCGATCTTGTGGTGTTCGTTTTCGCCCTTAGCTTTGATGTTGAGGTTGCAAAGGGCGGTATCACTGAAAGACTTGAAAAAGTGGTAAAACATTTCAGTGGGCATTTGACCGACCTTTTCCCGACGATAGTCCGCGCTCCAAACCAACCAAGGGCGACCACTGAAGTCGATGGCAGCAGTAGCCAGGCAATCGTCCATCGGTAAGATGCAAGACCCATACCGTTCCATGCCCCGTTTATCGCCCACCGCCTGGCGGAAAGCTTCACCGAGGGCAATGGCGGTGTCTTCAATGGTATGGTGTTCGTCAATGTGCAAATCACCTTGCACCCGTACCTCCAGATTGGCTCCGCTGTGTTTGGCTAATTGATCAAGCATGTGATCAAAAAAGCCTAGTCCGGTATGGTTGTTGTAATGCCCTTGGCCATCCAACTCCAGCTGCACAAACACATCCGTTTCTTTGGTCACCCGGTGTACTTTTCCACTGCGTTGGCGGCCTTTGAGGAAGCGGTAAATTTCGCCCCAATCAGTGGAGTTTAGCGCAATTACCTCCTGCAAACTCCGCGCATTGTTGCTGATTTCATCGGCACCCAATTGAGGATCCGTCACCATCCAGATCGCTTTAGCCCCCAGATTTTTGGCCAGTTGCACATCAGTAATGCGATCGCCAATTACAAATGAGTTGGCCAGGTCCACACTGCCATCCATGTAGTGGGTCAGTAGGGCAGTACCAGGTTTGCGGGTGGGTTGATTCTCGTGGGGAAAAGTGCGGTCGATGACCTCTTCGGCAAAAATGATGCCTTCGTTGCGAAAGGCTTTCATGATGGCATTGTGGGCAGGCCAAAAAGTGTCTTCGGGATAAGAACTAGTTCCCAGGCCATCCTGATTGGTGACCATAACCAGTTCGTAGTCCAGTTCCTGCACGATTTTGGCCAGGTATTGAAAAACGAGGGGGTAAAACTCCACTTTATCCAAAGCGTCAACCTGATAATCGTGAGGTTCTAAAACCAGGGTTCCATCCCGGTCAATGAAGAGTACTTTTTTCATGGCCTCTTGTTCAAAGCAGTTAACAATGCATCGTTTTCTTCGGGGCGTCCTACGGTGATGCGCAGGCTTCCGGCACAGAGGTGCACAGAATTGCGGTTGCGCACGATAATCCCCTCCTCTACCAAATATTGATAGGTGCCGTTGGGATCATCCATTTTGACCAGGATAAAATTGGCATCCGTGGGGAATATTTTTTCAACAAAATTCAACTCATCCAATCCTTTGATCAAACGTTCGCGCTCGCTGAGCAGGGTTGAAAGCAATTGCTGGTAATCATCCTGGCTGGTTTCCAGGGTCTCCAAGGCAATTTGCTGGGTAAGTTGATTGATGTTGTAAGGTGGCTTTACCTTATTGAATAGCTGGATGATTTCAGTGGAAGCAAAAGCCATCCCCAAACGAATGCCCGCCATACCCCAGGCTTTGGAGAAGGTTTGTAAAACGATCAGGTTGGGGAATTCGGAGAGCAATGAGGTACAACTGGCTTGGTTGGAAAAATCAATATAAGCTTCATCTACCACCACAATCCCTTTGAACTGTGCACAAAGGATACGAATGCGCTCCAATTCTACATCGTTACCCGTTGGGTTGTTGGGGCTACAGATGAAGAGGATTTTGGAATGTTCGTCTGCCGCGGCTAAGATGGCGTCTACATCGGGCTGGAAATCGGGAGTCAGCGATACGCTACGAATGCCCACATCAGCAATGTCTGCTGATACCTGATACATGCCATAAGTGGGGGGCAAAATCAGGATGTGATCCTGGCGGGGTTCACAAAAAATCCGCACGACAAGGTCAATGGCTTCATCGCTGCCATTGCCTAGGAAAATCTGCTCGGCAGGTACACCTTTTAATCGGCTGATTGCTGCTTTGAGTTTCCACTGCAAAGGGTCGGGATAGCGGTTGAGCCCCGTTTCAAAAGGGTTCTCGTTGGCATCGAGAAAAACCTCGGCCTTACCTTTGAATTCACTGCGCGCTGATGAATAAGGCACCAGCTTGCGGATATTGGGACGAACCAAATTGGCTATTTCCATTGCTGCTATTTTTGGCTATTCATTTTCTCCAATCGAATACTTACCGCGCGCTGGTGCGCTACCAATGCTTCGGCAATCGCCATAGTTTCCACTGTTGGACCAATGTTTTTCAAACCCTCCGCGGTCAAACGTTGGAAAGTAATTTTTTTGACAAAAGAATCCAAGGAAACCCCACTGTAGGCACGGGCATAGCCGTTGGTCGGCAAGGTATGGTTGGTACCAGAGGCATAATCCCCTACCGATTCGGGGGTGTAATTCCCGATAAAAACCGAACCAGCATTTTGCACCTGCTCCGCAAAAGCCTCAGCGTCTTCCATCGCCAGAATCAAGTGCTCGGGGGCGTAATCGTTGATCAAAGTCAGGGCTTCTTGGGGGGTGTTGACCAGAACCGCTACACTGTTTTCCAGCGCCTTGCGGGTGATTTCTGCCCGAGGCAACAAAGTGACCTGGCGTTCTACCTCTTGCAATATCGCTTCCAGCAATTCGGCATTAAGTGCCAATAACACCACCTGGCTATCAATCCCGTGTTCCGCCTGGGCCAACAAATCGGCCGCCACAAAGGCCGGATCTGCCTGCCCATCGGCACAAACCAGCACCTCGGAAGGGCCTGCGGGCATATCAATGGCGACTGTTTCGCGGCTAACCAGCTGTTTAGCCGCCGTCACGTATTGGTTGCCGGGGCCAAAAATTTTGTAAACCCCGGGAATACTTTCCGTGCCGTAAGCCAAAGCACCAATGGCCTGTACGCCACCTGCCTTGAAAATTTTGGTCACCCCAACCACTTGCGCGGCGTACAAAATAGCTGGGTGAATTTTGCCTGCGGCATTGGGCGGAGAGCACAAAATAATCTCTTTACAACCCGCCAATTTAGCAGGCACTCCCAACATCAATACGGTAGAAAAAAGTGGCGCCGTTCCTCCGGGAATGTACAAACCCACTTTATCGATGCCGACATTTTTGCGCCAGCAAAACACACCAGGCATGGTTTCTACTACTTCGGGCTGGCTCTGTTGGCGGGCGTGGAAGGTTTCGATGTTGCTTTTGGCGGTTTGAATCGCTGTTTTGAGGGCTGGGTCGAGTAGTGTTTCTGCTTCGGCCAGTTCTGCTGCGCTCACTTCCAAGTGATCTAGCGTCACTTTGTCAAACTTTTGGGTGTACTCTTTGACCGCTGTGTCTCCACGCTCTCGAATGTCTTGCAGAATTTGCCCCACAATGGCATCCAGATTGGCGGCAGTCATTACAGGCCGCGCCAATAATGTTGGGGTAGAGACGATATCTTGGTAGTTGTACCTTTTCATCTTAAGTTAGGTTCCAAGGTTCCTGGGTTCCAAAGTTCCAGGGATCAAGCAACCTTGGAACCCTGGAACTTTGGAACTCTGAAACCTCTTTTAAAGTATCATCTTCTGAATTGGAATGATCAAAATTCCCTGCGCACCCACCGCCTTGAGCTGGTCGATGATTTCCCAAAAACGGTCTTCGCTGATTACGGTATGTACGCTGCTCCAGCCCTCTGCAGCAAGTGGCACTACAGTAGGGCTTTTCATGCCCGGTAGGATATTGATGATGGCTTCCAGAGCATCGTTTGGTGCATTCATCAGCAAGTACTTGTTGTTGCGGGCGGCCAGAACTGATTTGAAGCGGAAGAGCAATTTATCCAGCAATTCTCGGGCTTCGGGCTTCATGTTGCGGCTAGCAAAAATGGCGGCTTCTGATTTGAGCAGCACTTCTTTTTCTTCCAGCCCATTCATGAATAAGGTGTTGCCCGAACTCACCAAATCACAAATCGCGTCGGCCAAACCAATATTGGGTGCAATTTCTACTGACCCCGCAATTTCGTGGATCTCCGCCTGGATGTTTTGTTTTTGGAGGAAAGCGTGGAGGGTATTGGGGTAGGAGGTGGCGATTTTTTTGCCCTGCATCCAATTGATGCCCGTATAAATGGTGCCTTTGGGGACCGCCAGGGAGAGTCGGCAGCGGGCAAAACCCAGGGGCAACACTTCCTCCAGGTCTTTTTCTTTTTCGGTTACCGTGTTTTGTCCCAGAATTGCTACATCGGCTACCCCATCGGCGACGTATTGCGGGATGTCTGAATTGCGGAGAAAAAACAACTCCATTGGGAAGCCGGAGGCGGATACTTTGAGTTGATCGCGGCCATTATCGACCCGCACCCCACATTCTCGCAGCATTTCCAGCGAGTCCTCTTGCAGGCGCCCGGATTTCTGCACGGCAATTTTGAGTTTGGTTGACATCGTGTTTTGTGCTTGTTTGGAGCAAAAAAATTAAATGCTCTTGAGTTGGGACAAAAAAAAAGAGGTCTACCGACAAATGGTAGACCTCTTTTGAGATTTAATACTGATTTAACGCAGCATACTCATTGACCATTTGCCTTACGAAGGTAAGCCATGATGATGATGAGTATGTGCGAAAACAGCAATCATAAGATATAAAATGGTGGTGCGGGCAGGAATTGAACCAGCGACACCAGGATTTTCAGTCCTGTGCTCTACCAACTGAGCTACCACACCATGTAAAGAACTTGCCTTTTTCAGAAGGCGTGCGCAAATATACGGCGATGTTTTCCTTTTATCCAAACGCTGCATTAATTTTTTCAAAAAAAAAACAAAAGTGGGGTGCTAAAAGTTCCCTGGGACTGGATTTTGCGTCTCAATAGTTGTAATTTTATCACTCAAAACCATTTAGTCATGAGCGAATTCGAACAAGTTGTCAAAGAAGGTACCCAAAATATTGGCAAAAGACTGCGCCGCCTCCTTATGTGGGCCTTATTGCTGGTTATTGTCGGTTTTTTGGGCTATATATTTCTTTACTGCAATTTCACAGTGAGTAAAGGAACCACCAGTGGTACCTTGACCAATATCACATACAAAGGGATTTTGTTCAAAACCCACGAAGGAAACCTGAATACGGGAACCCTCAATTTGAATCCTAACATTGCTCCAGATAGTAAGACCCAAGCGATGAACGGCTGGAATTTTTCCGTACCCAGTGCCGAAGTGGCCGAAAAATTAGATGCATTGCAAGGCCAAAGGGTGAAACTTTTTTACCGCAAGAAAATGAAAGCCATGCCCTGGCAAGGTAAAACCGACTATCTGGTCTACGACGTTAAGAAGCTCTAAGTGGATATATTACGGGGCTTGTTCCTGATCTTTCTGTTTTGGGCCACGGGTGATACCATCTCCCAACTAGCAAGGCTACCCATACCGGGTGCTGTAATTGGCATGCTGGCATTGTGGGTAGCTTTGCAGTTGAAGTGGGTTTCATATGCCACAATACAACCCAGCGCCAAAGGTTTTTTGGCGATCATGGGTGTTTTTTTTGTTCCACCTAGTTTGGGCATTTTGTTGCACGCTGACAGGATGTTGCAATATGGCTGGAAACTGGCTCTACTGGTGGTCGTCACTTCCGCGCTCAGTGGACTGACTACGGTGTTGGTATTCAAACTGCTGAATCGATGAATCCTTTCCATGAACCGGCCCTAATGATCGGCCTCACGCTGGGAGTATACCTATGGGGCCAGCAGCTTTTTTTAAAGTACCGCAAATCCTGGCTCAATCCAGTTCTGGTGGCCATTATCCTGATTGCTGTTGTGCTACAAGTTGGTAGAGGAAAAGTCGAAGACTATCTGGAAGCTACTCGTCCGCTGGTTTTTATGCTATCACCTACCGTCATTTGCCTGGCTTTGATTTTGTATGAACAAACGGCTGCTTTGAAAAAGAAGGCTTTGGCGATCGTTGTGGCAGTTTGTACAGGCGGGCTGGTCAATGTGGTAGTTGGCGTGTACCTGAGCCGCTGGCTGCAATTGCCCGAACCCTTTGTACAAGCCATGTCGACCAAAGCGGTTACTACCCCCATTGCGTTGGAGTTGAGCAAAGCCCTTGGCGGCGAAGCTTCTTTAACCGTAGCTTTTGTACTCTTGAGCGGGATCATGGGGGCGGTGTGGGGTTTGCCTTTTTTGCGCCGAGTTGGAGTTCAAGATGAGATGGCGACTGGTCTGGCGATTGGTACGGTTTCACATGGCATCGGCACGGCTAGAGTACAGCAGGAAAGTGACCTGATGGCAGCAGCAGCGGCGTTGGCGATGGCTTTAAATGGGCTATTTACGGCTTTTTATTTGCCGTATTTGTACTTTTGGCTTTGATTTGAATTTGGGTGACCACAACGATATAAAGGGCAACCGCAAGGGTTGCCCCTACGAAAATGACTGACGATGAATTTGTATCAAAACCTGCTGAAACCCCTGCTTTTTCGCATTGCGCCGGAACGGGCGCACCACCTCACGGTTGCTTTGCTCAAACTGGGCTTGGCGATACCTGGCCTGGGTGATGCTTTACGCAAAGCGTATCAGCTCAACGATGCCCGACTGGAGCGGCATTTTTTGGGTTTAAAATTTAAAAATCCGGTGGGCTTGGCTGCTGGCTTTGATAAAGATGGCCATCATTACCACGCTATGGCGGCTTTGGGTTTTGGGTTTGTGGAATTGGGAACGGTGACCCCCAAGCCGCAGGATGGGAATCCTCTTCCCCGTTTGTTTCGACTCCCTGCGGATGAGGCACTGGTCAATCGCATGGGGTTCAACAACGCCGGGGTAGATGCCTTGGTGGAACAACTCAAAAAGCCTCGTCCGGCTGGCTTGATCATTGGGGGAAACATTGGCAAAAACAAATCAACTCCGAACGAACAAGCACTCAACGATTACCTCTATTGTTTTGAGCGACTTTTTCCTTTTGTGGACTATTTTGTAGTGAATGTCAGTTCGCCCAATACGCCGGATTTGCGGGCTTTGCAGGATAAAGAGCCTTTGAAGGAACTCTTGTCTACTTTGCAAAAAAAGAACCATGAGTACCGCATCCCCACGCCAATTTTGCTCAAAATTGCGCCCGATTTAAACGAGCAACAACTGGATGACATTCTGGAAATTGTACAGGAAACTGCCATTGCGGGGGTGATTGCGACCAATACAACCATTAGCAGAGAAGGGTTGATCGCTGGGCCCATCGAACTGGAAGAAATCGGCGCAGGAGGCCTGAGTGGCCAACCCCTACGGGAGCGCTCAACGGAGGTGATTCGGTATTTGCATCAAAAATCGGCTGGGAAATTGTTCATTATTGGGGTAGGCGGGATCGCTTCGGCGCGGGATGCGCAGGATAAGTTTGAGGCTGGCGCGGCGTTGGTGCAGGTGTATTCGGGGCTGGTGTACGCGGGGCCGGAGTTGGTGAAGGAGATCTGTGAGGGGGTGTTGGCGGGGTAGACATTCTCGGCGTTAAACTTTTATAACTTGAATTTTGAACTATCCGCGCAAAATGTGCGACTTCTACGAAGTCGTAAAATCTTAACTACAACCATTTTCTACAAATGTGTGACCTCTCCGAGGTCATCAGATCGACTTCGTAGAAGTCGTACATTTGTAGCAAAAATGTTGTAAATGAGTTTTTTACGACTTCGTAGAAGTCGCACATTATTGATTATCAATGCAATTAATTCAGAATTCACGTCTTATAATTTCCTAATCCTCTTCTTCCCCTTCCACCACAATTCCATATTTCTCCAAGCGCCGATACAAGGCAAACCTCGTTATACCCAATGACCGAGCCACTTTCGATAATTTATTTTGGTGAAAAGCCAGGGCACGTTTGATCATCTCCAGTTCCATTTCCTCCAGGGTCATGCTGCCCACTTCGGGAAATTTGGTGCTGCCTTTTTGGCCACTGCCCGTAGGCGGCAGGTTTTTTTGGAAATCAGTGACGCTCAACTCATCACTCGTGCTCAGGAGTACACTGCGTTCAACCAGGTTCTTTAATTGGCGGATGTTGCCGGGCAAGAGCAGGTTTTTTAACCATTGTTGGGCCTCCTTGTTGACGTACAAGTTGGGGCGATTGTAGAGGGTTTTAAGGTTGTTGACAAAGAAGTTGACCAACGCTGGAATGTCTCCCGGACGCTCGCGCAAGGCGGGCAATTTAACGGTGATGAGGTTGATGCGGTAAAAGAGGTCTTCACGGAAAGTGCCCTGGGTCACCATTTCTTCAAGGTTACGGTTGGTAGCGCAAACGATCCGTACATCCACCGTTTTGCTGCGACTGCTACCGAGCGGTTCAAAAGTACGGTCTTGTAGTACCCGCAGAAGTTTGACCTGACTGGCTAGGTCCAGATCACCAATTTCATCCAAAAAAATGCTGCCTTTGTGCGCCATTTCAAATCGACCCATGCGGTCCGTTTTGGCGTCGGTGAATGCGCCACGCACATGGCCGAATAATTCGCTTTCAAACAAGCTGGCCGAAATTCCACCCAAATTGACTTTGACGAAAGGGGCCTTGCTGCGTTTGCTATTGAGGTGCACGGCCTCGGCAATGAGTTCCTTGCCAGCACCACTTTCGCCAGTAATCAGCACCGGAGCATCGGTAGGTGCTACCCGCCCGATAGATTCGAGCAGTTCCAACAAATGAGGATCTTCACCCACAATGTTTTCAAAGTGGAATTGTTCATTCAGCCGTTTGCGGTTGGGTGATTGGGGCTTGGATTGGGCCAAATTGAGGATGGTGCGCACGGACTGCAACAAAGCTTCATTCTGCCAGGGTTTGGTCATAAAGTCAGCTGCTCCAATTTTCATACCTTCCACCGCCAACTCAATGCTTCCCCAACCCGTGAGCAAAATGACAGGCAATTGTGGCTGGATGGCTTTGATTTTCCTCAGGGTATCCAAACCTTCGGTTCCTACCGTTTCGATGGAAAAATTCATGTCCAAAATGGCCAGACGGGGGCTGTTTTTTTCCAAAAAAGCTAGCGCTTCCCGAGGAGAACTGGCGGCATGTACTTTAAAGCCCTCTTGTTGAAACAGGAGTGACAAGGAAGTTTGAATCGCATGATCGTCGTCAATCAGCAGGATCAAGGTGGATCAGGATTTAAAGATGAGTACGGGAATATTGACTTCTTGGATGATTTCGTGCGCCAGGCCACTGCGGAAAATGCGATCCCAAAACCCTTTGCGGTTAGCAGTCAGTGCGATAAGGTCAGCCTTTACTTCCTGCATGTAGCGTTCGAGGTGGTCCATGATGTCCTCGCCTTCCAGGATGGAGAAACTCACCTGGCGGTCTTCGTTGTCTTCCTCCACGGCACGCATGATTTTTTCCATCTGTTGTTTGGCCCAGGCCTTTTCGGCGGGGTCGTCGTTGACGTGGACGAGGTACAGGTGGGCGTTCAGTGCCTGGCACCAGGCAACCATTTTTTCAATCGAAGCGAGGTTTGCTACATCAAAATCCGTAGCATAAACGACGTTGGATATCGGGGTAAATTGAGTGCCGGGTGGGGTCATCAACACCGGTGCTTCTGAATAATTGATCATTCGGGCGGAAAGTCCACCAAAAATTCGCCCGGCTAAACCCATGCGATTGCGCATACCCATGATGATGAGGTCTGCATCGTATTGTTCGGTAAGGGTTTCAATACTTTCCCACAACGAACCTCCCGCAATTACGCCCCTAATCGGCAGTTTTTGATCAGTTGGGGCGATATTAGACTGGATGAATTGCCGCAGCTTTTGTAATTCTTCTACTTGCTCCTTGTCTTCTATTTCCGCCAGATCACCCTCGTCTTCCTGCACTTTAAAGTCGGCACCATCCTTAATGTGGGCAATGTATAAGTCATTGTGCAAATGCCGGGTGAGATGCAAGCCATACAAAAAAGGCTGGGCACTATTGAGGTGATAATCCGTAAGGCATAAAATGGAGTCCATTGAACGAAATCTTTGAAAGGTTCCAAGGTTTCAAAGTTCCAAAGTTCCAGGGTTCGGGATTCCAAGGTTGGCACTCAACCCCGGAACTTTGGAACTTTGGAACCCTGGAACCTTAGAGCGCTATTCTGCTTTTTTAGTTTGGACTTCCCGGATTGAATCTTTTGCCTCCTCGCGGCGTTGCCGCAACACTTCGGGCAAAGAAGGAAGAATCCCTGCTGCCAACGAAAGTGCAATGACCACGAGTGAGAGCCATTCTGGTAAATCAAGATGGTGCACCAAAAACATTTTAATGCCCACAAAAGCAAGGATTACCACTAAGCTATACCGCAGGTATTGAAACTTGTCCAGCATGGAAGCCAAAACGAAATACAAAGAACGCAGCCCTAAGATAGCAAAAATATTGGAGGTAAATACCAGAAATGGATCAGTCGTGATGGCGAAGATGGCCGGAATGCTGTCGAATGCAAAAAGAACATCGGTGGTTTCAACTACTAAAAGGGCAATGAATAAAGGCGTTGCCGCTGTGGCACCCCCAATTTTCACGAAAAACTTTTGGTCATGAAAACCATCTGTAACGGGAAAAAAACGTTTGGCTAAAGCTACCAAAGGGTTTTTATCCACCTCTACATCTTCATCGTGAGAACCCTGACGCAACATCCGATAGGACGTATACAAGAGGATGCCACCAAAAATATAAGTGATCCAGCTAAAGCGATGCAAGAGCGCCGCACCGATCACAATCATGATGCCCCGGAACAATACAGCCCCAATGATGCCCCAAAACAGCACCCGGTGCTGGTATTTCTGTGGAATCCGGAAATAGGCAAAAATGACCGCAATGACAAAGATGTTGTCAATGCTCAGTGATTGTTCTACCAGATAACCAGTCAGGTAGGTGATGACAGCTTGTTGACCCGAATAAGGGGCGCCTTCTTCGTGTACCCAGTGGTTTTCGTAAGCAAAATAGATGAAGATGCTAAACAGCAACGAAAAGGAAACCCAAACTCCGGTCCAGCGAAATGCTTCTTTGGCACTGATGTTGTGCGCATCTTTATTAAAAACGCCCAAATCCAGGGCGAGTAAGGCAGCGACTAATACTAAAAAGCCAATCCAAATTAACATAATTGTGAATTCTGTTGATGGTAAAGCGATTGATGGGCTAAGGAGCAATGAACAATTTGCCCCACTACTAAGGTAATGATAGGTGTTTTTCCACACAATGATTTCTTCCGAAATACAAAGTCTTCATTCAACACCATAAAGAGGACAGGAGTTCAGGGAAAAAAAGAAGGGCAATCGAATGGATTGCCCTTTTGGTCGAAATTTTGAGGTCGGAAGCGGATTTGAACCGCTGTACGAGGTTTTGCAGACCTCTGCCTAGCCGCTCGGCCACCCGACCCTGTAGTCGTCAAAACGCGCGATTGCGCTTTGGAGAGGCAAATATAGGGGAAGGAAATGGGTTGCGCAAGAGGGGGTGAAAAAAAAATGAAAAAAGTTCCAGGGTTCCAAGGTTCCAGGTTCCAAGGTTCGGGGTTCCAGGGTTCAGGCGCTAACCCTGGAACCCCGAACCTTGGAACTCTGGAACCTTGTAGTTGTTTATTCCAGCATCGCCAAAAACTCATCCTCCGTCAAAATCATCACCGTACCAATCTCCCGAGCCTTTTTCAACTTAGACCCCGCCTCGTCTCCTACCACCAGAATATCCAGGTTTTTGCTCACGGCGCTGATGTTTTTGGCACCCGCAGCCTCAGCTTTTTCCTGAGCTTCTTTGCGGCCCATTTTGTTGAGGGTTCCGGTAAAAAGGATGGTTTTGCCGGAAAAGACCGCACCTTCAGCGGCGACTTTGGGGCGATCTTCTTCGGTTTGCGTCAGGTTGACCCCTAGTGCCTCCATTTGCTGCAAAAGCTCAATGTTGCGTTCGTTTTGAAAAAACTCGATCGCATTGCCAGCTACCACGGGGCCTACGTCTTTGATTTTGGTATAGTCTTCAATTTGCCAGTCTTTCAAATCCAGCACGTGGTTGATCTCTGCCGCCAGCAGTTTGGAGACTTTTTTGCCCAAATGGTGAATGCTCAAACTGTACAGGACGCGAGAAATGGGGTTCTTCTTGGCTTTTTCAATCGCCGCCTGCAAGTTGGTCGCCGATTTTCCACCAAAACCTTCCAATTGCGCCATCTGGGCATAATCCAGTTTATAAACATCGGCAAAATTGCGCACCCAGCCCAGTTCAAAAAACCGCTCCACGATTTGTTTGCCCATGCCATCAATGTCCATCGCGTCTTTGGAAACGTGGAAAATGATGCGTTGCAGGTCTTGCGCACCGCACACACAATTCGGGCAACGCCAGGCGGCCTCTTCCCCTTCGCGCAGTAACTCTACTGGGGTTTCAGTATTGTTGATCGGGCAATGCTTGGGAAAAACAATCGGGATTTCGCTGCCGTCGCGCAGTTCATCCATGGCCTTGACGATATAGGGAATCACATCCCCGGCGCGTTCAACCAGTACGGTATCGCCCAAGCGCAGGTCGCGACTGGTAATGAAATCTTCATTGTGTAGGGAAACCGAAGAAACCGTTACTCCAGCCAATTGCACTGGATCGAGTTTGGCCACCGGCGTGATCGATCCAATTTTACCCACCTGGTATTCTACATTGAGCAATTTGGTGGTGGCCTGTTTGGCTTGGAACTTAAAAGCAATGGCCCAACGGGGGTGGTGGGAGGTAAAGCCTGAGCGTTCTTGTAACTCCCGGCTGTTGACTTTTGCTACCATACCATCAATTTCGTAGGCGTAGCCTTCGCGTTGCTCTTGCCAGTAGTTGCAGAAATCGATCACCTCCTGGATGTTTTTGCAGAGTTTACGCTCTTGCACAGGGACTTTAAAGCCCAGTTTTTCGAGGGTCTCCAAACTTTCCAAATGGGTCGAAAATTGGCCCAAAACGTTATTGCCGTCTTTGTCCACCGCGTAACCGAGGGTATAAATAAAGGCTTCGAGCCCGCGTTTGGCTACTTCTTTGGGGTCTTTGATGCGCAAGCCTCCGGTAGCGGTATTGCGGGCATTGGCAAACAGCGTGATCCCTTCCGCAGCGCGTTTGGCGTTCATTTTTTCAAAAATATCCTTGCGGATCAGTACTTCCCCGCGCAACTCTACCCGGTGGATGCCGTATTGGGAAAAAGCTGCTTTTAGGGGGATAGAGCGGAGCACCTTGGCGTTGTTGGTGATTTCCTCTCCAATGCTGCCGTTCCCACGGGTGGCAGCGCGCACCAATACATCGTTTTCGTACACCAGGGCAATGCTGCCCCCGTCAAACTTGGGTTCTACGCCGTAAGCCAGTTCTGTCTCTGGATCAATGTTCAAAAAACGTTTGATGGAAGCATCCCAATCATTGAGGTCTTCGGCATTGTAAGAGTTGGCCAAAGAGAGCATGGGCGTGAGGTGTTCGACCTGAGAAAAATCTTCGGTCAAATCTGCGGATACCCGTTGGGTGGGGGAGTCCGCGTTCACCAGTTCAGGGTGCGCAGTTTCGATTTTTTCCAACTGCTTGAACAGCTGATCGTATTCATAATCACTCAGGACGGGGTCATTCTGGATGTAATACCGCCATTCGTGGTAGATGATCAGGGCGCTCAAGTCGGCGTGTTGTTGGTCTGCGGCCTGGGTATGCACCGCGTGGTCCGCCTGAAGGTAGGCCTTCGAGCGTTCGTACAGGGATTTTTGGTCAGATTGGGTGTACATTGGATGATGGCTTTAAGCAAAGGAACGGTTTTGAAATAAAGTAACAAATTGACCGGACTCTTTTTCGATTTTGCTACGTTGCTCCTCAGTTGCGTAGTACACTATGCGCCTTCCTCGCGCCTAGCCAAATCAAAAAATAGTCGACTCAGTTTGTTATTTTATTTCAAAACCGTTCCTCATCCAAAATTAATCCTTTCTTTCGATTTTGGAAAATTAAAACTATTTTTTGTTTTATTTTAACAGAGAAATAGTTTTTGTTCGGCTACCGTCGCTGACCTGTACCCAATACTGCCCCTTAGGTAAGGCTTTGACGTTCAGATCTGTTTGTGAATTTTGGGTGGGATATTGCAGCTTTTTACTTTGTAAAATACGTCCCTGAACATCCAGCAAATTAACCCAGAGTTGCTCATTCTCCATGCTGCCTTCAATTTCTACCCGGGCAAATTCAACGGCTGGATTGGGGTATACTTTGATTTGAGCGGCTAGAATTTTATTTGCGCTCAGGCCAGTTGAAGTGGCTTCACTGAGGCTAAGGGTAGCTTTTACGGCGTTGTCTCTACCTGTACCACCATCGCCATTGACTGCCATTCCTGACGCGTAAACCTTTAGATCACCTGCACCTGCCGCTGGAGCAGTCCAGGGTATTTGGAAAGTGTTGGAGGTAGCGCGACGGGATTGTTCGGCATATTGGCGGCCACCCAAGTTCACTACCCTTTGGCCTGCGGGTGCCGCGCCTAAGGTGCCTGCCTGGGCGTTTGACTTGGTATCCAGTACCGTAGCCTGATAGCCATAGCCCCCAGGAGTGCCTGCTCCGGCGACAATGCTGACCTGCATGGTGTATCTTTTTCCCGGAACATAGGTAGTGACGGGGTTTGTACCGTCCAACATGGCAATCTCTACGGCGGGATTATAAGTACCAGTACCGTGGCAGTCCCCACAATAGCTGTCACCCAGAGGCGAGCCGGAGCGATCTACGCCTTGATTGAAACCAGCACCAGAAGCATTGCCATTCAAAACAATCCAAACTGCGGACAAGAGGGTACAGAAGAGAAGTACAGATTTTTTCATGAAGTTGACTTTAGTTGAAAGGCTCAAACTAGCTTTCAGACTACATTCAAACTTCAAAGTTTAAGCTTCGGTTCTATCAATACATCGCTTTTTTTGCAAAATGTTATTGGCGGACAAAACCCAGTTAAAAAAAGATGCCATCTTCGGGGTTTCTACCTTTTATACCTCGGAAATGATTCAGGAAGTGCTCAAAATCGACTTCTTTATTGCCAGTAGGGTAGTAAGGTTCGGTAAGGGTTACCGTTTTGGTTTCGTAGTCAATAATGGCTGAAATCAAAGGAACTTTGGCACCTAGCGCAATGTAGTAGAACCCGGTTTTGAACTCCGTTACCTTCTTGCGGGTGCCTTCAGGGGTGATGGCTACGATGAATTCCGATTTGGAATTAAAAATATCCACTACAGCATCCACAAAATTGTTGCTCTTGCTGCGATCAACTGGATACCCTCCCAATGCCCTAAAAATCCCACCAAAAGGTGGACGAAACAAAGAGGACTTGCCAATAAACTTGACATCAACGTGGCGAATGGTGCGGAGCAAGATCCCAAAAGGGAAATCCCAATTTGACGTATGAGGTCCTACCACAACAATGTACTTCTTGAGCTGACGGGGAAAATCTCCCGCCACTTTCCAGCCCCAAACTTTGAATAAAATAAAAGATGCAAGAGCAGCCCACATAAAATTTGTTTTTACGCATCAAGGTAATAGAAAAATCAAATAAGTAGTGGGGCAAAAATGAGCACTCATTTTTTATCGGCCCTAATTGTTACCTCCTCAAAGCTATGCCTAACATTCGGGCAGGGCTATGGCGATGTTGACAGCCAGGCCACCCAAACTGGTCTCTTTGTATTTGTGGTTCATGTCCTGCGAGGTTTCCCACATGGTTTTGATCACCGCATCCAGGGTTACCTTGGCTTTGCTGGGGTCACTTTCCATCGCAATTTTGGCCGCCATAATCGCTTTAACAGCGCCCATTGAGTTTCGTTCAATGCAAGGAACCTGTACCAGTCCACCCACTGGATCACAAGTGAGGCCCAGGTGGTGTTCCATGGCAATCTCCGCAGCCATCAACGCTTGGTCGGGGGTAGCCCCCAAACATTCGGCCAGTGCTGCGGCGGCCATCGCGCTGGACACCCCAATTTCAGCCTGGCAGCCGCCCATGGCCGCACTGATGGTTGAACCTTGTTTGAACAAGGCGCCAACCTGTCCAGCTACAAGCAAAAACCGCACAATGTCTTCATTCTTGGCCAAGGGTTTGGCAAAGCAGAGGTAGTACATCAATACCGAGGGAATGACCCCCGCCGCCCCGTTTGTCGGCGCTGTGACGATCCGGCCAAAATTGGCATTTTCTTCATTGACGGCCATGGCAAAACAGCCAATCCATTTGACTACTTCTGAAAAGCCGATGCGGCTGAACCGGATGCACTGCGTCCATTCCTGGGCCGAAGTATATTCACCGTCAGCGAGTAATTTTTGGTTGATGTTGAAGGCTCGGCGGGCAACATCCAGGCCACCGGGCAACATGCCTTCGGTATGACAACCCCGGTAAATGGCGTCGAGCATGATCGACCAGATTTTCAGGAGTCGCTCGTCGATTTCGGCTTTACTCAGGAAGTTTTTTTCATTCTCATAAACGATGTCCGAAATCTTGCACTTGCGTTGTTTGCACCATTGCGCGAGGTCGGCACCACTGGTGATGACGTAAGGGACGTCATTTTCCTCGCGCAGGGGTGTATTTTCTTCGCCTTCTTTGACCACAAAACCACCACCGATCGAATAATAAGTGCTTTGGTGGATGCTCTCGCCCGTGGCATCAAGGGCATTCAATTGCATGCCGTTGGCGTGATAGGGCAGCATTTGGTAGCCGCGAAAGTGAATCGCATGCTCTGGATCAAAAGAGATAGGATGGGTTCCCGCCAGATAGAGTTGCTTGCGCTCTTGAATTTGTTCCGGGAGCGTTTTTACTTCCACGACGGGTACCGTCACGGGGTCTTTTCCACTCAGGCCCATCAGAATGGCAATATCGGTTCCGTGTCCCCTACCCGTTAGGGCCAGAGACCCATAGAGCAAAACCTCTAATTGTTGGGTTTTTTCAAGTAGAGATTGCTCCTTTAATTCTTTCACGAAGCGCTCTGCAGCCCGCCAAGGGCCCAAGGTATGGGAACTGGAAGGCCCCACGCCAATTTTGAGCATGTCAAATACACTGATGAATTCCATTTGGTTAGGCGCTTGCGATTTCGGGTTTCGGATTTGGGATTTCGGTTGGTGCTTCGGGCCTTGTTTTTGTAAATAGGCTTGAAAATTTGGCTTTCTAAGCCTGAAAAGCTAAAAGTTGTTAGCAAAAAATCGAACGTAATGCAACAACCGAAATCCCAAATCCGCCATCCGAAATCGAATTATCGGTTAAGGCTGACTTTCAATTTTTCAATGTAATCGTTCAAGGTAGCACTAAACATTGGAACCAAGGTAGTTGGGAGTCGGGTTTCTAGGGCGGCCATCAAAGCTTTGGCGTCATCGGTTTTTCCCAGCTCAATCAACTGAAAAATGGCGTTGGCATAGCCAATGCGGTAAAAATTGAGCTGGTTCACCAGGTCGGGGCTATTGTAGATGGCGGCTTGCTGTTGGGGTAAACTGCTGAGGTTGTAATTGCGGAGGTAATCTGTGGCACTTTTTTGGTTTTTGGTATCGCAGGGTTTGAGCTTTTGCACCAGTACCCCAAACTCAAGGTAATTGTCCAGGTACAATAAATCGTCTTTGGAAAAACCTACGGTAAAATAGACATCGTTGGCGAATTGGTTGCCGATGATGAGTTGTAAAAGCACGTATTCACTGCGCAATAAGAAGTCGCCATTGATCAGTTCAGGGATGTCCCACTCAAAGGTTTTGTCGTTGCCACAGTCGCCACTACTGATTTTAGCAGAAACAGGCCCGGTTTTCCAGCTCATCAAATTGGGAATGGCATCGATGTTGATGCCTTCGCGCAAGACGGCATTGCTTGCACGGGCCGCCAGGTAGAGGCAGTACCAATCGGTATTGAGCAGGTTGACATCGACAATTTGAATGTCTGGGCGCAGATTTTCCACCGTTTGCAGGTAAAACAGCGGGTAGGAGAAATTGTCACCCGAGGAAAACAGGATGGCGTCTTTGCTACAGGAATTGAGCAAGTTGCGGCCTAATTCCAGGCTTGGCTCTAGATATGCGCCTTTACTTTTGCCTTGCCGGAAAGCCCAGCGGGCCGAGTCGGGCAGATTTTGGGCGAGGTAGCCCAAGGCGAGGCTTCCCCATACGGAGCCTAGTTTTGAATAGGGGTCAAGGGCCAGTTTTTCACCCTTGTAGCGCGGGGACAAGCGGACACATTGCTCCAGGTGCTGGCTGATTTCGGCTATACTTTTGCGGTTGCTTGTGGCTACCCAGGTTGCTTCAGCTGCGTTGACCCGATCCAGGGCATTGGCCAGGTAGTAGTGGATTTCAGGGTTGTTGGGTTGGCTGAGCAGGGCTTGTTTGAGTTGCTGGGCAGTTTGTGCCATGTTCTGGGTGGCGTACTCTTTCTTGAATTCTGCTTTGGCGGAGGCCAGGAGGGTGGATGCGCTTTGGGCAAAAATGGCCGCGTCAGTGGCGAAACAGCACAGCACAATCAAGCTGATGTAGGAGAAAAATTTGGCTTTCATCGGGTTGAAAATTTGTGTAAAGATGGTGGAATTTGGAGGGAAGTGGTAGTTTAAAGCTTAGGATTTTTTGGGCGGCTTCGCCGCTTGTGTTTTTTCACCACCTAAGAAACCTAAGACACCTAAGGGGCACTTAAGAGATAACGATTTTTCCCTTAGGTGATTCTTAGGTGCCTTAGGTTTCTTAGGTGGTGAAAAAATAAATCACTTAAGTTCCCGATAATAATCGTTCACAAAGGACTTCTTTCCATTTTTTACAATGCTTGTGGAATTGAAATTAACGAGTAGGCCTTTCGGTATTTTCAACAACTTCATATAGGTTAACACCTGAGCATCGTGAACGGGTAATATTGCTTCAACGGACTTGAGTTCAATAATGATACAATCTTCGACAACAAAATCGGGCCTTAACTCTGCATCAAGCGTCATTCCTCCGTAAGTAATGGGAATAGTTAGTTGGGATACATAGTTTACTTTCCGCAAATCTAGTTCGTGAGCCAGGCATTTGTGGTAAACACTTTCTAAAAGACCTGGACCTAATGCTTTATGAACATTGATAAATGCTCCAGTCAAAGTATATTCTAAATCACAGATGAATTGCTTCGTCAGCATTGAATTTGATTTTGCTAAATTTTAAAATTTGATTCAACTTCGATCGTTACTGCCCCGCTATCGCCAGCGTAGCCATACTCAACTTCAAGCCCGGCACCTCCAATAACTGTAAAGCCGCTGCTTCCAAGGTCGCCCCAGTCGTCAGCACATCATCCACCAATAAAATATGTTTCCCTTCCAGTTGCGCCGCTTTCCGTACCTGAAAAGCCGTACTGACATTGTCAAAGCGGCCCATCCGCGATTTTTTGGTTTGGGTACTGGTGTAGGCTACCCTGCGGAGGTATTGTTCCGCATAAGCTACCCCCATGCCCTGGGCCAGCCCCGCCGCAATACAAGCACTTTGATTGTAACCCCGCTGCCGTTGTCGCCGGGGATGTAGAGGAATCGGGATGATCAAGTCTACTGATTCAAAAAGAGGAGCAGTGCGCAATTTTTCCCCAAACATGATCCCTAGTCGGATGCCCACTTCCTGATTGCCGCCATATTTCAGCTGGTGCATCAGCGCCTGTACCCGTCCACTTTTGACAAAATGCAGCATGGCTGCACCCGTTTCCAAGGGTACTCGCCCCCAAAAACGTTCGGTAAAAGCGTTGTCCATTTCCAGATGCTGGTCAGTGTAAGGCAATTCGCAATGGCATTGCAAACAAATCAGGCTCTCCCGAGGCAGGGCATTTTCTTCACAGGCAGGACAAAGGTGAGGGTAGAGCAGACCAATGAGGTCGTCGATCCATTCAAGAGCAGTACGAAACATGATGATGGCTTTCGCGGTGGAAGAATGTGGTTTTCGCGAAAGGAGGTGTAAATCTTGAATATGAAGGCAGGACAAAAATAGAATTTTTTATCAAAAAACAAAAAACGTCTGCCCCGAAAAACCGTGACAGACGCCTCAAAACAAAACGAAAAACCAACTTTAAACAAGTCTTTTGAAAGGATTAAACAGGATTCCGAGAGACTTGTTTAAATTGGCTTGTTAAACTTTATTGATTCTTCTGCTCACGCAGCTTCACTGGCACTGTGATGGACTTGTTCTTGCGCAAGACCTTCAGACTTACGGTATCGCCTACTTTAGCGCGGCCCACTACTTCTTGTAGTTCAGGTACCGATTTTACTTCGCGTCCATCGATGCCAACGATGACATCATTGGCTTGTAGCCCTGCGTACTGAGCGGAACCACCTTCTACCAGTTCCGTGATAACCACCCCTTGCGAAACATCGACCTGCAATTCTTTGGCAAAATCGCTGTCCAGTTCCTGAATGTTCACACCCAGATAAGGGCGCTTGTAATCGCCATAGCTGATGATGTCGTCGACCACCCGGCGCACCAGATTCACCGGAATGGCGAAGCTATAGCCCTGGAAGGAGCCCGTACGGGTAGCAATGGCGGTGTTGATGCCAATCAGTTTGCCTTGGGCATCTACGAGCGCGCCACCACTGTTGCCGGGGTTCACGGCAGCGTCGGTTTGAATGAAGGACTCGATGGCTGCCCCTTTGCCCAACAGGTCGATGTTGCGCCCCTTAGCGCTGATGATGCCTGCGGTGACAGTAGAAGTCAGCTCGAAAGGATTGCCTACGGCCAATACCCATTCGCCGATGCGTGCTTCATCGGAGTTGCCAACTTCGGTGGGTGTCAGCCCAGTGGCGTCAATTTTGATGACAGCCAGATCGGTTCTTTTGTCGGTACCCACCAGGGTCGCTTTGAATTTGCGGTTGTCGGAGAGGGTGACTTCCAATTCGCTGGCACCTTCCACCACGTGGTTGTTGGTGATGATGTAACCGTTTTCGGAGTAAATGACCCCGGAACCGGAACCTTCCGCAGGCGCACCACCGCCGCGGCCACCGAATGGTGAAAAGAAAAAGAAATCGTCCTGGTTGGAGCGGGCAGTTCTGGCAATTTTAGCAGTAATGTTCACCACCGAGGGTGTCGATTTTTGAGCTGCCTGAACAAAATCGAAGGGCACTGCGCCAGACCAGGCAGGTGAGCTGACGGGCCGGGTGTACGATACGGCCTCGGTTTTAATGGTTTCGGCATCGTTTTCACGATTGAGAAAATGGCTGCCAGTCAGGGTGATTACTCCACCCAAGACTCCGGAGAATACTAAAGCAATCCACTGCTTCATGGCTGTTAGGTTTTTTTTTCAAAGAGTATGTCAGAATCAATTAGGTTGCAAAATGGACGAACGAGTTCCATCGTTCAAGTTACAGAGAAGTAACCACCGTGTAAAGGCATTGGTTAAGCTTTTTTTTTGCTTTAACCAGATTTTAACATCCTAAACCGCCAAAAAGGCGCTTATCTTTGATCGCGAAATTTTCATTTCGGGGCGATAAAAAAATAAGTGTTTCATTTTGCCAAAGGATTAGATAAGTAAACGGTTCATTTTAAGTTTCTTATCTAATCCTTTGGCTCAGAGAAAATGAAAACTTATTTTTGCCCCACTACTTAAGAATTTTTACCAAAAAAGCACCAACAAACTGGTAAGCATTCACAATGGGAT
Source organism: Saprospiraceae bacterium (assembly GCA_027486765.1). GTDB lineage: Bacteria > Bacteroidota > Bacteroidia > Chitinophagales > Saprospiraceae > Haliscomenobacter. The sequence goes on from JAIXOO010000116.1 coordinate 33,419, forward strand.
GGAAGGTAATAACCCAAACAAGATAGATTATCACGGGGAGCTGAAACCGGAAAATGAGTTGGAACTTGCCTTGCTTGAAGATCCAGCATTTTTGGAGGGTTTGAATTGGGGCTTGCCAAGGTACGGGCATCCCGAGGGTGAGGTGTATCGCCACATCGCCGAGGTATTGGGCAACATTGATAAAATCAAATTGGATTCTGAATCGCGGCGCATCCTGCGCATCATTGCCTTTGCACACGATACCTTCAAACACGCCGAACACAAAGGCAGTCCCCGCGATTGGACGCGGCACCACAGCGTACTCGCCGCCCAATTCCTGGAAAAATACACCGACAATAAAATCATCCTCGACATCACCGAGCTACACGACGAAGCCTACTACTCCTGGCGCATGGAATACCTGTACCACCAGTACGATGAAGGCCAGGCGCGCTTAAAAAGCTTGCTCAACCGCATTGGCGACAACATTCAGCTGTATTACCTTTTCTTCAAGTGTGATACCCGCACGGGGGATAAAACCCAGGCACCGGTGAAGTGGTTTGAGCAGACGATACGGAATATTGAGGTGGTGGAGTTTTGAGTAATAAAGTTGAATGAATTACCTTTTTTGATTTGGCACAGTCGCTTCCTTCGGCGTCCACACGCAACCAACTAAATGGGAATTCATCAAAACCCTTGCGCAGCCCTTGCAAAACCCTTACCTTGTTGAGCACAAAACTATACGCATGTCAACCCTTGCTACCACGCCGATTACCAGTCTCTCCCAGCTTGATCCTCAAGGATTTTATACCTATTCTGACTACCTCAGCTGGCAGTTTCAGGAGCGTGTAGAGTTAATTCGTGGCCGCTTGTTTCCCATGAGTCCTGCCCCTAGTACTCTTCATCAAAGGGTCTCACGTGAATTGAGTTTGCGCATATTTACGTATTTTAACCAATCCACTTGCCAGGCATTTAGTGCTCCATTTGATGTTCGTTTACCAGTTAGTCTCAAAAAAGGCCAAATGACTACTGTGGTTCAACCTGATCTGTGCGTGATCTGTGATCCAACTAAAATCGACGAGCAAGGCTGCAACGGTGCCCCGGATTTGATTGTTGAAATTCTATCACCTGGAAACACCAAGCGGGAAATGCGCGAGAAATATCAGGTGTATGAAGAATCTGGTGTGCGGGAATATTGGCTGGTTCATCCGCTGGATCGCGAAGTCCGGGTCTACGTCCTCAATCAAGATGGGAAATTTACTGGCTTGGCACCAGTTATTGAAGACGATTTGCTGCATTCAACGGTATTTCCCGAATTGGAGATTGATTTAGCGGTGGTTTTTGCTGTAAGATAAAATTTTTTATGGATCAAATTTCGATCGCCATTCAATACATTGAAACCAAGCTTCAGCATTCCCTGCCGAATGAATATAAAGAATTTTTGAGCAATTTTGATCTGTTTAAGAAGGAGGAATTGGGTTTTCCTATCACTCTGCGAGATGGCTATAAAATGTCAAATGTGCTAAGATTTTTTTTTAATGCAAGTACGTTTTTAAATCAAAACGATTTCAGGTCTTTTTTAGAAGAATACATTGAGCCATTTGAATTGACTTCTGATTATGTCGAGCCTCAATATCTATATTTTATTGCCGAGTGTTTGACTGGAAACATTGCCATGGCCATTGGAGGGCAGCATGAAGGCAAATTATATTATGTGGACAATGGTGATTTTGGCATCATTTACCTTTCCTCTTCCATAAAAGACTTTATGAATACCTTATATGAAGTAGACGGTTTTGCTTGTGATGAAGAGGATATTTTGAAGGCCGTTAGCGCAAAAGACTTAACCCAGTTAAAGATCCTTTTGGAACAAAAAGATGGGGATAAAATTATTCAACTGTACTCATGGTTGGACATCAAACTTTTTGACCTCGCCTACGAAGCTAATGACATTCAAATATTGACCTACTTAGTTGGAAAAGGGTTTACAGGGTTTAATAGGCTTGAGCACTATAAAAGCATGATTTTTGGTGCAGCTTCTTCTGATCAAAGTTCTTCGGATTGAACCCTCATTTCAACTTCTCCATCTCCCCCCGTACAAACGTCCCCAAATCCCGCACATACTCCTGCGAAAAATCAAAACGAATGCCTGCCTCAGCGTAAATCTCACGAATTGAGCGGGTATTGCCCAGGCGCATGGCGCGGGTAAAGGCCGCTACGGCTTGTTCCGGATTTTCGCGGTACTGCCGCCACAAGGCGATGGCACCTAGCTGCGCAAAACCGTATTCGATGTAATAAAAGGGCACTTCAAACAAGTGGAGCTGTTTGTGCCAGAGGTTTTCGATGTATTGTTCGAGGCTGGAGTAGTCCAGTACTCCGGGGGTGAAGGCGTGGAAACTTTCGGTCCATTTGGCCCGGCGTTCTTCCTGCGTATGATTAGGGTGGGTATACAACCAGTGCTGGAACTGGTCGATGGTGGCGATCCAGGGCAAAACCTTGAGTACGTGCTCCAACTGGGTGATTTTGGCGCGGCGCAGGTCGGCTTCATGTGGGAAAAAGAGGTGCCAGTGGTCCATTGTGAGCAATTCCATGGTCATGGCGGCCAGTTCGGCTACTTCAAATGTAAATTTCCGATCAAATAATAAAGGATAATCGCGGGTGAGGAAAAAATGAATGGCGTGGCCACTTTCATGCATGAAGGTGCGCAAGTCACCCAGCGAGTTGGTCGCGTTCATAAACACAAAGGGCATCCGCGTGGCTTGCAAGGGCATGTTGTAGCCCCCCGGGCGTTTGCCAGGGCGGGAGGCCAAATCCAGAAAACCATTTTGCTGAATCAAACGAATGATTTGGGCGTATTCCGGATGAACCTGCTCCAGACACTGAATGCCCTTGTGGAGCAATTCGTTGGTATCTTTAAAGGGGTGCAAAGGCGCATGCCCAGCCGTATCCGCATTCAAATCCCAGGGCCGCAATTGGGTAACCTTCAAGTTTTGTTTGCGGGTGAGGTACAATTCATTCAAAATCGGCAAAACCTCAGCCTTGACCGCCTGGTGAAAATCGTGGCAATCGGCAGGGCTATAATCAAAACGACCCAATTCCTGAAAAGCGTAATCCCGGTAATTCTCCATCCCAGCGTTGCAGGCAATGGCATGGCGTTTTTGCAGCAACTCATCGAACAATTGGTCCAATTGGCTGGTGTCCTGCAGGATGCGGCGATTGATTTTGTGGTAAATGTTGCGGCGACGCTGGCGATTGGGTTCTTCCAAAATGGTATTGGCTTGCTGGAGGGTCATTTGTTTGCCGTCCATGCCAATCATCATTTGAGAAAAAATTCGGGCGTATTCCTTGGTTTTGAGTTGCACATCGGTGTTGAGGGCGACGTTCTCTTCCTGAAACAGGTCCACCGAAGCTTGAATATTGCGCAAATAGATCTCGTACCGACGCGCATCCAACTGGTTCAAATAGGGCGACTCTACCAGTTTTTTGTTCAAGGCTTGATCGAGTGGATCTAATTTGGGTAAAATTTCCTGGATAACGTATTGGTAACGTTGATTGGCTGCTTGATTTTGGTTGTCTGCCGAAAGTTGGATGTAAGCCCAACTGATGGTTTCTCCCAATTGAGCCTCAAGGTCACTGCGCTCAGTGATCCATGTACTCAAGTCCTGGACCGAATGGATCGGCCGCTGGAGCAATGTGGTGAATGTAGGTTCTACATCCTCCCAGGTTTGTGGTAGTGCCGGTACAGAATAGTCCGTACAGGCGCTGGTTTTGGTCGCCGGTAGATTACGCATAGTATAGGTCGCCTAAAAAAGTTGTACAGTTGCAAAGTTGAAGGGTTGAAAAGTCCCAGGTAATGCAAAAGTTGACGAAATACCTTAGATGAGTGCGTATCTCTTCAACTTTTCAACCCTTCAACTTTTCAACTATTCTTCAACCTTTTCCGCGTCTCCTTCCGTTTCTACTACTTCAGCTTCATCTGCTGCAGTTTCTTCGGTTTCGTCTTCTTCGGTTTCTTCATCTTCTTCCATCGTGGTAAAACCCAGTTCGTGCAAATGCGCGAACCACTTGATGGCTTTTTTGATGTCGCCCGTGTTCACCCGATCGCGGTCATAATCGGGAAGGATCTGCGCGAAATAAGTATGTAGCTTATCGCCAGTTTCAGTCACAGCAGGCATGGGCACTGACTCCAGTTTGTCCAGCATGCTTTGGAAAACAATTTTCAATTCTGAAGTTTCACCATCATTCGTATAAATGCCAATGGATTCCAATGGTGTAAACTGATGTTGCCGTACAGATGCGAAACGTCTTTTACCGTTGGCCAGGTCTTCTACAATCAACCCGTTGTTGCGATTGGCAACCATCTTAAACAGCCCTGGTAAGCCGCTCACCGCTACTAAACCCTTAATTTTCATGTTGTACAATTTCTGTTTTTCAATTGAACGCGCAAATGTACAAACAATTATGATAACCCATATAGCTCACGCATTCATTCGTGAGATACCCGGGTGGGTTTTGCAAACCACGAAGCCTTTCGTGGAGAATTGGCTAGAATAATAGTGAAATGTGTATGGAAAGCCTCTTTGTAATGCAAATGTAAAAAATTTTTTATAAACCAAAGCTTTTTTGGTGTGTGGTTGTTTTTTTTGGGTAAACGGTCGATTTATTTTTTTTGTTTAACAATCAACGTGCAGCGTATTGCTCTTCTACGTAGGTTAAAATGGCTTCGATGTCTTCATCCTTGAGATTGCTAGAGGGCGTCATGATGACGGGTTTCCATTTGTTCCATAGCTCTTGAGCACGAGGGTGGCCAGCATCGATCAAGGCCTGCGAATTGCGAATCCATTGGTACAGGTCCGTACGTGGATAAGCTGCCCAACGTTCTTGAAGGCCTCCCAAAGCGGGCCCGGTCAGGTTCGATTGCATGTCGCGATTGTGGCAGGAGGCGCAGTTGTTTTTGAACAGGTCTTTGCCTTTTTGTGCCGCCGGACTAAGCATGGGCAATGCAGTTTGTACCACTTGCCCTCCATCATTTTTACTGCCAAAAAAGTGGGAATAGTTTTGCCAAAAGAGCAAAATCAATACAATCACCAGTAAAAACCCGGCACGGGTAAGTTTGGAAATGGCGGCCAACATTTCGGTATTCAGGTTTTCCTTGCTTTCTTCTTCAATGTACTTTTTCATGGGTTGGTTTGGTTTTAGTTTGTAAATGAAATAGCTTTTTCAACGAATCAAGGCTATCGGGTACCCCCTTGAGTTGTTGTTGCAAGGGGGTATTGAGCTTCGGTAGAGGCAAATTGAGCGACTTGTTTTGAGGGGGGTACAAAAAAAATAGCACCACCAGTACCAGCAAAACCGTTGCGGCCAGGTTCAACCAATGCAAGTTGTGATTCAGCCGTCGGGCCAAAAAACGCAATTTTTGAGGTGCCGTTTCCCGCTCGATTTTTGCCCATAAATTGGGTGGTGGCTCAGCTCGGTGTTCAGCCAGCTTTTTTTGCAACAAACCTTCAAAGGATTTGGGATCTCTTGGTTTCATCTGGCGTTCATTTTTTTGAGTTGTTCCAAACGGTTTTTCAGGGCAATCTTCGCGCGTAGGTATTGCGAGCGCGATGTCCCTTCACTGATGTCGAGCATGGTGGCAATTTCTGCATGGGAATACCCTTCGATGGCGTACAAATTGAGCACCGTGCGGTACCCTTGTGGGAGGTGGTTGAGCACGGTAATCAACTCGGAAGCACTGAGGGCGCCAATGATATCTTCATCGGTGTATAGGTTTTCCGGGGGTTCTACGTAGGGCAAGAATTTGAGGCTTTTTTTGCGCAGGCGACTCAGCGCGGTATTGACCATGATTTTACACATCCACCCTTCAATGCTTCCTTCACCGCGAAAGGCCGATAACTCCCGAAAAATTTTGATGAAACCTTCCTGGAGCAGGTCGTTGGCTTCGCCTTCATCGCGCCCATAGCGCAGGCATACGGCGTACAAACGGGGGCTGTAGCGTTCATAAAAACGAAACTGAGCACGGCTATCGCCTGTAATGCAAGATTGCAGCAGGTCATCGGGTTCTAAGGCCATAAGGGTGTTGCTTGCTTTCGCCATGGTTCGGGTATAAAGTTAACCATATGGCGCAGGAAGGAGGGGGAAACGTTGCATGGGGGATGCATTTATTTGCACTTAATAGGTGCTTCTTTAATCCGGCTTAGGCGAGTTGATGATAAGGAAACTAAGTAGTCTTAAGGTCAACGATCTGCGGCAGCGCCGCCAAAACGTCTGTAGATTTTGTCCGCAGTATTGAGTCAAAGGTGCGTAGCACCGAAACAAATTAGGCTTGCTGTTTCGGTGCTACGCACCTTTAATTTAACGATACCCCCTAGTTTCTACAGACGTTTTGGCGGCGCTGCCGCTGGTCGTTACCCAACATTGGTTGGTTATCCAATTACCTTAAGTCTAATAAATTTGAGATAAGACTGGTTGTGCAGGGTAATACCTCACTCAATCTCAAAAATTCCTTCCACCTCCACTGCCACATTCCCCGGTAATGAGCCCATGCCCACGGCACTCCGTACGCCCTTGCCGTATTCATCTCCCCACAAATCGACGAACAGCGTGCTACAACCGTTCATCACCACCGGGTGCATGGTGTATTCGGGGGTACTGTTCACCATACCCAGCAATTTGACCACTCGTTTGATGCGATCCAAACTACCCAAGTGTTTTTTCAGGGAGGTCAACATGGCCAGGCCACATTGGCGGGCGGCGATTTGGCCCTCGGTTTCGTCGAGGTTCTGGCCTAATTTGCCGCTGATGTAGCTGCCATCGTTTTGCACCGATACATGACCAGAGACATACACCAGCTTATCCACCGTGAGGCAACTGTGGTAAATGCCTTTTGAGCCGGGAAGCGTAGGTAAAACGAGGCCCAGTTCGGCCAATTTTTTTTCGATATTGCTGTTTTCCATGTCCTTAGGAAATTTTTTTTGCTTTTTTATAAATCCAACTCCACCTCATACACCTCCATGTCACTTTTGTCAAAAGTAAAGCCGCGTTTTTCAAATAACCGAATCATCGACTTATTCTGCGACAAAACCGAGGCCACAATCTTTTCAATCTTTCGATCCCTGGCGATGTCCAAAATGTAATCGGTCATGATATTCCCCAGCCCCCGGCCCTGAAAATGATCCGCAATCAGGATAGAATACTCCGCCGTTTCCCGCCAGGCATCTTCAATAATCCGCACCGAGCCTAACAACTCCCGACCAGCTCCCCGACTGATTTCCGCCACAATCGCCATTTCCCGATCGTAATCAATATGGGTAAAGCGGATCAACCAGGCGTGATTGATTTTAGGAATGTAGCC